>NZ_JAMBDM010000024.1:0-86220 GCF_025142895.1 Paenibacillus sp. p3-SID867
AAGGGGTTATACCCCAAGAGCAAACCACCCGTTGGACGGGTGGTCATGATTGACCCTGTATGGTTACCGATATTGCCTGAAGAATAAGCACACGAAAGCAAAGAGGCGGTTTGCATTTTTTCCTGGAGAACCTTCTTCGATAGATTTTTTTGAAAATGGTTGAATCTCTTTGGAATATCTATTAAAGTGCGCGCATATTCATAATCTGAAAGAGTAGTGCGGGCAAGAGCCGGTTGCCCACATCATGAGGCATATGAAAACGTCTGAAGGCGCGTTGCATGAAGACAAACCGCGCCCCAGCGGTAGTTTTTCTTTACGGTATTCGATGGCGGTGTCTAGTTGGTATAGGCCTATTCGATATCTTAAAAAAAACTGGACGGACTTTAAGGGGCAACCGTCATATTTTTGAACCCGGTACATATGATGTTACTAGTCCAAATGCATGTACGAGTTACGCCGCTTTGCCGTTTCCATCAAAACTCATGGAATACCGGCGGCGGGATGCTGGCGACATTGTAAAGGCTGCTCATCTGTTGCAATGGCTTTGGCTATGAGTGGAACACGAAGCGGATGCTCTTAAAGCATTTTTCCTTCGGAGTAATTTGAGGAGGGGATCTCTTTTGGAAAAAGTGGACATTTTTAAGGACATTGCCGAACGGACCGGAGGGGACATTTACTTAGGTGTTGTCGGTGCCGTCCGTACGGGAAAATCAACTTTCATCAAGCGGTTTATGGAGACGGTTGTTCTCCCGAACATTACGAACGAGGCGGATCGAGTAAGAGCTGTCGATGAGCTGCCTCAAAGTGCTGCTGGGAAAACGATCATGACAACCGAGCCGAAATTCGTGCCGAACAACGCGGTACAGATCAAAGTTACGGAAGGTCTTGAGGTCAACGTCAGACTGGTGGATTGTGTAGGCTATGCCGTTGAAGGCGCTAAGGGCTACGAGGATGAGAATGGCCCGAGAATGATCTCGACGCCATGGTTCGAAGAGCCGATTCCGTTCCAGGAAGCGGCTGAAATCGGAACCCGAAAAGTCATTCAGGAGCACTCCACGCTTGGCGTCGTTGTCACCACAGACGGAAGCATTGCGGAAATTCCGCGCAGCTCTTATGTCGAGGCTGAGGAGCGCGTCATCGAGGAACTGAAGGAAGTCGGCAAGCCATTCGTGGTGGTCATTAACTCGACGCGTCCACGCAGCGAAGAAGCGCTTCAGCTGCGCAACGAGCTGGCAGAGAAATACGACATTCCGGTGATGACACTGAGTGCAGCCACGATGACCGAAGATGATGTAACCGGCGTTCTTCGTGAAGTATTGTATGAGTTCCCAGTGCATGAAGTGAACGTTAATCTTCCTAGCTGGGTTATGGTGCTTAACGAGAACCACTGGCTGCGCAGCAACTATGAGAACTCGGTCAGAGATACCGTGAAAGATATCCGCCGTCTGCGTGACGTGGATCGGGTGGTCAGCCAGTTCATGGAGTATGACTTCATCAACCATGCCGGCCTTAGCGGCATGAATATGGGTCAGGGCGTTGCCGAGATCGATCTCTTTGCACCTGACGAACTGTATGACCGGATCTTGATGGAGGTTGTGGGTGTCGAGATTCGCGGGAAAGATCATTTGCTGCAGCTGATGCAGGAGTTCTCCCATGCCAAACGGGAATACGACCGCTTCGCTGAAGCGCTTGAAATGGTTAAAACGACAGGTTACGGTATTGCTGCTCCTTCCCTGGCTGAGATGGCGCTGGATGAGCCTGAGCTTATCCGTCAAGGCACTCGCTTCGGGGTAAGATTGAAAGCGACCGCGCCTTCCATCCATATGATTCGGGTTGACGTGGAATCCGAGTTCTCGCCGATTATCGGCACAGAGAAGCAGAGCGAAGAGCTTGTGCGCTATCTGATGCAGGATTTCGAGAACGATCCGATCAAAATTTGGGAATCCGACATATTCGGACGCTCGCTGCACTCGATCGTTCGTGAAGGAATTCAAGGCAAAATCGCGATGATGCCTGACAATGCAAGATATAAATTGCAAGAAACTTTAGGTCGGATCATCAACGAAGGTTCCGGCGGTTTGATCGCGATCATTCTTTAAGTGAGTATCGCTAAGGTGTTGAATACGCAGTCGCTAACGGGTCTAAAGTCCCGATTAGCGGCTGTTTTTCGTGTTTTCTTTGGTCTGGCAAAGCAAAACGCTTGAAATTATGAGATGGCTGTATTACTATAAATTTGTTCCGCGTCATGCATTCTAAACGCGAGATAGGGGTAAAATACCCGATTGCACGTATAATTTGCGGTAAAACGGAAACAGTGAATAGCAAGTGGAGCACATTCCTTGTTAGGGAGGTGAAAGAATGAATAAATCGGATCTGATTACACAAGTAGCTGAATCTACTGAGCTTTCCAAGAAGGATGCAACTAAAGCGGTTGATGCCGTTTTCGATGCAATCTCCGAAGCGTTGCAAAGTGGAGATAAAGTACAGCTGGTCGGCTTTGGCAACTTCGAGGTTCGCGAGCGTTCCGCACGGAAAGGCCGCAACCCGCAAACAGGTGAAGAAATCGAAATCCCTGCGAGCAAAATTCCTGCATTTAAACCTGGTAAAGCGCTCAAAGACGGAATCAAATAAAGATTTCTACATATTACCTAAGAGCAGAGGTCGTGAATTCGTTCACGGCCTTTTCTTTTAGCTTACGGTGAGGAGGTCTGAACAATGGAGAACGTTCAAAACGGGGATTATTTTATCGTCAAAGCGCTGGACCATGGCGTGCAGGTGATTGGCCTTACCCGAGGTCAGGACACCCGGTTTCATCATACCGAGAAGCTGGACAAAGGCGAGGTCATTATCGCCCAGTTCACGGATCATACGTCTGCGGTGAAAATACGCGGCAAAGCTGAGGTCATGACCAAGCACGGGAAGATTGAATCCGGCATCTGAATTAGGATTATGATCTTGGCTAAGCCCCACCAAATTGGTGGGGCTTTTTTATGCGAGTTGTTAAAGGTACCCTTGTTGGATATGAGAACGGAATAAATTTGATCTTGCTCCAAAAGTAACATTCGTCACATTTGCAAACTCGTTTGTCAAGTACAATTCCAACAGACCGCGGCCATGAAATCCTTTAATCTGAAATCAGATCAATTGGATAAAGGATGATGGTTATGGGAATCCGAGCTTTTTTTAAACTGGTGGAAATTCAGACAAAGGTAGCCAGCATGATTCCGTTCCTGTTCGGAACTTTGTATGCATTGTTTCGTTTTCAGCAGTTCGATGGATATCATTTTGCCCTGATGCTGGCATCATTGCTGTCGTTTGATATGGCAACGACGGCGATCAATAACTATTACGACTATAAAAAAGCGATTAAAAAGAACGGGTTCGGTTACGAGCAGCACAATGCCATTGTACGTTATAACCTTAAGGAGCCTGCGGTCGTGTCCGTCATCATCGTACTGCTATTGACAGCCGTTGGTGCAGGGATCGCGCTGTTCTTATCTACGGGCTGGTTAATCCTGCTGCTGGGGGGATTGTCTTATGCCGTAGGGATATTATATTCGTTCGGACCGATTCCGATCTCGCGGATGCCGCTAGGCGAGCTGTTCTCCGGATTGTTTATGGGATTTGTCATTCTATTTATTGCGGCATGGATCCATGCGGATGGTGGTCATCTGGCGGTTCTGGACCTCCAGGACGGCGTTCTGTCCCTTCAGGTGAACCTTCCTGAGGTACTGCTGCTGCTGGTGGTATCACTGCCGGCCATTCTTGGGATTGCCAACATCATGTTGGCCAACAACATCTGCGACATGGATGAGGATATGGAGAACAAGAGGTACACGCTACCCGTATATATAGGATTCAGGCCATCTCTGAAGCTGTTCCGAATTCTGTACTGCCTTGCTTATCTGGATCTAGTGGCTTTTCTCCTGATGAAGGTGCACCCCGTGTTAATTCTTCTGGTGTTCGTGACCCTTGTCCCGGTTTATAAAAAAAGCGCCCTGTTCATTGCCCATCCTTCCAAAGAGAAGACATTTGTGATCGCGGTGCAAAATTTCGTCCTCATGAATCTGGCGAGGATCGCCGCGCTGGGAGTAGCCGTGGTATGGACTTCACGATCGTTCTTCTAAACCGATCGGCTCGTTTTCCTTGAAGCAGGCATAGCCTGCTTTTTTTCTTTATACAATGAGGTATGGACTCATGAGGAGCGGAAGAAACTAGGTATAGAGGAGGTTGAGGACATGAAGCACTGGCAATCCGTACGAGCCGTACTCCTGCCCGCGGCGATTGCATTTATCATGCTCACACTGTTAATGGGGCTTCAATCGCAAGCCCGTTATAAGGTTGGCGCTGTGGCAGCGGCGATTCCCTATCACAGTCGGGAGTTAAGCGATGCCGGACTCGTGGACTCCCTAATGAGTCTTCCTCTTCATCTGAAAATAAGCCGGGCAGATTATGATGAAGGCGCCCTGACGCTGGATATCAAATTAAGCGACCCCCCGGAAACGGCCGCCGAGGTATATGAGGATATCGCCAGCATAATGTCTTTTACGTTCGAAGGAACGGATAATGTGCAGCAGTTGTATCTAAGAGTGGTAGCCATCGATCGCTGGGGAGGGAAGCGGTATATGCTGCTTGCTTCGAACATGAACAAGGATACCTGGGACTTGCGCAATGCAGAAGCTCTTACCCAGCTTGAGAACGGCGATGTTCCGCAACCCATTGCGGCCGCTCTCAACCTAACATTTACGAATCTTTGGCTAAAGCAGTTCAGCAGCCCATGAAAGGGGTAAAATAGTAGATGACAGGGCATGTACGTGCCTTGAACATGTGTTATAATAGATTGGATTGTGGGCTCAATTGGACAAAAGAACATCAAGTGCACGGAGGCTGAGAATGAAACCGTATCGCGTACCAGAACTGGCAGAGAAATATTTAAATTATGATATGATTCAGAACCACACGGAACTTCCGAATTTTCCGGATGCCCGTGTTCATTTGCTATACATATTTTTAAAGGATTCGGGACGAAATCTTGCCGGACATGAAGAATTGTACGCACTGGTTACCTCACTGGTTCAGGTGGGACTCGATACGCATGAGAGCATCGACGTTACGGAGGGCAATCAAGGAGAGGCGATGATGCGATCCCGGCAGTTAAAAGTGCTTGCAGGGGATTATTTCAGTAGCCGTTTTTATCAACTCCTTGCCTTAAAGGGCGAAATTGCTGTCATCTCGCTTCTTAGCAAGGCTGTCAGCGATGTTAACGTGATGAAGATGAGATTATACGGCAAAATGAAAAAAACGCTGCTGCCTTCTGAAGAATATCTACGGCTAACGGTACAGCTGAATATGCAGCTGTTTCTTTCTTTTACTCCGCTGCTTGAGGTGTCCGTACAAGAAACATGGGAAAAGCTGCTCAAGGAAATTACGGAATGTGAGACGCTTGTGCAGGAGATGGAACGCTGTGCGACGCCTGAAGTCGGCAGATGTGGTTACGTGTACTGGCATCTGATCGAGTCAGGGAGCGACGAGGAACGGAAGATGCTGGTTGGCAAGAAAACGGATATGAAGGACTGGAGGAAGCTGATCCTGAAGCACAAGGTTTCGGAGAAGCTGCTGGACAAGCTGCGCGAGTCCGTAAATGCCGTACAGCTGCTGCTGGCAAACCGTGTAGGAGAGAGCCCGTACGCCGGTATGCTGGACCCGTTCCTGAAACGGCTAAGCACGTACCGGTCCGTCGTAAGTGAAGGGTAGGGGGATGCTGTGGATAACCAAACAACCAAGTTAGGCATGAGTAAGCATGACGGCAAAAATCCAAAAGAGCAATACGTCCATTCCGTCTTTGAAAGCATTTCGGGAAAATATGATATGATGAATGATATTCTCAGCTTTCGAAGACATAAAGCTTGGCGCAAGTTTACGATGAAGAAGATGAACATGCGCCATGGCGATACGGCCATCGATCTATGCTGCGGTACTTGCGACTGGACGATTAGTATGGCACAGGCAAGTGAATCCGGACACATAGTTGGACTCGATTTCAGTGAGGGGATGCTGAATGTCGGCCGAGGAAAGGTTACCAAACATGGGCTGGACCAACAGGTAGTGCTGGTTCAGGGAAATGCCATGAGCCTGCCGTTCGAAGACAATCAGTTCGACTACGCGACGATCGGTTTCGGTCTTCGCAATGTACCGGATTACATGCAGGTTCTGCATGAAATGAAACGCGTGGTTAAGCCTGGCGGGATGGTTGTATGTTTGGAACTGTCCAAGCCGACTTGGCAGCCGTTCAAAGGCATTTATTATTTCTACTTTCAACAAGTGCTGCCTCGGATGGGGAAACTGGTAGCCAAGCGTTACGAGCAGTATAAGTGGCTGCCGGAATCGCTGGCATTGTTCCCAGGACGAGAGGAGCTTGCCGAAGCTTTCCGTCAGACCGGACTTCAACAGGTTCAGGCCTATCCCTTGACTGGTGGCATAGCAGCCTTACATATTGGGATCAAGGAGAATCTGGATGTTTAAGAAAATAGGAACTTATCTTGAAATGATTAAAGTGGAGCATACACTGTTTGCTCTGCCTTTCGCTTTTATGGGGGCGATTCTTGGATCGGCCGTCGTGTTTGACCAATTACCATCATGGGGAGATATCGGGTGGATTTTTCTTGCCATGTTCGGTGCACGCAGCGCTGCGTTCGGATTGAATCGGCTCACGGACCAGCATATCGACGCCAAGAACCCCCGCACCGCAAATCGCGCCATTCCGGCAGGCCTGCTAAAACCGCTGGAAGTTATCTTATTCATTATTCTGTCTTTCGCGGTGTTTTTCTGGGCTACTTACATGCTGGATCCGTTTGCATTCCGTTTGCTGCCTATCGCTATTTTTATGCTTATCATTTATTCATATACCAAACGGTTTACTTGGCTTTGCCATCTGGTGCTCGGGCTTACAACAGCGTTGGCTCCGCTTGGCGGATGGGTTGCGGTAACCGGTCAAATCGACTGGAAGGCCATTGTATTCTATATCGCGCTTGCGTTCTGGACGGCGGGATTTGATATTGTTTACGCTTGCCAGGATGAGAAGTTTGATGCAAAAGAAAAGCTGTACTCGATTCCTTCCCGGTTCGGTTTGCATAAAGCGTTGTGGTTCGCGCGCGGTTTTCACGTAGTAACGGCTATTGGCTTTATCATTCTTTTCTTTGTCACACCGGTTGGCTGGTGGTATCTGATCGGCATGGTCATCGCCTGCGGGATTTTATTCTATCAGCATTACATCTTGTCGCCAAACGATATGAGCCGTCTGCAAACCGCCTTTTTTACGATGAACAGTACACTGAGCATCATTCTGTTTGTATTCACTCTGATTGATTTGGTGGTGCGGTATATCTGATGAAATCCTTGCGCAGAAAAAGCTGGGTTGTCGGGATAACGGGAGCCAGCGGCAGCATATACGGAGTTCGCCTTACGGAGAGCCTGCTCTCGCTGGGCTATGATGTGCAATTGATCGTTTCCAATGCGGGCTGGCGCGTTCTGAAGGAGGAAATGGGCTTTCAGACAGGCAACCGCGAAGAAGTGCTGGCCGAGAAATTCGGCGGGTACGAGGGACGTGTCATCTACCATCCGATCTCCGACATTGGAGCAACGATAGCCAGTGGATCTTACCTTGTCGAAGGCATGATCATCATGCCATGCTCTATGGGGACATTATCCTCGGTCGCGCACGGCTCTTCCGACAATCTGATGGGACGCGCCGCGGATGTGATGATGAAAGAAGGCCGTCCTCTGGTGCTTGTCCCGAGAGAGACGCCTCTGCATGCGATTCACCTGGAGAACATGCTGGCGCTGGCCAAGCTTGGTGTCAAAATCATTCCCGCGATGCCTGCGTTCTATTACGGACCGAAGACCATTGATGATATCGTGAATTTTCTGGTCGGCAAGGTATTGGACAGCTTGCGCATTGATCATCGATTGTATACGAGATGGGGAGAATAGCAGGCCGGGCCGCATCCAAGGAGTTAGCGGCTGTTGTTATGACGACTTAACGAACCTGTGCTACGATTTTGACGAACGACAACAGGAAGGATTACGCTTATATTTCAAGTTCGTAGATGAGCTTGGCCTGCTAAGATCGCAAGGTAGTGCCGGAGTTATGGAATGAGAATCTAAGCATACGGGTGAAAAGATGAAACGATTTGACATATTCGGAACATTAAAAAAAGATATGGACGTTATCGAGAAGGAACTCTATCTCAGCGTCGAAGGCGACAGCCCCGATCTGACCGAGACTTCCTTGCATCTGCTTAGAGCAGGAGGCAAGCGACTCCGTCCTGTTTTTGTGCTGATGGGCGGTAAGTTCGGCGACTATGACATTGACAAGCTAAAGCATGTGGCCGTGCCGCTCGAGATGATTCACAGCGCATCGCTCGTTCATGACGACGTGATCGATGATGCGGACACGCGGCGAGGTAAGCCAACGGTAAAGGCGAAGTGGGACAACCGGGTTGCCATGTATACCGGCGACTATATATACGGCAAGGCGCTGGAGTTGACGACCCACCTGAAGCAGCCGGAGATTCATCAAATTCTCGCCAAGGCGATGGTCGAGATGTCCATCGGGGAAATGGAGCAGATTCGTGATTTCTTTAATACCGATCAGGACGTCAGAAGGTACCTTCTGCGTATACGCCGCAAAACGTCGCTCTTGATTGCCGTCAGCTGCCAGCTCGGAGCACTGGCTGCGGATGCGGACCGCAAGGTCGCAAACAGCCTGTATCGATTCGGATATAACGTCGGCATGGCCTTTCAGATTCAGGACGATCTCCTGGATCTGTGCGGGACGGAGAAGCAGATTGGCAAACCGCCGGGGAGCGATATGAGGCAGGGGAATATTACGCTTCCCGTTATATTCGCTCTCGAAGATAGCAAACGAAGGGAGCCGCTGCTGCAGGAGCTGGATCGGATTCATGCGCTGAATGGCCAGTGTGATGTGACGGACGCCGTGAAGCTTGTAACCTCAAGCGATGGTATACCGAGATCTGAGGCGCTCGCTGATCGGTATATCCGTAAAGCATTGGCCGCATTGGATACTTTGCCTGACATCAAGACCAAAAAACAGCTTAGAGATATCGCAAATTTTATTACAAAGCGGTCATATTAGCCTTAACCATGAGGTTGCTTTCTGTTAAAATACGGGTACAAACATGTAACATCACCTGAGCATGGAATAATTGTTCAATATCCTAGAATGAGGGGAAGCGTGATGAGGCCAATGGAACGTACTTTTTTAATGATTAAACCGGATGGTGTACAGCGTGGGCTGATCGGCCGAATCGTCGGCCGTTTGGAGGATAAAGGATTCAAGCTGGTTGCAGGCAAGTTCCTGCAGATTTCAGACGAGCAGGCCAAGCGCCATTATGCGGAGCATGAAGGCAAAGATTTTTTTGAAAACCTGGTTAGGTTTATAACATCCGGACCGGTGTTTGCGATGGTTTGGGAAGGGGACGACATCATTGCTTTGTCCCGCCAAGTGATTGGCAAAACGAATGTGAAGGATGCGCTGCCCGGGACAATTCGGGGGGATTTTTCCGCTCATACGCCGCACAATCTGATTCATGGATCGGATTCACCGGAGAGCGCGCAACGCGAAATTGCCAATTTCTTTGAAGCGAAGGAATTGGTTGAATATAACAAGACGCTGTCCCCTTGGCTGTAAGCTAAGGCAGCGGCATAATCTGATTAAACAGGATGATACGATGACGGAACATGAACCTGTGCTGGATGATCCGGATTATATCGGCTTTGTTCGCAGCATCGAACGAAGCACGGGGATCAATCTCGCAGATTATAAAGAGGCGCAGATGAAGCGAAGGCTGACAACGCTGCGTTTGAAGAAGGGGTTTGAAACCTTTTCGGCTTTCTACGACGCGATGATGAAAGACAAGCCATTATTTCATGAGTTTTTAGACCGGATGACAATTAACGTCTCGGAGTTTTGGCGCAACCCTAACCGGTGGGAAGTTCTCCGTGACAAAATATTGCCTGAGATATCCCAGCAGAATCCCGGGGTATTGAAAATATGGAGCGCCGCGTGCTCCACGGGTGAGGAGCCTTACACGCTTGCTATGATACTGTCCGAACAGAAGATGCTGAGCCGTGCGCGCATCGCGGCGACAGATATTGATGACGGCGCATTACATAAAGCGAAGGAGGGCCTATATGTCGAGAGGTCATTGAAGGATGTGCCTCCGGATGTAGCCGCCCGCTATTTTAAGGAAGAAGGTTCGGTGTACCGCTTCAGTGAGCATTTGAAGAAGGAAGTAACCTTTCATAAGCAGAATCTGCTGACGGACCGCTTTGAGACGGGATATGATCTGATTGTTTGCCGAAACGTGATGATTTATTTCACGGAAGGCGCCAAGCACAAGCTGTACCAGAAGTTTGCCTCAAGCCTGAAGCCAGGCGGATTCTTGTTTGTGGGCAGCACGGAACAGATCTTTAATCCGGGACAATATGGCCTGGAGAGCAACGAGACCTTTTTCTACCGTAAAATTCAATAGAGACAGCTAATCATAACGCATAAGCGCTTTTCAATCCGGAGGATGAGAGGCGCTTTTGCTTGTCTTGCGGCATTCTTGTCAAAGCGTTAGACCTATACTATAATGAGCAGAAGATATTTACGGAGTTTAGCGATTTAACGCTTAAAAGTTTAAAGGGGGAAAAGCATCATGAGCTTACGCTTTTTAACTGCCGGGGAAACGCACGGTCCTCAGCTGACAACCATAATCGAAGGACTTCCAAGTAATTTGGAGCTTGATTTCGAAGCATTGAACTTCCAGCTTCATCGGAGACAGAAGGGATATGGCCGGGGACGCCGCATGCAGATCGAGAAGGATACCGCGCAAATCCTTGGGGGTGTGCGTCACGGCTATACAACCGGTGCGCCCATTGCGTTGGTCGTGCAGAATAATGACTGGAAGCATTGGCAGAACATTATGAACGTGGAGCCGATTGAGGGCAACGACGAGGTGAAAAGACGGGTACATCGTCCAAGACCGGGACATGCCGACTTAAACGGCGGTTTGAAATACAATTTGAAGGATCTACGTAACGTGCTGGAACGCTCCAGTGCCCGTGAAACCACAGTTCGCGTAGCGGTCGGTGCTATCGCGAGACAATTCCTGGCACAATTCGGCGTTAAAGTGGCAGGCCAGGTCATCCGGATTGGCGAGATCGAAGCTCCCCCGCACAATCTTTCGATCGATGAGCTGATCGAGCGTACGGAAGCCTCCTCGGTTCGCGTGGTGGACGAAGAGACAGAGAAGAAAATGGAAGCCTACATAGACCAGATCAAAAAAGAAGGCGACTCCATCGGCGGCATCGTGGAATGCATCATCGAAGGCGTGCCGGTCGGATTGGGCAGCCATGTCCAATATGACCGCAAGCTGGATGGCCGCATCGCACAGGGCGTGATGTCGATTAATGCCTTTAAGGGCGTTGAGGTCGGAATCGGATTTGAAGCAGGCCAATTGCCCGGTTCCCAGGTGCATGACGAGATTATGTACAGCGAAGATCGCGGATACCACCGTGCAACCAATCGCCTGGGCGGATTTGAAGGCGGGATGACCAACGGCATGCCGATCGTCGTTCGCGGCGTCATGAAGCCGATTCCGACGCTGTACAAGCCGCTTCAAAGCGTGGATATCGATACAAAGGAAGCTTTCACGGCTCAGGTTGAACGCTCGGATGCCTGTGCGGTTCCGGCCGCCAGCGTTGTCATGGAGCATGTTGTGACATGGGAAGTAGCGAAGGCTTTTCTTGAGAAGTTTGGCGGTGATTCGATGGAAGAAATTCATGCGAATTACCAGAATTACCTGAAGCAGCTGGAGAACTACTAATATGAGAACACTTCAGGTAGAGCTGGGAGAGCGTTCCTATCCGATTTATATCGGAGCTGGCATTTTGGATACCATCGGTGAGCTGAGCGCGAAGCATGGAATTACACGTAAGAGCCCTCATTTGATTGTAACGGATGATAAAGTAGCGCCTCATTATTTGTCTCAAGTGGAGGAGCAGTTAAAATCGGAAGGATACACGGTTATTTCCCATATTGTCCCTTCCGGTGAATCCTCCAAATCGCTTCAGGTCTATGAAGAGGTAATGACGACAGCAATCAACGGCAAGCTGGATCGCAGCTCGTCAGTATTTGCGCTGGGTGGAGGCGTTGTTGGTGATTTGGCCGGATTCGTCGCGGCAACGTATATGCGCGGCGTGACGTTTGTTCAGATTCCGACCACCATCCTGGCCCATGACAGCAGCGTTGGCGGCAAAGTGGCGGTCAACCATCCGTTAGCCAAAAATATGATCGGCGCGTTCCATCAACCCGTTATGGTGGTTTACGATGTGAACACGCTGATGTCATTGCCTCCGCGCGAGGTGTCTTCTGGTCTTGCGGAAATGGTGAAGCATGGTTTGATCCTGGACCGTGATTTTGCCTATTGGTGCCGGGAGAATGGTCAAAAGCTGCTGAGCCTGGATCCTGAGACGTTGATATATGGCCTGGAGCGCGGCTGCGCGATCAAGGCGAACGTCGTATCCCAGGATGAGCGGGAAGGCGGTTTGCGTGCCATCCTTAATCTCGGACATACCATCGGTCATGCCATTGAAGCCGTTGGCGGCTACGGACGCTTCTTGCACGGCGAGGCGATTGCCATCGGCATGGCGGGCTCGGCCCGCCTTGCCGAAAAGCTTGGCAGACCTGCGGATCTGCACAATGAGACAGTGAGCATGCTCAAGGCGGTCAATCTGCCGGTAACCTTGCCGGGTGACGTCTCGGTTGAGCGAATTATGGAAGCTATGCAGCATGATAAAAAGTTTGCCGAGGGAAATATGGTATTTATCGTACCGGAATCCATCGGCTCCGTCAGCATCGTTAAGGATGTACCGGTAGAAGCTGTTCGATCCGTGGTTGAACAGTTGAAGGGAGAGGGATAGTTCATGATGAATCGGGGAATCCGGGGGGCGACAACCGTCACCCGCAACGATGAGCAGGAGATTGTACAGGAAACGCTGCGGCTGCTTGAAGAGATGGTGAGACGCAACGAGCTTCAGCCGGAGTATATTAGCAATATATGGATTACGATGACACAGGATCTGGACGCGACGTTTCCGGCCAAAGCGATACGCCAGCTGGAAGGCTGGGATCTGGTCCCTTTGATGTGTTCGGTTGAAATACCGGTCCAAGGCAGTCTGCCGCGATGCATCCGGTTTATGGTTCAGGTCAATACGGATAAAAGCCAGAGCGAGATTAAGCATGTGTATTTGAATGAAGCCAAGCGGCTGCGCCCGGATTTATCTGGCTCCAACGCCTGATGTAGAAATTTAGGGTTGCAGCAACAGGGCTTCATCCTGTATAGTGATATCAGAATAGCTGAGTAGAGTTAGGTTTTACAGATGAGTTGAGTTGAGAAGAGCTGAGGCATTTTAGGCAATAACATAATCGGGATTAAGGATGAACTTGATTTCATGATGAATAGTACAGCATGTTCACGGCTGGTTACAAGCCTATTTCTTGTATCCGTCAATGGAACAATAGCCGCTGTAGTTCGTCGTTGAATGGGCTCTGAATTCCTTGACCGCGCTCTTTTTTCATAGACTTATTCTGAATGTTAACCTCTACTTCGGTAGAGGTTTTTTTGTTGTATACCATCAATTAAGGAGGGATTGACATGGCGAATCCATCAATGGAGCAAGTGGTGGCTATGGCAGGTGAATATAACCTGATTCCGGTAGCGATCAGACTGTTAGCCGACATGGAAACCCCGATTCGCATTTTTCAACGATATGCGGAACGGAAGCGGGCATTTTTACTTGAAAGCGTTGAGGGCGGAGTACAGTGGGCACGGTATTCGTTTATTGGAACAGACCCCTTCTTAATGATTACGGGTAAAAAAGGAAAGATCGAAATTGAAAGGAACGGAGAGCGTTCCCTGCTGAAAGGAAAGCCTGTCGAGGAGTTAAAGGCGCTGCTGCGAACGTACCGCAGCCCGCAGCTGAAGGAGATGCCTCCTTTTACCGGAGGGGCTATCGGATTTTTCGGATATGACCTGCTCCAATATTATGAGAAGCTTCCGGCACATGCGATGGACGATCTCGGAATGGATGATATCCGGTTCATGTTTTGCGATCAAGTCATTGTCTTCGACCATGTGAAGCAGCAGATCATGCTGGTTGGCAACGTACATGTGAAGCCGGGGGATTCGGACGAAATCATCCGGCAAAGCTATCGGGATGTATGCCGTACCTTGGAAGCCGCAGCCGAGCAGCTGCAAGAACAGGGACCGCGGGAGAACGTGAACTCCAAAGGCATTCCGGCGGATGTTGATATGGGCGACATTAAATCCAATATGACAAAAGAGAAGTACCTCTCCAATGTGGAGCAAGCGAAGGAATACATTCGTGCTGGCGATATTTTTCAGGTGGTATTGTCCCAACGCTTCCATATTGAGACCGAAGTATCGCCGCTTCACGTATACCGGGTGCTGAGAACGCTAAATCCTTCACCGTATATGTATTACCTCAAGATGGACGACGACATTATCGTTGGAACCTCCCCGGAAGCCCTGGTGAAGGTGGATGGACGAAGATTGGAAACAAGGCCGATTGCAGGTACCAGACCTAGAGGCAGCGATGAGGCCGAAGACCAGGCGCTGGCCGATGATCTGCTGCAGGACGAGAAGGAACGAGCCGAGCATTTGATGCTGGTGGATCTGGGCCGCAATGATCTGGGCCGCGTGTCAGAGTTCGGCACAGTGAAGTGCGACACGTTCATGGAGATTGAAAAGTATTCCCACGTGATGCATATGGTATCCAGCGTTTCCGGTCAGCTGAGAGAGGATAAGGATTTCTTCGATGCTTTTCTGTCCTGCTTGCCGGCAGGAACGGTATCCGGTGCTCCGAAGCTAAGGGCCATGGGGATTATTGCGGAGCTGGAACGGGAAGCAAGAGGCGCGTATGCGGGCGCCATCGGTTATCTCGGCTTCGGCGGCAATATGGATTCCTGCATTACGATCCGTACGATCATTTTTCGTCAGGGTAAAGCTTATGTCCAGGCGGGGGCCGGCATCGTATGGGACTCGGTACCGGAGAAGGAATATGAAGAAACCATCAACAAAGCCAAAGGGATGCTGAAGGCGATCCGCGTCGCGGAAGCGATGTTTCCGTCCAGCATGGGGGCTGACGATTTAATTAATCAGGATTACCTGTACCAATACACACCTTAAACCGAAGGAGGAGAACGTAATGAACGTCATGGAAACGATGCAATCCAGCCTTACGAAGCTGATTCAAGGTCAAGATCTGAGCCGGGAGGAAGCGCGCGGGGTCATGCAGTCCATTATGGAAGGCCAGGCAACTCATTCCCAAATCGGGGCGCTGCTTACGGCCTTGAGAATGAAGGGGGAGACGGTCGAAGAGATCACCGGCTTCGCCGAGGCGATGCGTGGTGCGGGCGGGCGCGTCGTTACCGAGCGAAACCAGCTGCTGGATACATGCGGCACCGGAGGATCCGGGATTCATAAGTTTAACATTTCAACCGTATCCGCCATTATCTCCTCCTCGGTTTCGGTCAGAGTGGCCAAACACGGCAACCGCTCGGCATCGGGAAGGGCGGGAAGCGCCGATGTGCTCGAGGCGCTGGGCGTGAATATCCACTTGACGGCAGAGCAAGCGACAGCCTGTCTGAATGATATCGGAATTTGTTTCCTGTTTGCCCAGATCTATCACCCTTCGATGAAATATGCCGCAGCTCCTCGCAAAGAGCTTGGGGTTCGAACCGTATTTAACATGCTGGGGCCTTTGACAAATCCGGCCGGCGCAGATCGGCAGATGCTTGGGATATACGATATGAACAAAACGGAAACCATCGCACAGGTGCTTAAAGAGCTTGGTTTAAAGCGGGCCATGGTGGTAACCAGCCATGACGGCTTGGATGAAATCAGCATCTCTGCACCTACGCGAGTATCCGAGCTTCGTGGCGGAGAAGTCCGAACGTTTGATATTCATCCGCATGACCTGGGACTGTCGGTTCATCCGATGAGCGATATTCTGGGCGGCGATGCAAAAGAGAACGCGGCTATCATCGGATCCGTGCTGCGCGGTGAGCGCAGTGCTTATCGGGATATCGTGCTTGCCAATGCCGGTGCCTGCATCTATGTGTCCGGACTTGCGGATAGTTTGGCCGAAGGTGTGCAGCGCGCAGCGGGAGCTATCGATTCAGGGCTGGCTCAGTCCAAGCTGGAGCAGCTGATCTCAAGAACGGGGGAAATGAGTTATGTATCTTGATCGAATAGTAGAAACGAAACGCAGAGAAGTTGCTCAGCTGCGAGATACATTCAGCATCTCGGAGGCAGAGAGGCAAATAGCGGATTTACCGCCGACTCTCGGCTTTGAGAAGGCGTTGTCCATGGGGCGTAAACGCAGCATGGGGTTAATTGCCGAGGTGAAGAAGGCTTCGCCGTCCAAGGGGTTAATTCGTCCGGACTTTGATCCGGTTATGATCGCCAAAGCTTATGAAGCAGCCGACGCCGATTGTCTTTCCGTGCTGACCGACAAGGACTATTTTCAGGGTAGTGGAGAGTATTTGAAAGCGGTAAGGGCGGCTGTCAACATTCCTTTGCTTCGCAAGGATTTCATTATCGACGAGACTCAGATTTACGAGGCGCGACTGTTAGGTGCAGACGCGGTTCTCTTAATAGCGAGCATACTGGAGCCTGAGCGGATCGCGGAGTTTATAGACATCGCCGGCTCGATTGGCTTGGATTGCCTGATTGAGGTCCATGATGGGGAAGAGCTGGAATCGGTTCTTGGGCTGGGAACAGCTCAGCTGATCGGAATAAACAACCGCAATCTGCGGACCTTTGAAACATCGCTGCAGACAACAGCCGATATCGCGGCACAAGTACCACAGGGAATTACCTTGATCAGCGAAAGCGGTATATCGAGCCCGGCCGACATTTCCTACTTGCATTATGTGGGAGCACACGGCGTTCTGGTTGGAGAACATTTCATGCGCCAGCAGGACGTGTTCCGCGCGGTAAACGATCTGATGGGACCCTTGCCGATCGCTGCAGACGTCGAATAAAGGGGATGTTGAGTGATGAGTATAGCGCTAAAAATATGTGGACTTCAAAGCGTTGAAGTGCTAAAATCTATGATAAACTTACCTGTGGATTATATCGGATTCGTATTTGCCAAGAGCCGGCGGAAGGTATCTCCGCAGCAGGCTGCACAGCTTATGCAGGTATTGCGGGAATGGGATCATAACAAGATTCCCGCCGCTGTCGGCGTCTTGGTTAACCCTGATTTGAATGAGCTGGTAGAGCTTCTACGAGAAGCAGCGCTCGACGTCGTGCAGCTGCATGGTCAGGAATCGCCGCAATTTTGCCGGGAAGTGAAGGAGCGCTTCCCGGTTTCCGTTTTTAAGGCGATATCGATCGAGAGTGACCGCCCGGAATCAGAACGTCTGTCAACACTGGATCCGTATGCGGGCTGCATCGACGGATTGCTGATCGATACGTATGATCCGGTGTATGGCGGAGGTTCTGGCAAGACATTTGCCTGGGATCTCATCCCGCCTTACCAGGAATGGGCGAAACGGCAAGGGATCCCCTTGTTTGTAGCCGGCGGATTGGATTCGGATAATGTATCGCATTTAATAGGCCAATACGCTCCCTACGGCGTGGATGTATCCAGCGGCGTTGAGAGCGAGCCTGGCGTGAAGGACATAAACAAAGTGATGGCATTCATAGAAAGGGTGAAGGGGAAATGACGCAACTTCCTGACCGTAATGGACGTTTTGGAGTGTTTGGTGGCCGGTTTGTACCGGAAACGCTCATGAACGCTTTAATAGAGCTTGAACAAGAGTATATTCGCTTTTCGGAGGATCCTGCCTTCAAAGAGGAGATTGCTTATTTGCTTAAACAGTATTCCGGACGGGAAACGCCTTTATATTATGCTGAACGACTCAGCAAACATCTCGGCAAGGCTAAAATTTATCTGAAGCGGGAGGATTTGAACCACACAGGCGCCCACAAAATCAACAACGCCATTGCTCAAGGTGTGCTAGCCAAGCGTATGGGCAAAGGCAAGGTCATTGCCGAAACGGGCGCCGGGCAGCATGGGGTTGCCACTGCAACCGTAGCCGCTCTGCTCGGTCTCGAATGCAAGGTGTTCATGGGCGAAGAGGATACCAAGCGGCAGCAGTTGAATGTATTCCGCATGAAAATGCTCGGAGCCGAAGTGATTCCGGTGACCTCGGGAAGCAGAACGCTGAAGGATGCCGGCAACGAGGCGCTTCGCTACTGGGTCAGCAACGTTGAGGATACCTTCTATGTGCTTGGCTCCGCAGTAGGTCCGCATCCTTATCCGATGATGGTCCGGAACTTCCAGCGGATTATCGGTGACGAGACCCGCAAGCAGATTCTGGAGACGGAAGGAAGACTTCCAAACGCGATTCTTGCACCGATCGGGGGAGGAAGCAACGCGATCGGCATGTTCTACCCGTTCCTGGAAGATAAGGAAGTCGGTCTAATCGGTGTCGAAGCGGCCGGGAAAGGGATCGATACCGATTTTCATGCGGCCACCATGTCCAAGGGGACCCAAGGCGTATTCCAGGGATCGATGAGTTATTTGCTTCAGGATGAGTATGGACAGGTTCAGGAGGCGCATTCCATTTCTGCCGGTCTGGATTACCCCGGCGTTGGGCCAGAGCATTCCTACTTAAAAGATATTGAGCGTGTGCAGTATGTGCCTATAACCGACCAAGAGGCATTGGATGCCTTGCAGCTTCTATGCCGAACGGAAGGCATCATACCCGCGCTGGAATCGGCACATGCCGTGGCGCAAGCCGTAAAAATGGCGTCCGCGTGGAATGAAGACGATATTGTCGTCATTAATTTGTCCGGTCGCGGCGACAAGGACGTGGAGTCCATCATGGCTTACACGGGAGGGAAATCTGAATGAACCGAATTGACCAGACCTTTGCGTCGTTGAATCAACAAAACAAGACGGCCCTGATTCCTTATCTGACCGTTGGGGATCCGGATGTGAAAGCGACGCTGGATATCATACATGAGCTTGAAATGGCGGGAGCCGACATTATCGAACTCGGCGTTCCTTATTCTGATCCCCTCGCCGATGGCCCGGTCATCCAGCGTGCTTCCGAGCGTGCCCTGAAGAGCAAGGTGAACATCCGCACTTGCATGGAGACCGCGCGCCTGGCGAGAGAACGAGGCAGCAAGCTGCCGTTCATTCTGTTCACCTATTACAATCCGGTCCTGCAGACCGGACTGGATGTGTTCTTCGAAGAAGTGGTAAGGCATGATATCAGCGGGCTGATTATTCCGGATCTGCCGGTGGAGGAATCCGAAGAGGTTCGGAAACGGGCTCATGACGCGGGCGTTCACCTGATTCCGCTGGTGGCACCTACCTCCCATGAGCGGATTGCGAGCATCGCTTCGGAAGCGACCGGCTTTGTGTATTGCGTATCCTCACTTGGCGTGACAGGCGAGCGCAACGATTTTTATTCGGGAGTGGAGTCATTCCTTGAAACGGTGAAGCAGTACAGCAATGTGCCTATCGCGATTGGTTTTGGCATTTCGTCCGGCGAACAGGTTACCAGATTCTCTAAAATCTGCGACGGCGTCGTTGTTGGCAGTGCCATAGTACGTCAGATCGAGTCTACTATTCCCCTCCTTGAGAAAGAAGAGACAAGACAGCAGGGACTTTTGCAAATCAGAGAGTTTGTGGCACAATTAAAGGGATAGTGTTGTGTTTAAGCAGTTATGAAAGGTGAGGCGAATATCGAATGAAACCGAAAGCGCAAATTGTTAATCTTCCTGTATATCAACCCGGGAAGCCCATCGAAGAAGTCAAAAAAGAACTAGGCCTGGATGTGGTCATTAAGCTGGCCTCCAACGAGAATCCGTACGGCTGCTCACCGCGCGCAACCGAAGCCATTACCGCTGAGCTGGCAACGCTCAGCCTGTATCCGGATGGAAGTTCAGCCGATTTAACGGCGGAGCTTGCTGATCAGCTTGGTATTGAACGCAATCAGATTATTTTCGGATGCGGATCCGATGAAATCATCGCCCTCATTATTCGTGCGTTCCTGGAGCCGGGAGACGAAACCATTATGGCCGATCAGACCTTCTCGGTGTATAAAACGAATGCGGATATTGAAGGTGCGAGAAGCATTGAGGTGCCTCTGGTTAACGGGAAACATGATCTGCCGGGCATGGCAAAAACCGTTACGGACAAAACCAAAATCATTTGGGTGTGCAATCCGAATAATCCGACCGGAACCATCGTTTCCGAGAGCGAGTTGGTATCTTTCCTGGATGAAATCCCTGCTCACGTGATGGTTGTGCTTGATGAAGCTTATTATGAATACGTAACGAACGCTTCGTATCCGGCCAGCATCAAGTTAATGGAGCGTTATCCGAATCTGGTCATCCTGCGTACCTTCTCCAAAATATACGGTCTGGCTGCCCTTCGCATCGGGTACGGCATCGGGCAACCTGAGGTTATCTCCTTGATTAACCGAGTGCGTGAGCCGTTTAATACAGGACGCCTGGCCCAAGTGGCCGCGAAGGCCGCCTTGAAAGATCAGGAGTTCGTAGCTAAATGCCGTCAATTGAATGCTGAGGGAATCACTTATGTGCAGCGGGAGTTTGATCGTCTTGGATTATCCTATTTTCCTGCGAACGGGAACTTCATCATGGTAGATGTGAAGAGACCGGGCACTGAAGTCTTCAAATCCCTGCTGAGCAAAGGCATCATCGTACGTCCAGGTTTTGAGGTTTACCCGAACTACATTCGCGTAACCGTTGGCTCTGAAGAACAAAACAAGGCTTTCATCGGCGCATTGGAACAAGTGCTCCAAGAAGTGAATGCTCCAGCTTGATCTAATAAATAACCATAATCGCAGCTTGAAACGAGTGAGAGAGAGAATATGACTATGCAAATTTCTATTTTCGGCGTCGGCTTGATCGGCGGTTCGTTAGCATTAAACTTCAAAGGAAAACCAGGCATAACCGTTACCGGTTATGCCCACACGCAGGAATATGCCGACCAGGTAATCGCCAAGGGAGTTGTCGATAAGGTTACGCTTTCGGTGGAAGAAGCTGCCCAGGTCGCGGACGTCATATTTTTGTGCGTTCCGGTAGGAAGTCTCGAGATGTACATAAAACGTCTGAGTGAATTGCGGCTTAAACCCGGATGCATTATTACGGATGTGGGCAGTACCAAAGCGAGTATTGCCGAATGCGCATCCCAACTTGCGCTTAAGGATGCCTATTTTATCGGTGGACATCCGATGGCCGGCTCGGAAAGATCCGGTGTCGGCGCTGCATCCACCGTTTTATTCGAGAATGCATATTATGTGCTTACTCCGCCGGATGATGTCCCTCAGGAGAAGCTGGACGTCCTTGTGGAGCTTCTGTCGTATACGCGTGCTCACATCGTAAAGGTGGAGCCTAGGCTGCACGATGAGATTGTTGGAGCTATCAGTCATCTGCCTCATGTGATCGCAGTAGCCTTGGTGAACCAGATCAGCTCCTACAATGACGATAATCCGTTGTACCGTACGCTGGCTGCAGGGGGCTTCCGGGATATTACCCGTATCGCATCCAGCGACCCAGTCGTTTGGCGGGACATTCTATTAAATAATCGCAATGTCATGCTGCCGCTGTTACGAGACTGGAACGAAGGAATCCAGAGATTTATGGACATGCTGGAGTCGAAGGACGGGGCTGCTATTGAAGCGGCTTTCCGCAGAGCGGGGGAATTCCGCAGTGTGCTGCCGGAGCGAAGGAAGGGAATGATCGTTCCCCAATATGATTTGTATCTGGACGTGCCTGACCATCCGGGTATCATTGGCCGCATAGCGACGGATTTGGGGACGAACAGCATCAACCTCAGCAACATGCAGATTATCGAGAGTCGGGAAGATGTGCCTGGCGTGATGAGGCTTTCCTTCCGCAATGAAATCGAACAGGAGCGGGCCAAAGAGCTTCTGCTGTCGCAAGGACACTCGGTGTACCAGTAATTTTCCGGTTGTTTTTAAACAACCGGAAATAAATGCGTTTTCAGTGTTGACAAAATGAAAACGTATACATATAATAAAAGTACAGTATGGTTTCTCTCCACTCCTATCCAAAATATTGCACTGTGTGCAACCGCCTTCAATGTTGAAGGCGGATTTTTTTTGTCTTTATTCCTATCCGTGGCAAAGCTGCTGCCACAAACCTGAACTTTTCTCCAATATGTGCTATAATGCTAGAGTGCTAGTGTAGAAGATTTGGGGAAATTGCCAAATACATAGAATAGTCAGACATCTTGTGGCGTAACTATATATGGTTTGACGGTACTTTTGCACAAATCCTTGATCATTGCATCCGGAGGGAGATGTAATGGACAGGGAAGAGGCACCGGATGGTGAAGGAGGAACGAAAAATCATATGACGGATTCCCAACTAATCCAAGAAATTAAGCAAGGCAATACCGAACTTTATTCCGAATTAATGCGGCGTTATCAGAGAAAAATATTAGCATTTGTCTATCATATGTTAAAAAGTTCGCACATGGAGCTTATGGCTGAAGATTTATGTTCGGAAACATTTTATAAGGCATTCCGGAGTTTGCACTCATTCCGGGAAGTGGATGCATCCTTCTCGACCTGGCTCTATACCATAGCCCGTAACACCGTTCTCAGCGAACTGCGCAAGCATCGGAGCGGCATATTGCCGCTGGAGGAGAGCGGGGTCGTGCCTGTGGCTCCGCTGGAGGTTGCTCCGGAGCAGGCAATCCTGCGCAGTGAACGAGTACATATGGTAAGGGAAGCGATTAATAATTTGCCGGAGAAACAGAGATCGGCGCTGATTCTTCGGGAATATGATCAACTGGATTATCAGGAAATCGCAGATATTTTAGGTCAAAGCGTCAGTTCGGTTAAGTCATTGTTATTCAGAGCTCGCGGCAGTGTCAAAATTCAGCTCGAACCCTATTTTTATGAGCCGGTAATTGAGGATCTGAGAGGGATGAAGAACAGATGACTTGCGATGAAGCCCAAGAGCTGATGGAAACTGTCTGGGATTTGCCGGACAATGATCTGCGGCGACAACGGCTGATAGCACATGTTCAAACCTGCAGCTCGTGTGCAGCGGAGTACGAAATGTGGGTGGAAAGCCAGAACATGGTTCATGTTCTGGAACATGAGATCCCCGACATGGACGCTGAACAGATCAACCGCAACGTGATGGACCGCATCTATCGTGATTTCCCATGGCTGGTGGAGGAAACGTCTAAGAGTCGGGCGGTAAGCCGAGTGTTCCGCAAGCGGCTGACACTCATGATTGCCGGTTTTTTGGCTCTGTTTGTATGCAGCTTCGTTTATTTTGCAGCAACCGGCAATCAGCCGGAGCCAGTTCCGGAAGCGGTAACGACAGGGATCATCCCAACGGGGGTGGCTGACACAGCCCAAACCCTGAACTCTCAGGACGAATACAAGATTCCGAAAACCAACAGCGGCATTATTGATCCTTTTGTGGTTGATATGAGCCCGACCCAGCCAGAATATTGGATGATACTATCCCTATTGGGCATTGGATTCGCCATGTTTTTCCTGAAAAAATTAAATCGAGTCAGAAGATAAAAAAGAGGTTAGGATGGAGGAGATGCGGCATGCAAATCGGCTTGGTTCGTCATGGTTTAACGGATTGGAATGCGTTAGGCAAAATCCAAGGTCAAACGGACATTCCACTGAATGAGGAAGGTCGTCGTCAAGCCCGTTTGCTTGGGGATCGACTACTGCAGGAGCCATATCGGTGGGACTTTGCCGTTAGTAGCGGACTTTCCCGTGCTGAAGAAACCGCTAAGATCATCTCGTCCATGTTGAACATTCCATTGATGCCGCCGGATGACCGTTTGCGCGAGCGCAAGTACGGTCAGGTGGAAGGTTTGACAGCGGAAGAACGTGAATCCCGATTCGGTGCCGATTGGCACCTGCTCGATTTGGGACAGGAGACGGATCTGGAGCTTCAATCCAGGGGGCTTGTCTTTTTGGATGATATGTGGCATAAACACCCAAACGCTAATATTCTGGTTGTCAGCCACGGTGGTTTTTTAGCGCAGCTCTACAAGCTGGTGTGCCGCGGCGTTCTAAGCGAGCGGATCGGCAATTTGTCGCTCACTGTCCTTGAGAGAAAAGATGATGACTGGTCGCCCCTGCTGTTTAACTGTACCAAGCATCTGTTGACAAAACAGTCGTAACATGGAGATTCATTAATGAAGTAAGAGCCTTCCACGCGGGAAGGCTCTTTTTTGGTATTAGGATGAAGATCTACGCTTGCGCTATTAAAATAAACCGATGCTGCTGCACCTCGAAATAGCCTTTGGTCCGGATTTCCTGATGAATCCGATATAAAGGCTCAAGGTACCGTTCCACTGTGAAATCGGGAATCTGCCAGGGAATCGCTTGCAGGTAATAGACCAGTGCACCGATGTCATAAAACCGCTGCGGTGAAAAGGTTTCCCGGCTGAAGGTGACGTTGAAACGGTGATCCTGCAGTTCCTGGACAGCGGTTGCCAGATCCCAATGCGCGAACTCTTCATTTAACGGAACGCCAAACCATTCGTTGATTCCATAACAGTCGGTTCCCCCAGATTGCTGGGTTATGAACACGCCCTGCTCGTTAAGAATTCTTTTGATTTCCGCTGCGGAATAGGACTCGTGCTGATTGATGATCAGATCAAAAAAATGATCCTTCAAAGGCAGCGAGGAATCCTCTTCAAAATAGACGACCTTTACGCCAAGCGGCTCAAGTCTTTGTCTTGCAATCGGTACGTTTGGTTTATACCCTTCAGTGGCATAAACCGTTTTCGGCAGTGGATGAAGGGAGAATAGGAACTCTCCTCCGCCTGTTCCCATATCCAGCATCGTAGCGGCATCTCGCATGAACGGAATGACCATGCTGCCTAAAGACCAGGGGAGAGCATGGGACTGCATGCGGCCTGATGCTGTAATTCGCGAGAAGTCCCATCCTGAAAAATGTTGATCGATATCTTGAACAAAGGCCATAAACGCTGTTTCTTTTATCATTTCACATAACCTCCAAGCTTTTATTAAGAGTGTTGTTTCATTGTTGAAAAGCTCTTAATGGAGGTCCGCGGATTCGATTTGCACCTAGTTATATTTCATGTTCTGGGGTTCTCATGATCATGTCCTCCTGTAGTGATTCAATCATTTCCTTCATATAAAGTGGTTTTTTCATTTTATTTAGATGTAATACATCATAAGCGAAATCTCAGCAGCAATCAGTAAGTATTCTATCATTTAATAAGAGAGCATAGTCATTTCTATATACAAAAAAAATAAAAAATATTTCGTTAAACCGAAGTGTATCAGGTATCAAATGTCCAAAACCTTCCCATAATGGTTGTAAAACGGCGAGGCGATGGAAGATGAATCTAGCGGATATGCTCACATATGCCGATATTGGACAGCTTAGCAATATAGCGAATCACTATGATTGTGACGCTAAGCGGAATTCAAAGCATGATCTGATCCAGAGTATTCTGTCCAAGCTCGGACGCAGAGAGTTTTTCGAGGAGCAGGTCAGCAGCTTGTCACCAAGCGATTTGCGGTTTCTGAACAACCTGGCATTTGATACTCGAACAGGCTATAGCCTGGAAGAATTGACGGCTGCGATACGTCATGCGGCGGAATTGGAGGAGAAAGAGGATCAAGCTTCTTCAAACAAGAAAGCTGCCGCCGCCAAAACGGAAAGTCCGCGTGAGGCGGTCGCACGTTATCGCCGAAGCGGCTGGTTGTTTAACGGCTTCACCCATTCCACCAAGTATTTGTTTCAAGTGCCTTCGGATATGAAGGAGCGGTTTCGTGACGTGCTGCGTGAACGGCTTCATCAAAATCTGCAGCGATTAAGTGATGACCCGGAAGTGTACCGGGATGAGCAGGGACTCGCCGCAGAAGATCTCAAACTGATTCTTAAATATGTCGGCAGACATGATATCGAGTTGAATCAGGAAGGATTCATGTATAGGCGAAATCAGCAGCAGCTCATGAGTACACTGCATATTTCCGAGCCATTGATTGCCAAGGGAGCATGGAGGTTCGGGTATGGCCGCTCCTGCATTGAATATCCGGATCGCTTTGCACTGCTGTACGATTATGCTTACGCTAAAAAATGGATCAGGGAAAACAACGCCCGGTTGATCCTGACTGAAAGCGGAACTGCGCTTATGGAAGAAGGAAATCAAGTTAGCGTGATACAGATATTCCGCTTTTGGTTAAGACTTTATAAAGGCGCAATTCCCAATATCAATTCTCTTGTATACTGGATCAGTCAATGCGCAAGAGATTGGGTCACCGCAGCCTCTCTTTACGAATCGCTGGGCTGGCTAATCCGTCCTTTCTATTATGACAGTCCACAAAATATTTTGGAGCAGCGGATTATCCGCATGCTGATGCATTTGGGGATGCTCAGAATAGGAGAGAGCCAGAGTATGGGAACAACGTACAAAATGACGGCGCTTGGCTTGAAGGCCGCGGAAGCAGGCTTACATATCAGCGATTCGAATGATTTGATTCTCTAGGTTGTTTGGTTACATTCGCAGCAGCCGCAAAAAGTTTTGGAAGTAAAGCATTTAAAGGGAAAGAATATAAGGTATACGCAAATTTAGTTTGGAGGTGCATCCTAATGGATAAGATGAAGGTTACTTACGAGGTTATGTTAGGTCTGGCGGCCGAAATGGTGTGGGACGAAGCATTGCGCAAGCATCGGAGTGAAGAGCTGTATAAAGAAATTGACGAAGCGCTGGCTTCCGGCGACGAAGTGGCTTTCCGAAACCTGACGGATGAACTGAGGACTTTGAATTGAAGAAATGCTTTATCGCATTTCTTCTTTTTTTTGCTTTACCCGCCCTTGCACTCGTATAATGATAACAAAATGATGATGAGTGAGTAGAAAGGATGTACCTTGCATGAAATTTAGTGAAGTGGACGAGCAGACTTGGCCGGAACTTACACCTTTTTTTGATACCTGCCTGATTCCGTTTACCGGATTATCGGGTATGGAAACGCCGTGGGAGGCGACAGCTGCGCTTGAACGGCTGCGGGATTTTATGGATTTGGCTGAAATTCCGTTTAAGGGAAGATTGGTTACATATCCTGCTGTACAATATGGAAATACTGAAGATATAAAGCTTCTAAATGAAGTTTGTCACAATGTCAAATCCAGCGGGTTTAAATTTGTTGTTATCATGACAGCGGATGTTGAGCTCTCTATAGAGGACGTGCCTGAAAGCACGCTGGTCCTGTCCCGGCGCAGGTTGGAAGCTAGCGAAGGCATCCCCTTGTCAGCCATCGTTACCGGGCAAATCAGTGAAATGTGGCAGCAGGAAAGCTGAGTCTAAATGTGACAAAAAACCAACAATTTATGAAAGGGCTATTGGAAGCGAACCCAAATTTGGGGTTCAAATTCTTGACGGTCTTGGGAGCCTAAGATATTATTAGTATGTCCTAGTAAGTCGTGTGATTTTAATCATTGATGACACTTAAGAACGGTTGACAAAGGGGGTTGAACACAGAATGAGCAGCAACCACAATGACGAGCATGAAGAATCGCACAATCCACCCCGACAGAAAGAGATGTCCCGCAGACAATTTCTTACATACACGTTGGGCGGTGCCACAGCTTATATGGCTGCTGGAGTAGTTTTGCCAATGCTTCGCTTTGCCGTTGATCCGATTCTTCAAAATAAAGAAGAAGGATCTTTTGTAAAGGTCGCGGAAGAGAGCAAAATTACCAACGATCCACAGGAATTCCATTTCGAGCTCAAACAGCAGGACGGCTGGTACAACAGTACAGCTACTTTGACGGCGTGGATTCGTAAGAACGATCAGGGTGAAATTGTAGCGCTTTCACCGATCTGTAAGCATTTGGGATGCCTTGTTGGATGGAATAACAACAAAAATTTCCCTGATGAATACCACTGCCCTTGCCACGGTGCACGTTATACACCGGACGGTAAGAACCTGGCAGTAGCGCCGAAGCCGCTTGACCAGTACGAGACGAAAATCGAGAACGGCTGGATTTACCTCGGCGCCATCGTGCCAAATACCGTAGTTAAATAGGAGGCGTAGATTCAGATGTTGAAGAATGTCTACAACTGGATTGATGAACGTCTCGATATCACGCCGATTTGGAGAGACGTTGCAGACCACGAGGTACCGGAACACGTAAACCCGGCGCATCATTTCTCCGCGTTTGTGTACTGTTTCGGCGGCTTGACGTTTTTTATCACAGTCATCCAGATTCTGTCGGGGATGTTCCTGACGATGTATTATGTACCGGATATCATAAACGCTTACAACAGTGTTGAGTACCTGCAAACGCAGGTTGCCTTCGGACAGATTGTCCGCGGTATGCACCACTGGGGCGCAAGCTTGGTAATCGTGATGATGTTCTTGCATACGATGCGCGTGTTCTTCACCGGCTCTTACAAAGCGCCGCGTGAAATGAACTGGGTTGTTGGTATGCTCATTTTCTTTGTTATGCTCGGTCTTGGTCTGACAGGTTACCTGCTGCCATGGGATAACAAAGCTTACTTCGCTACAAAAGTTACATTGGAGATTGCGAACTCCGTACCTTGGCTTGGACCTATCATTAAAGAATTGCTGCAAGGCGGTACGATCGTAGGCGCCGAAACGTTGACGCGTTTCTTCGCGATTCACGTATTCTTCCTTCCGGCTGTCCTTCTTGCTCTATTGGTAGGACACTTTATCATGATCCGCAGACAAGGTATTTCCGGTCCACTATAAGAAGAAGGGAGGCGCATATTTATGGCACATGGTCATAAATCTGATGAGAAAGTAGTTTATGTCGGCGATTCACGTGTGAAAAAAGGCAGCGGTTGGGTTACGCCGCCGGATTACACCGCTTATCCCGGCAAATCAGAAGCGTTCATTCCTAACTTCTTGTTGAAGGAATGGATGGTTGGTGTAGTTGTACTGGTCGGTTTCCTTGTGCTGACCATCTCGGAGCCGGCTCCGCTCGGTTATCCGGCGGATCCGGGAGCTTCAGTAATCCCGATGCCGGACTGGTACTTCCTGTTCCTGTATGAATACCTGAAGCTTCCATACGCTTCCGGTGATTATGTAGTACTGGGTACGATTGGTGTTTCGGGCGTTGCCTTCGGCGCATTGCTCCTTGTTCCTTTCCTTGATACGGGGAAAGAGCGGCGGTTCTACAAGCGGCCTATTACGTCGGCCCTTATGATTCTGTCGTTATTTGCAGTCATCTATCTGACGAATGCAGCCTGGACGCACTATGTGCATGAGCTGGAAGCTACCGGACAGAAGCCTGAGCATATTCAGCGTGAAGAAGAGGCGGAAGAGAAACATGCAGCTGGCCTGCCAACGAGTAGTGGTAAGCAGCCAGAAGACAGCATTGTAGCGATCGTTGATAAGGATAATCCCGCGATGGAAACCTTTAAGACAGCTACCTGTATCTCTTGTCATGCTGCAGATTTGAAAGGGGCATCCGGACCGTCGCTTCGCGGTGTCGGGGATACCCATACAAAAGAAGAGATCATGGCTATTATTGAAAATGGCCAAGGCGGCATGCCGGCTATGAAAGACACGGCGCTTGCAGCTGGAGTAACCGAAGAACAACTCGATCAGCTGGCTGATTGGCTTGCAAGCCAAAAGGCAGAAGCCGCTGCAGAGTAAGATGCATAGACGAACCTGACCGCATTGCGGTCAGGTTTTTTTAAATGTTAAATATAGATGAAATGTATGTGGGGATTAGGTATAATCGGCATTAGTCGTAAAATTCACAATACAAGGAACAGGACAGGAGGACAGAGTTTGTCGATTTCGTATTTTTGGAGCCGGGAATTTCTAAGCAAGCGATCGATTCTCTGGTTGCTGCTCATATGCAACATCCTTGGAACGATTTATGGATACATATGGTATGGGGGTCAAATGGTCGATACCGTGGATCATGGCTTGCTATGGCAGGTCATATTCGTACCGGACAGCCCGACGGCCAGTTTATTCTTCAGTTTAGCGCTTCTGCTGCTCCTTTACCCGCCTCGGGGGCTTGGGGGCTCCTTGTTTCAGCAATTCATTGAGGCGCTGGCGGTCGTTACTTCGGTAAAGTATGGAATATGGGCTGTTGCTATCATATTTGCCGGACAAGCCCAAGGGGATGTGCTGGCATGGCAGGATTGGATGCTCGTTGCTTCACATACGGCCATGGCGGTGGAAGCGTTATTGTTCGTACGATTGTTTCATTATCGCTGGACAGCGCTCACCGGGGCCATGGCATGGACACTGTTGAATGACACCGTAGATTATACGTACGGCGTATTTCCTTGGCTGCCGGGTCAACTATATGATGACCTTTCAGCGGTCGAGCTGTTCACCTATCTTTTGACTCTATTCAGCGGTTTTGCCGGCTGGATCTTCATGAAATACGGGAATTCCAAACACCGTTAGCCGTGTAGGCAACGCGGTTCTATGAGCAACCCTTCTGCCATACATATACGGTAGGAGGGATGTCCCATGTTTCGAACCTTTCCGAAGCTCCTGCTGTGCCTGTCTGCACTGCTTATGCTGGTTACCGTCAGCATGGGTGATTCTGTATGGGCTACCCCGGCAAATGAACAGTCGGAGACTTCGCCCGCCGCATCCATACAGGCCAAGGCGCTGAACAAGGAAGTAGAGCAGCTGTACCGTCATGTGGAGGAAGGCAATGTACAAGCCGTGCTGGAGGATATTCGCCGGGTATCCGGGTTGTTTGAGGCTTCGTCATTTCAGGGGTTGACCGGTGTAGAAGGTATTCATGTCTTGGCTGAGAGTATTTTGGAGATGAAAGAAGCCACGGCACGGGCTACGCAGGAGCCGCAGCACTGGATGGTGTCCGCAGGTAAACTCCGTATGGCAACCGATAGCCTGATCCATGTCAAAGATGCGTTATGGCTGCAATATTACAAGGTCATACGTGAAGACCTGAGGGTTATGGGGGAATATGCTGCTCAGCAGGATCAGGCTGGCATGAGACGAGCATATGCCAGCCTTAGTGAACATTATGAACTCATCCGTCCTTCCGTTGTCATACAGCGAAAGCCTGAGGATGTCAACATGATGGAGTCCTGGATATCCTATGCAGGGGGTCTGGTGTCATCGGGGGACACGGCACAGGTGCAAAAAGTGGTTTCGCAGGGAGAGGAAATGATCAACTCGTTGTTTGGCAAGAAAAAGGATGAACCTGCCCTAGCTCCGCTGGGAGAGGTCAAGGAGCCATGGACCTGGCAGCTGGTCATCGGTGCATTCATTTTGGCGGCATTAACGTTTGCGGGATACCGCAAATACCGTGGTCAGCAGTATAGCTCAAAACCGATGTTCCCTCGCAAAATGTAGGCGGGAATCCATAGCAGTTCCAATTGTGGCCCGGTGCGAACCGGGCTATTCCTCTTTAAATCCTTCGCCATGCACATCATTGACATCATTAATGATAATAAATGCCCGAGGGTCCAACGATTTGGCGATTCCCGTTAAGCGGCGAATTTCCTGCCGGGATACGACGCAGTATACCATATGCTTGGCTTGCTTGGAGTAGGCACCGATGGCGGGGATTAGCGTAACCCCACGATCCATCTCGGTTGATATGCGATGGGCAAGTTCGGGTGCCTGATCGCTGATAATGGTGAAGGCTTTGGCGGCATAAGCGCCTTCCTGAATGAAATCGATGACCTTGGAAGCGATGAATACGGCGACGAGGGTATACAATATCCGTTCGAGCGGGATAAAGAATAGGGAAAGCCCGATGATCAAGATATCCAGGGATAGAATAATTTGGCCCATGCTGAAGCCGAATTTCCGGTTAATGATTCTTGCAATAATGTCTGAACCGCCCGTCGTACCGCCAAACCGGAACACAATGCCGAGCCCAGCCCCCAATGTGACACCTGCGTAGAGAGCAGCAAGAATATAATCCTGTTCGGTGTGAAACGGCACAACATAACCGCGGTCGATCAACGCTTCGAACAGCCACAGAAACAGGGTTAATGAGGCAATGCCGAGACCTGTGTAAACAGACTGGCGTTTGCCGAGAATTTTCATGCCGACCAAGAATAGCGGGATATTGAGCGCCATGGTTGAGATGGACGGCGATATGTTAAAGGCATAGTTAAGCAGTACGGTAATACCAGTGACGCCCCCCTCCATGAGCTCATTCGGAATGATGAAATACATAAGGCCGAATGCGTAAATGGCGGAGCCGGCGATGATCGGAATGATCGTTTGAAGCTGATGGAGCAATTTGGACGTTTTCATAAGACCCCTCGCATTCCCGATGGTGGATATTAAACCCGTATGTCTGGGTTGCTCGTACACCTACCTAGTATGTGCCGATCATGTCCCAGCCATAAAAAATTATTTGTTTTCAAATCCGCTTTACGATAACATAGGTTTAAAACCAATCGCTCGTCATGAGAGAATGCTGCTTGCAGCTTGGATTTACAAGTTGAGGCAGACTGTGCAGTGAAGGGAGTTATAGAGTCTTGGGAAAATCAATGGCTGAAATGCAGCAGGAAGTCGATCAATACATATCACAATTCAAGGAAGGTTATTTCAGTCCTTTATCCATGATGGCCCGGATGTCGGAAGAGGTCGGCGAGCTCGCCAGAGAGGTTAATCATCAGTTCGGAGAAAAACCGAAGAAAGCGGATGAAGCAGACAATTCCATCGAAATGGAACTTGGAGATATATTGTTTATTACGATTTGTTTTGCCAATTCCCTAGGCATTGATCTCGCGGAAGCGCACGCTAAAGTCATGCATAAATTTGCGACGCGTGATGCCGATCGTTGGACGAAAATAAACACCGATTAGGCTGTTGCTACATATGCTGTACCAAACCCGCTGTGGGGAGGGACAGCCCGTGAAACCTGAAAGTTATATACAAAAAGCATATCGTTGCATACTTCAGAATGATTTCGAAGAGGCGTTACGTTGGTTTGAGCAAGCGATCATTGCGAATCCGGGAGATGCGGAAGTGCATTACCGATGCTCCATTACCTACGGCAGAAGCAACAAACTGGAGATGGCAATTACTCACGCGGAAGAAGCCGTCAGGCTGCAGCCGGACAAACCGGAATATGCGCTTCACTTACAGCATATCAAGGCGGCGGAGCTGGTGCAGCGTGCCAGAAAAATGGTCGAGAATCGCAAGGATGTAACCAAGTCTGAGCTCTATCAGGCCGTGTCTCATCTGAAATCAGCCGTAGCGATGGACCCTTTATATGCCCAGGCCTACGTATGGCTTGCTCTGGTCTACAGCGAACTTGATGAGCATGCGCGCGCCATTTCCACGCTAAAAGAGGTCATTTCATTGTACCCGCAGGAGAGTGGGCTTCAGCATATTATGGAGGAACTCAAACAGCGCTTGAAATCATATATGCAGGATACAGCATCGGATTGAAAGTGAGGACATGTAGAATGGCAAACAAATGGACAGTTGCGGTCGTCGGTGCCGGCGGCCGTATGGGTAAAGAAGTAGTGAAGCTTGTTTTGGGCGATGATGAACTGGAACTGGTTGCCGCAGTAGGCCGATCGGATGCAGGTGCTGATGCAGGGACGCTTGTGGGTCTTCCTGCTTGCGGCATTACGGTGACTTCCGATCTGGAGATGGCGCTGGTTGAATCGAAACCGGATGTCATGGTTGATTTTACAGCACCGCAGTTTGCCTATATCAACACGGCTCTGGCCATTAAGCACGGCGTGCGTCCGATCATGGGCACAACCGGCTTCACGCCAGAGCAAATCGAAGAGTTGGACAAGCAGTGTGTGGAGCAGAATATCGGCGGTTTGATCGCTCCGAACTTCTCCATCGGAGCAATCCTGATGATGAAGTTTGCCGCTGCGGCTGCCAAATATTTGCCTCATGTTGAAATCATTGAAACTCATGGCGACCAGAAGCTTGATGCGCCTTCCGGAACATCGATCAAAACAGCGGAAATGATTGCCGCAAACCGCGAGGAGATCCGGCAGGGCAATCCGAAGGAAGAAGAGGTCATCGAGGGCGCCAGAGGCGGGTATTATAACGGCTTCCGTATTCACAGCGTTCGTCTGCCGGGTGTATTTGCCCAGCAGGAAGTTATATTTGGCGGTTACGGGCAGAGCTTGAAGATTCGACATGATTCCTATGAGCGTGCAGCTTACATGCCGGGCGTGAAGATGGCTATAGAGAAGGTAATGGGGTACACCGGCTTGGTCTATGGATTTGATCATTTTATCGACTAACATAGGGGAGAAATTACTATGAATATTGCATTTATCGCTCATGACCGTAAAAAAGAAGAAATGGTCAATTTCGTTATCGCGTATGAAAATGTATTCGAAGATCATAATCTTTACTCAACGGGAACGACGGGAACCCGTATTATGGAGCAAACCAAGCTTAGCATTCACCGTTTTGCTTCAGGACCGCTTGGCGGCGACCAGCAGATTGGCGCACTCGTTGCGGACAATGAGATGGATCTGATCATTTTTTTGCGGGATCCTTTGATGGCACAGCCTCATGAACCGGACATTAACGCACTGCTTCGCTTGTGCGACGTGCAGGGAATTCCGCTTGCTACCAATGTGGCAACGGCCGAGATTCTTGTTAAAGCGCTGGACCGTGGCGATTTTGCATGGCGGGAACTCGTTCATAAATACAAACCGGGTGTGGATAGCTAATGAACAGCCAACTGGATGTTTTAATCTTCGGAGCACACGCAGACGATGCCGAGATCGGGATGGCAGGAACGATTGCGAAGCATACGGCAGCGGGACTGTCGGTCGGGATCTGTGACCTAACGCAGGCCGAGATGTCGTCCAACGGTACGGTCGACCTTCGCAAGAAGGAGGCAGACCAGGCTGCCCGGATTCTGGATCTCAAGGTCCGTACGAATCTGGGACTGCCGGACCGCGGCTTATTTGTGACGCCGGAGAACATTGAAGTGGTCACAGCCGAGATTCGCAAGTTTGCTCCCTCGATTGTGTTTGCTCCTTATTGGGAGGATCGCCATCCGGACCATGTGGCTTGCAGCCGATTGGTTGAGGAAGCGGTATTTAATGCCAAGCTTCGTCGTTACATGCCCGAGCAGCCGCCGGTTAAGGTGGACGAGCTTTATTTTTATTTCATTAATGATATCGGAAGAACGGACCTGGTCGTTGACGTTACGGATCATTACGCCGTTAAGGAGCAGGCCCTGTCTTGTTACCGTTCCCAGTTCCAAAAGGCTGAAGAAGATGCAGTCTCTACTCCGCTGACCGAGGGGTACATAGAGCGTGTGCGGGCCAGGGATTCACTGCTTGGAGCGCGCAGGCTTATTCCTTATGCAGAAGGTTTCGCTTGTAAAAGTCCGTATGTTGTTCATCTATTCGGCTCCAAGCAGGCATAATATATAGAGGCGTACGTAAAGGAGGCCTGACATGAATCAACAACCATTAAAAATCGGCATTACCTGTTACCCTTCATTGGGCGGGTCGGGCGTGGTGGCGACAGAGCTGGGGAAACTCCTGGCTGAGCAAGGCCACCAGGTTCATTTTATTGCTCACAGCATTCCGTTCCGGTTAGGAACTTTCCATAAAAATATTTTTTATCATGAAGTTGAAGTAAACGACTACTATGTGTTCCGATACCCGCCATATGATTTGTCGCTAGCGACAAAGATGGCTCAGGTAGCCAAAATGCAGCAGCTTGATGTGCTTCATGTGCACTATGCGGTGCCGCATGCCGTGTGTGCCTTCTTGGCAAAGCAGATGGTCGGAGATCAACTGAAGGTCGTCACGACGCTGCATGGAACCGATATTACGGTTCTGGCGCAGGATGAATCGCTGAAGGACCTGATTCGGCTCGCCATTAACGAAAGTGATGCCGTTACGGCTGTCTCTCAGGATCTCATTCGAGAAACGCGGGAGCTGCTGGATATAAGCCGGGATATTGACCTTACCTACAATTTTGTGGATCCCCGGGTGTATTATCCGCGGGATTCGAAATCGCTGCGTAAAGATTATGCAGATGAGAATGAAAAGATTTTGATGCATATTTCCAACTTCCGTCCGGTAAAACGGGTAGCGGACGTGCTGGAAATATTCGCCCAGGTCCAGGAACAGGTACCGGCGAAACTGCTGCTTGTCGGGGAAGGGCCGGAGCTTCCGAAAATCCAATGCCGGATCAATGAGCTGGGACTCGGTAGCAAGGTGCATTTTCTAGGCAAACAAGATGAAATTGCGCACGTGATATCGATGGCCGATGTGCTGCTGCTTCCTTCCGAGAAAGAAAGCTTTGGCCTGGTCGCTCTGGAAGCGATGGCCTGCGGAGTGCCTACCGTCGGCTCCACGGCAGGCGGGATTCCCGAGTTGATTACACATGGCGAAACCGGCTATTTGGCTCCAATCGGAGACACCTATTCAATGGCCCAGCATGTGCTTGAAATAGTAAAGGATGAAGCGCTTAGCGAGCGGCTTCGCAAGGCTTGTCTCCATCGTTCTAAGACGATGTTCTGCAATGAATTAATACGGGGCAAGTACGAAGAAATATATTACCGAGTATTGGGACGGGAGGTTAGCGAGCTGAAGCCGGTCTGCGGCTAAGCTCGACCCTCTCGTTGTTTTTCGGATAAAGGAACGGGAAACTATGGCAGATATGTATAATTCAATACGATGGCGCAACGCGGATCCTGATATGGCTGAGCGGAGTGCGGACGTGGTCCGGACTCTGCTTCGGCATGGACATGAAGCGTATTGGGTCGGAGGCTGTGTCCGTGATGAATACATGGGACGCAGGGTCAGTGATATGGATATAACTACCTCCGCCTTGCCCGAGGTCACCTGTTCTATCTTTCCCAAGGTTATTCCTACAGGAATCAAGCATGGGACCGTGACGGTGCTGATGGAAGGCCAGTCTTTCGAAGTGACGACCTATCGCGTGGAGAGCGGTTATGAGGACCACCGTCATCCAACGGAGGTTGCTTTTGTCGAAGAAGTAACGGAGGATTTGCGACGACGTGATTTTACGATGAACGCAATGGCCCGAGGGATTGATGGCTCCTGGGTGGATCCGTTTGGCGGACGGGCGGATATTGACAGGCAGGTGATTCGCTGCGTGGGCGATGCACGCCTCCGTTTCCGCGAAGACGCCCTGCGCATGGTTCGCTGCATCCGTTTCGCTTCCGTATTCGGGTTCTCCATCGCTGTGCATACTTGGAGAGGGATTCTCTCGGAGAGAGACACCTTAAGCTGGATTGCGATGGAGCGCATTCGCAGTGAATTTGAAAAGATTCTAACAGGTCCTTCCCCCTTGCGCGGACTGGAGCTGTTTGTCCGCAGCGGCTTATACGCCCGAATGAAGGCGCCCTTTCCATATACCGGACATGACACGAAAGCGATAGAAGCCATGAATGGGATCGAGCCGGAGCACTCTACGAACCGCTGGGCGCTGCTGCTGCTTGCCTGCGGCATTTCAGCCCAGGAAGCAGAGGAGCTGCTACGATCGTGGACGTTCTCCAATAAGCAGCGGGAAGCCATCGTTAAGCTGTTAGCGCTTCATGAGTCCTATCGGCAAGAGCAGGAAGTGGAAGCTACCGAGAGCGCCAGGCACCGATGGATTAAGCTGATCCTCGTCCACGGAGCCGAGGCAGCCCAAGGCTGGTTGCAGCTGCAGAGGGCATTGAACCAAACGGGAGCGGCCTCAGCTTCATTAAGCGTAGTTGAACAGCTTGACGGTTGGCTCCGGGAACTCCGAATTCGGAGTTTGAAAGATTTGGCCATTACCGGAAACGAACTGCTTGAAACGCTGGACAAGCGTGGAGGCCCATGGCTAGGAGCACTTCTCGGGCAATTGCTGGAGAAAACGGCGGCAGGTTTAATTAACAACGATAAGGAATCGTTGATTGAAGAAGCAAAGCGGGTGGTAATTCATAATGAAGGATTATGATCAAGACAATACGCTTCTGAAAATGTTCCAGGAGCATTCCGGGCAATTTTTGTCCGGAGAAGAGATCAGTCGTAAATTGTCCATCAGCCGGACGGCCGTATGGAAGCAGATCAATAAGCTCCGTCAATGGGGATATGATTTTGAGGCCGTTCCGCGGCTTGGCTACCGCATGATCGATGAACCGGACAAACTGAGCGTGGAGCAACTGACAGCGGGGATGACCAGTCAAACCTTCGGTAAAACGCTGATGCTGCTTGACAAAACGTCATCTACTCAGGAAGATGCCCGGCAATTGGCGGAAGAAGGGGCAGCCGAAGGCACCCTTGTAATCTCGGAAGAGCAGACAGGCGGTCGAGGAAGAATGGGAAGGAAATTCCATTCCCCCAGAGGCAAAGGCATATGGATGAGCCTGGTGCTCAGACCGAAGCAGCCGCTGCATTTAACCCAGCAGCTGACCCTATTGACAGGCGTAGCGGTATGCCGTGCAATTGCGAAGTGCGCCGGTGTGCAGACCGATATTAAATGGCCAAACGACATTCTGTTTCAAGGCAAAAAGGTTTGCGGCATTCTGCTGGAGTCTGCAACAGAAGACGAAAGGGTGCGCTACTGCATAGCCGGAATCGGAATCAGCGCCAACCTGAAGGAATCGGATTTTCCGGAGGAGCTGCGCGGCGTTGCGACTTCGATTCGCATGGCTGGCGGAGCAACCGTCAACCGGACAGGGCTGATTCAGTCCATTATGGCGGAGATGGAGGTTTTATATGAATTGTACAACGAGCAGGGCTTCGAGCCTATAGCCTCTCTCTGGGAAGCATTATCCGGCACGGTGGGCAGGGAAGTTCAAGTGCAGACGGCCCGTGACCGTTTTAGCGGGATTGCCACAGGACTCAACCGAGACGGCGCGCTGTTGGTTCGCAATCATGATGACGAGCTAATCCCCGTATATTCCGGTGAAATTCTTTTTGATACCAGGTAAATGAAACATGGTGAAATCGTGGCTCGAATTTGTTATACTATGACCAAGAGGCGGTATCGTCATGAGCGAATTGCACTCTTCAGCAAGTAGAAATGAACATTTTTTTAGAACACCTTCATAACTGTTATGCCGGTTACGTTGGATTCTGCTCTGAGCCGAAAGGACCGAGACAGAAGGGACGATCGCGAGTGACTCTTTTTTGCCTTTCGGACTTTTTAGCAAGTATGTGCTAAAAGGTTTTTTTATTGTGTCTAACTTATTTACACAAAGGAGGCTGTGTCACAATGGCAGGCAAACAACCACTGAACATTGTAAAGATGAAGAACATGAAGAAGAAGGGTGTACCGATCACCATGCTGACCGCGTATGATTATCCTTCCGCCAAGCTGGCGGAGGAAGCGGATATTGATATGATATTGGTAGGCGATTCCCTCGGTAATGTCGTGCTTGGCTATAACTCCACCATTCCGGTAACGCTTGACGACATGGTATACCATACCCGTGCAGTCGCTCGTGGAGCGGAAGAAACGTTCATCGTAGCGGATATGCCGTTTATGACCTACCACGGGGATATTGATGAAAGTCTCCGCGGGGTGCGGAGATTGATGCAGGAAGGCCATGCTCATGCCGTGAAAATGGAGGGCGGAGAAGAAATCGCCGGCACCGTGAAACGGATTGTACAGTCCGGCGTACCGGTGCTGGGCCATATCGGGCTGACGCCTCAGTCGGTGAATCAGATTGGCGGCTACCGCATACAGGGCAAGGATGCCCAAGACGCGCAGCGGCTCATGAATGATGCGAAGGCACTTGAAGCGGCAGGAGCATTTGCCATTGTATTGGAGCTGGTAACGGAAGAGGCAGCGGCGGAAATTTCCAAAGCGCTGAGCATACCGACGATTGGCATCGGAGCAGGCCGCTACTGTGACGGTCAGGTGCTGGTATTCCATGATATATTGAAGTACGCGTCCCCTTATCGGGACAAACGTTTTGTGAAAACCTACGCCGATGTCGGTTCCATCATCCGTGAAGGCATCACGCAGTACGTGAAGGAAGTGAAGGACCGCTCATTCCCGGCCGAGGAGCATGTCTTTAAGGCCGAGAATCATGCAGCTTCCGAAACGACAAGCACATTATATGGGAGTCAAAAGGAGAAGGTGGGCACGACATCATGAAAGTGATTCGCACCATTGCGGAATTAAGATCAGAACTTAAGGACCGCCGAGAATCCGGCAGTGGTCCGGTAGGACTTGTGCCTACGATGGGTTATTTGCATGAAGGGCACGCCAGCCTGATGCGTAAGGCGCGGGAAATGGCAGGTACGGTGGTCGTCAGTATCTTTGTCAATCCGATTCAATTCGGACCGGGTGAGGATTATGAGACCTACCCTCGGGATGAGGCACGCGATCTGGCGTTGGCGGAATCCGAAGGGGTGAATGTGGTTTTTATTCCAACGGTTCAGGAAATGTATCCCCAGCCGACCAAAACGAAGATTGCCGTATCGGACATTACGTCATTGTTGTGCGGGGCCTCCCGTCCCGGGCATTTTGACGGTGTTACCACGGTTGTTAATAAATTGTTTAATATCGTAAAACCTGACTATGCTTTCTTCGGCATGAAGGATGCCCAGCAGGTGGCCGTGATTGAGCAAATGGTACAGGACCTGAACATGGACGTAACCATCGTGCCTTGTCCGATCATTCGCGAAGATGACGGCCTTGCTCTAAGCTCGCGCAATGTGTATTTGAAGCCGGAAGAGCGGGAACAGGCACTTGTGCTGTCGGGCTCATTACGGACGGCTCAGGAGGCAATCCGGCAGGGACAAGCGGCGACGGCAGGAGAGATCCGTGCGTTTCTTCGGGATTATATATCCCGGTCCCCGCTCGCAGACATTGATTATGCAGAATTGCTCACTTTCCCGGAACTTGTTCCTGTGGAAGATTCATATCGCATTGCGGATGAAGGCAGAACCGTCATTATGGCGCTGGCCGTACGATTTGGCCGTACCCGCCTCATTGACAATGCGTTACTTCAACGAAAAGTAGGGGGATCCCATGTTTAGAACAATGATGAAATCCAAAATCCACCGCGCGACGGTGACGGAAGCCAATCTGAACTATGTGGGCAGCATTACCATTGATGAGGATCTAATGAAGGCTGCAGATCTTCTGGAGAATGAAAAAGTTCAAATCGTGAACAATAACAATGGCGCCCGTTTGGAAACGTATGTGATCAAAGGCGAACGCGGCAGCGGCGTGATTTGCCTGAACGGGGCAGCTGCAAGGCTTGTACAGCCTGGCGACAACGTCATCATCATTTCTTACGCCATGATGTCCAAAGAGGAATACGACAATCACACCCCAACGGTCGTGATCGTTGACGAATTGAATAAGCCGGTAAACACGGAATACCGTGAGGTTCACGCCGCGGTTCTCTAAAGGTCTTCTAAGAACCAAAATGTGTCGGGACCTTAAAGGGATGAAAAGACCGTCTTCTACAGAAAATGAGTTCAGGTCGACGCACTGATCTCATTTTTCCGCTAAGGGTGGGATGCAGCTATGTTTCAACATGTATTCGCTGAAATGAACAACATGTTAGATGAAATTGTGAAGCATTACCCTTCTGCTCAAGGTCCCCAAAAACAGGCGCTGGTACAAAACTGGAACATGCTCAAAAGCATGAGCGAGGGCATTATCGAGGAATGGCTCCATTTTGAAGAGAAGATGGCCATCTTCCGCGAGAGTGCCGCCTCACCTCCGGTTTTTCCACCGACCGAAGCGCCTGAATTGCAGCTTGATGCATTTATTCGCGGTCAAGGTTATTACAAGTTGTTGATGTTCCAGCCGGCCATACAGCAGTTTGAGGCGGCCGCCACCGTATTTCCGGAAAGCCTTCTGATCAAGCTGTATATTGCGATGTCCCATCTTTATTTGGGGCAAACCATACCAGCATCCGATGTGTTGGTGTCCATCCTGCCCCTGGCAGACAACAAGAAGATGCGGGCGATGATATACAATGCGCTTGGATGCATCGAGGTGTTGAATGGACAGCAAGGGAAGGCCGAGGAGCATTTCGCACTGGCGATTCACAGCGACCCGACGCTTCCTGACCCCATTATCAATCTGGAGGTCTGCAAGCAGAATCGCGGTGAGCTCCAGTACGGCAGCCAATTGATCTCTTTGCTGTAAAAAATCAAGCTAAAACAAGAAGCGATGTCAGAGCTCATCCTTGAGACTTTGGTATCGCTTTTTGCCGTATGGAGCTTACGGAGGAGAGCGGGGATTTTTTACCCGGAATGTTCAAAACCCGCAACTTCTGGTATGCTGTTAATTAGTCTGGAGGAAAGGGATTTTATCGAAATGAAATTTGCCGTATTGGATTTTGAAACCACGGGCAACCAGTCAGCAGATGAGATCATTCAGGTTGGACTGGCCATCATCGAAGAGGATCGAAGCATCTCCCGCGTATACGGCACCTATGTCAATCCCGGGATTCCGATCCCTCCTTTTATTACCGGTTTGACCGGCATTTCCGACAGTGATGTAGCGGATGCTCCGTCATTGGAAGAAATGATGATGGAACTCGTGCCCATGCTCGACGATGTTGTATTGGTTGGGCATAATGTCGCTTTTGATTTTAACTTTTTGCAAAATGCACTCGATCGCTGCGGCTATTTACCGTTCAGCGGCCGAATTCTAGATACGATGCACTTCTTAAAAATATGTTTTCCCTCGCTGCCTTCTTATCAGCTTGGGATGGTGTCCTCTCATTTCGGCCTGGAGCATGACCGTCCGCATCAGGCGGACAGCGATGCACTTGCCACAGCCTATGCGCTGCTGAAATGCCTGGAGGAGATCGATGAGCTTCCACTGCTTACCGTGCAGCGGTTAAGCGACCTGTTTGCCGACGAGGACAGCGACTTGGCCTGGTTCTTTGACGGCATCCGTGCCGACAGGGAGCTCCAGGCAGTACAAGCCGGAGACACCCATACGTACTATCGTCAATTCGCCCTGGCTGTTGACGATTGGAACGATATTGCTCCTGCCAGGGATGAGACGGCGCCTAATCCCTTGGCTGATGTAAGCTTTGAGCAATACATGAATGATGTCCGTGAACGTCTAAAGGAAACGCTGCCTCATTACGAGAGCAGGGATGCCCAGGACATGATGTTCCAGGAAGTGATGCAGGCACTCGATAACAATAAACATCTATTGATCGAAGCCGGCACGGGAACAGGCAAATCCCTCGGGTATTTGCTGCCGTCGATTTATCAAAGCGTGAAGCAGGAACAGAAGGTTATGGTGAGCACGCATACGATCAACCTTCAAGAACAGCTGCGTGACCGGGATATTCCCCTGCTCACCCAGGTTGTTCCTTTTCCTTTTAAAGCGGCTATTTTCAAGGGAAGAGGCCATTATTTGTGTTTGAGAAAATTTGAACATAAAATAAATAGAAGAGATTTTCATACCCCGAAGGAAGATGTGATCACCGCGGCGCAGATGCTGGTCTGGCTGACCCAGACGGAGAACGGGGATGATGAGGAGCTGAACCTTGGCGGTCGCGGAGGGGATTTCTGGGAGACCATTTCCAGTGATTCGGATTCCTGCCTGGGCCGTGCCTGCCCATGGTTCCGCAAATGTTATTATCACAGGGCCAAACATGAAGCGGGCATCGCGGATGTTGTCATTACGAACCATTCGAAGCTGTTCACCGACGTGAAAGCGAATCACCAGCTGCTTCCTAGTTATGACCGTCTCGTCATCGATGAAGCGCATCATCTGGAGGACGTCGCCGGCAAGCACCTTGGCTTGCAGATGAAATATTTTTCGGTTGTCCACACGTTGACCCGTATGTACAAAGACAGCCGCAGCGGTCAGCTTCCGGCTCTTCGCCAGCTGCTGCAAGCGTCATCCCATGAGAAGGCTGTCGAGTGGTCTTCCGTCATCGACCGGATTTATCCGGATCTGATCACCGTCAAAGAGAATTGGGACCGGCTCAGCGATCAATTGTTCGGACTGCTTCCGGAGCGCGGAGACGCGACTCCGGGGGATGCCGGTCAATTCTCGCTTCGCTTATCGCCTCTGAAGAAGCCGAAGGATTGGAATTCGCTGGCTGAGCTGGAGCATCAAATTCATCTGACGCTGGGCGATGTCGTTCGCAAGGGTGATAAGCTGATTGCCGAAATGAAGGAAGATCTGGACGACTACAGCGCGGACAGTCTGTTAACAGACCTATCGGGTCTGTTTAAGGACCTGGCGGCACACCGCGAGGACCTGAGGACCTTCATGTCGCTGAACGATGAGGGTACGGTATACTGGATGGAGGCGAACGGCAACTTCCGCGGCAAATCGCTGCAGCTTTATGCGGTGCCCGTCGATGTCAGCACCCACTTAAAGGAATTGTTTTTTGACAAAAAACAAAGCGTGATCCTGACATCGGCGACCTTGTCGGTGGACAAATCGTTTCAGTTCATGATCGAGAATTTGGGTCTTCAGGAAGCGGCAGATAACGGCAACCTGAACACGGTCCTGCTGCCGTCCCCGTTTAATTACAGGGAGCAGGCTCTCCTTGTTGTGCCGCGCGATTTTCCGAGCGTGAAGGGCTCGGTCGGGGATGCACTCTTTGTGAATACACTTGTGCAATCATTGGCTGATACGGCCATCGCAACGCATGGTCGCATGCTTGTCCTGTTCACCTCGTACCGCATGCTGCGTCAGGTGCATGAGCCCTTGAAGGAGGCGCTGGGATCCAGCGATATTACGGTACTGGGACAAGGGATGGACGGAACCAGCCGTACCAAGTTAATCCGGAGATTCCAGGATAGCAGCGCTTCGGTTCTGCTGGGCACCAGCTCCTTCTGGGAAGGGGTAGATATACCCGGTGAGGCGCTCACCTGCCTCGCCATCGTCCGGCTGCCGTTCCAACCGCCGAATCACCCTCTGGTCGAAGCCAAGAGCGAGCTTCTGCAGCAGCAGAAGAAGAACCCGTTTATGAAGCTTTCGGTTCCGCAAGCGGTCATTCGCTTCAAACAGGGATTTGGCCGACTGGTACGGACCGCGCAGGATAAGGGAATTGTCATCGTCTACGATACTCGGGTCATTGAATCCTATTACGGGAAGTATTTCTTATATTCCTTGCCTGGACCGAAGATGGAGCACATGCCGACAGAGGGGATCGTTCCCCGAATTTCGGAATGGCTGCAGGAAGAGGCAGGCATAGAGAACCAAGCTGAATAAAGTGAAACCATGAACGAGCACAAACAAATGTAGTTATTAACCTATTATTAGGGGGAGCATGCATGAAATCGGAAAAAATTTCGGAAGCCGTGGTCCGCAGATTACCTGTATACTTGCGCTATTTGAATGAGCTTCAGAAAAGGGAGGTCTCCACGGTTTCCTCCCAGGAACTGGGGCAGAAACTGGACCTCAATCCTGCTCAAATTCGTAAGGACCTAGCGTATTTCGGTGATTTTGGACGGAAAGGGATCGGATATGACGTATCTTATCTGATCGAGAAAATTCGCCAGATTCTAAAGCTGGACCAGAAGATCAATGTCGCATTGATTGGGGCCGGTAATCTTGGACATGCATTATCGAATTACAATGCATTTCTGAAGGACAATATGAAGATTGTGGCGGTTTTCGATTCGTATTCTCCCAAAGTTGGTATGAAAATTAACAATTTGGTCGTACAGCCGATGGAGGAGCTGGAGAAGACGGTTCATGAGTACGGCATTCGTATCGGGATTATCACCGTTCCGGATTTTGAGGCGCAGAATGTAGCGAATCAACTTATCGCGGCAGGCATCGAGGCTATCCTGAATTTTGCGCCGACCATCCTGAAAGCTCCATCCCATATCCGGATTCATACGGCAGATTTTACTACCGATTTGCAGAGTTTGGCCTATTATTTGGATAACGGCAAGGAGGATGCAGCACATGACGACAACGAAGTGGATGGTTAAAAACGGAACGTTTGCGGTACTAGAGGAAGGCAGATCCGTGTTACGCGGATATATGGTCGTGGAGAACGACCGGATCACCTACCTGGGTGAAGAAGAGCCGACTGTCCAAGAGGGAACAGAAATCATCGACGGAACCCATCTGTTTTTCCTGCCTGGATTGGTGAACACGCACGGACATGCGGCCATGTCGCTTCTTCGCGGGTATGGCGACGATCTGGCACTACAGGTATGGCTTCAGGAAAAAATGTGGCCGATGGAAGCCAAATTCACGGCCGACGATGTATACTGGGGAACCTCACTCTCCGTGCTGGAGATGATCAAAGGCGGAACCACGACATTTGTGGATATGTATGATCATATGGATCAGGTTGCAAAGGTAGTGGAGGACTCAGGCATGCGCGGCGTTCTGACACGCGGTGTCATCGGATTATGTCCGCCTGAGGTGCAGCAGCAGAAGTTGGATGAGGCGGTTGCATTCGCGAAAGACTGGCATGGTCAGGCTGACGGTAGGATTACGACGATGATCTCACCGCATGCACCCTATACGTGCCCGCCGGATTTCATCGAAAAATTCGTGCAAGCATCACATGATTTGAATTTGCCTTTGCATACGCATATGTCCGAAACGGAAACGGAAGTCGCTCAGAATGTAAATGACTACGGACTTCGCCCTGTTGCCCATCTAGAGAAGCTTGGCATGTTCTCCCGTCCAACGCTGCTTGCGCATGCCGTCCATCTAACCGATGAAGAAATCGAAATTCTGGCCAAACATCAAGTTATGGTTTCGCATAATCCAGGCAGCAATTTGAAGCTTGCCAGCGGCATCGCTCGCGTGCCTGAACTGCTGAAAGCCGGGGTCACCGTGTCTTTGGGTACCGATGGACCTGCCAGCAATAATAATCTGGATATGTTTGAAGAGATGCGGCTGGCCGCACTGATCCATAAAGGAGTAAGCGGGGATCCAACCGCAATTCCAGCATCCGAAGCGCTTCGGATGGGTACAGAATATGGAGCCAAGTCAGCCTTCCTTACGGATATTGGTACGCTTGCGGTAGGTATGAAGGCAGATATGATCGCACTGAACACGGATCAGGCGCACTTCCTTCCGAAGACGGATTACATTTCTCATGCTATCTACTCCGCCAGTGCGAAGGATGTTGAGCATGTATGGGTTGACGGCAAGCAGGTAGTGAAGAATGGCGCGAGTCTTACTCTCGATGAGGAACGTATCCGCCGGGAAGCGCAGCGTGCCTTTGAGCGTCTTACAACCCTCTAGGGAATAATCAAGGGGAGCGAGGAAGACGGATTTGAAGAAAAAAACGAAGTGGATATTGCTGAGTGTATCCGGCGTGCTGCTGTTACTGCTTGGTTTACAGCTCTATTATTCATATGTGATGAAAGATGCTTGGAATGAAGAAAGAATGGCAATTGCTGCCGCCAAACAGCATGGCCAATTGGTTACGTCCGGGAAGACCTATAAATCGGTGTGGGGCGAGGACAATAACTACTGGGTGATAAGCGGGAAGGATCAGGACAATCAAGACCGTATGGTATGGGTGAAATTTACGGATGACAACGTACCTGTTGCAGGTGCCGAGGCTGTCCAATCCGTTTTGCTGAATACGGGGTTGTCTGAAGACCAGATGCGGGATCAGATTTATAACGAATTGCCTGGCGTAGAAATTAAGCGGCTGCTGCCTGGAATGTATGAGGGCGAGTATGCTTGGCAGCTGCAGTATGAACACAACGGTCAGCGCGGTTATCGGTTTTATCGTTTTCAAGACGGTAACACCATCGGTAATGACATTATTCTTCCAAATCAATAAATAAGAAGCAGAGAGGGGCCCTTTAATATTGGCGGGTTCCTCTCTTATTTCTCTATAATTGTAAGCGTATTCAGAAATAATATGGAAAAACTGTTCTAAATATTTTCACAGACATGCATGAAAAAGTATATAAGATGTGATATACTCATACTTGTACAAAATGAGCATATAAACTACATGCATCCCTATATATCGTTGTTATATGTATTATTGTGTTGCAACATGATAGACAAAATTTCATACAGAAATGAAGGAGGAACTTCATGAAACTACGCATTGTACCTATCGTGCTGACTGTCGTGATCTCAGCATCGGTTCTCTTTGGCGGATGGTTTCTGTATCGGCAGATGGCTTTGCAAAATCCGCTGGCCAATGTTGTGTCACAATATGACGGCGTGAAGGATTCACATATAGATATTAAACAGAATACCGTTACTTTGAATCTTGATTTGGCTCCGGATACAAATTTGCAAGGCCTGGTCCAGCATATTAAGAAGGAAGGCAAGTCTGTGATTGGCAATCGGGAATTGAAAATCCAGGTGGAGGACCATTCCTCGGAAGCACTGGATCAATGGTGGGAGAAGGCGATGCTGTCAGTCGCTGAAGCGATGGATAATAAGCAGTATACCGATATTCAATCATCGCTCGAGCAGCTTGCTGCCCAGTCTCCGAATTTGAAAGCTAAAGCAACGATTGATGACACCAACGTCTATGTCAGCTTGTCAGACGGCAAGTCTGGTAAATTTATAATCTTGCCGCGTCAGTCTGGCAACATGGAGGTGTGGAATCATGCCTAAATTAGCTAAAGAAATCATGTTAGGCTTTATTCCGGTTTTGCTCGTATTCCTTGTGTTTGTCGGCGTGAACATCGTGCCCTTGCTCATCGCTGCAGCACTTGTAGGCGGCTTGTTGTTTATCGCGAAGATGAAGGGCGGCATCGCTGTAGGCGCAGCGAATGAGCGGAAGCGGAAAAAGAGCGGACCTGCCAAGCTGACGTTCGAAGAAATCGGCGGGCAGGATAATGCCAAGCAAGAGCTGCGTGAAGCACTGGATTTTCTGATTCGTCATGAAGACATTAAGAAATTCGGCATTCGTCCATTGAAGGGCATTCTTCTCACCGGGCCTCCGGGAACAGGGAAGACGTTGATGGCTAAAGCCGCTGCCCATTACACGGATTCGATCTTTGTTGCTGCATCCGGCAGTGAATTTGTTGAGATGTATGTCGGTGTTGGTGCAGGGCGCATCCGGGATTTGTTCAAAGATGCCCGTAACCGTGCGGCAAAGGAAAACAAGCAAAACGCCATTATCTTCATCGATGAGATCGATGTCATTGGCGGTAAACGCGAAGGCGGCCAGCAGCGCGAGTACGACCAGACGCTGAATCAGCTGCTAACCGAGATGGATGGCATCTATTCGCAGGATACTCCTCGTATTCTGGTTATTGCCGCGACAAACCGGAAAGAAATGCTGGATAGCGCACTGCTGCGTCCAGGGCGTTTCGACCGTCACATTCAGGTCGATCTGCCGGATAAGAAGGGACGTACTCATATCTTGAATCTGCATGCGGGCAATAAGCCGTTGCATGAAGATGTTGACTTGGAGAAAATCGCCGAGGAAGCATACGGCTTCTCGGGCGCACAACTCGAGAGCGTCATGAATGAAGCGGCCATTTACACGATGCGCGAGAATGAACAGTTTATCCATCAGCGTCATTTGTCCATGGCGATTGACAAGGTAATGATGGGTGAGCGTTCCGACCGTGAATCGAATTTGGAAGAGAAGAAGCGCGTTGCCATACATGAATTGGGACATGCTATTATGGCAGAGCTTGTGCGTCCCGGCAGTGTGAAGCAAGTTGCACTCAGCCCGCGTGGTAAAGCGCTAGGTTATGTTCGTCATAATCCGCAGGAGGAACAATATCTATACACGAAAACCTTCCTGGAAGAGCAAATTATGATCGCGCTTGGCGGTGCGGCCGCCGAAGAGATCTTTTACGGAGGCCGAAGCACAGGTTCAAGCAATGACTTTGAGCAATCGCTGAACATCGTGGAGACGATGATGAAGTCAGGTTTGACGTCGCTGGGCATTGTTAACATGAACATGGTAACAACTGAAGAGTTAATGAAAGAGAATAATGTGATTTTGGAAGAGTTAATGAACCGTACCAAGAATCTCTTGGAACAGAAACGGCCGATATTCGACAATTCTCTTGATATCCTGTTGAAGGAAGAAATTCTCTCGGGGGAACAATTTCGTTGTCAATTTCGTGAAAACGCGCTTTTACCAGCATAAATTGTTATGCTGGTTATTTTTTTTTACTTTTTTGTCGTGCTAAGATATTATTATACTTTGTGCTCTGAAAATGTATTTTTCGACAAATGGGGTACAATAAAGTATAGAGATAAGGAAAGGGTGGAGTAGAAACCATGTACTTCAAAAAAATCGGCGTCGTAGGCGGCGGGACTATGGGGCAGGGCATTGCGGAGATGCTGGCAGCCAAAGGTCTTGACGTACTGCTCGTAGAGAAAACTCCAGAGAAACTGGACTATTCATACCGAATGATCGAGACCAGTCTAGATAAACAATTGGAGAAGTGGGGAATTACCCAGGCAGAGAAGAAATTGATACTGAACCGGATTCAAAAAGTAACTCATTTTGCCGAGCTTAGCACCTGCGATATGGTGATTGAGACCATTATAGAGGACTTAGAAGCGAAGAAAGAGGTCTTTACACAGCTTGATCAAGTATGTCCGAGCCATGTGATATTAGCAAGTAATACATCCACGCTTAGTTTGACGGAGCTCGCCAGCTCTACCAAATATCCTGAGCGTGTTATTGGCATGCACTTCATTCATCCTGTTTCCAAGGTAGACCTTGTTGAGATCATCCGCGGTCTGAAAACTTCCGATCATACGTTTACGGAAACGAAGCGCTTTGTTGAAGAAGTTTCGGATAAAAAAGGCATCATGGTATATGAGTCTCCAGGTTTCGTTACAACCCGCATGATTACCCTCATGATCAATGAAGCGATGCATTTGCTGCAAGAGGGCGTGGCTTCGGCGGAGGATATCGATGACGCAATGAGAATCGGGTATAACTTCCAGCATGGACCGCTTGAGATGGCCGACCGTTTCGGTTTGGATTCCATTCTCGCTGCGCTGGAGCGCATGTTCCGCGAGTACGGCGAACTGAAATACCGTCCATCGATTGTCTTGAAGAAACTGGTCCGCGCAGGGCAACTGGGCGTTAAAACCGGAGAAGGCTTTTTCAAGTACGATAAGGATGGTGACCGGGTATGAATATTCTCGTAATTAATGCAGGCAGTTCTTCACTGAAGTATCAACTGTACAACATGACGGATGAATCCGTGCTGGCAAAAGGCTTGGTCGAACGGATCGGCATGGATTCCTCGATTCTGACGCATAAGCCGACGGGAAAACAGGATGTAACCGAAGTCAGCGAAATTTTGGAGCATACCACGGCCATCCGCAAAGTGCTGGGCATGCTCACGAACGAGGAGCATGGCGTGATCGATTCCATCGGCAGCATTCAGGCCGTTGGACACCGCGTCGTGCACGGCGGGGAGTCATTTAAAGAATCCGCGCTCGTTGACAGTGACGCCAAAGCGGAAATCCGCCGCTTGTTCGATTTGGCTCCGCTTCACAATCCCGCATCGATGATGGGGATTAAAGCAGCAGAAACCAATATGCCGGGCGTCCCGCAGGTCGTTGTATTTGATACGGCGTTCCATCAGACGATGCCGGAGAAATCATACCTGTACGCTATTCCGAGAGTACTTTATAATAAATATAAAGTACGTCGTTACGGTGCGCACGGCACGTCCCACGCCTATGTCAGCCAGGCAGCGGCAGAATTCCTGAACCGGCCGCTGGAGGATCTGAAGATCATAACCTGCCATATCGGTAACGGTGCTTCCCTGACAGCAGTAAAAGGCGGAAAATCCATCGATACCTCCATGGGGATGACCCCGCTGGAAGGGCTCATGATGGGTACGCGCAGCGGTGATTTGGACCCTGCAATCGTACCGTTTGTTATGAATAAGGAAGAGCTGACCGTCAATGAAGTGAACTCCATGCTGAACAAGCACAGCGGCTTGCTGGCGATTTCCGGAATCAGCAGTGATATGCGTGAGATTACGGAAGGCATGGAAAAAGGCGATCCGAACTCCACATTGGCCTTTGAAATGTATGAGTATCGCCTTCGTAAATACATCGGATCTTACGCTGCCGTCATGAATGGCGTGGATGTCATCGTATTTACTGCGGGCGTCGGCGAGAATTCGGTCGTTCTTCGTCAAAGAGTGCTTGAGCAGCTTACCTATCTCGGAGTAGAATTGGATGAGGAGCTGAACAGCATTCGTTCCGGCGAGCCACGCCGTATTTCTGCGGCGAATTCGAAGGTCGAGGTACTTGTGATCCCTACCAACGAAGAACTGGTTATTGCTCGGGATACGCATCGTATCGTACAAGCTTCCAACCGTTAAATAGTAGTGATATAAGGGAGAGATTTAAGCATGGCCACCAAAAGTGTGATTCGTAACGTCAACCAGCATGTCGGTGAGACCGTCACGATCGGCGCCTGGATCAACAACAAGCGTTCCAGCGGAAAGATCCAATTCCTGCAGCTTCGCGATGGATCCGGATATATCCAGGGTGTTGTTGTGAAGAGTGAAGTATCCGAACAAGTATGGGATGACGCGAAAAGCCTGACACAGGAAAGCTCGTTGTATGTGACGGGTGTAATACGTGAAGAGCCGCGGAGCCAATCGGGTTACGAGATGACGGTTACCGGCATTGAAATCATACATCTTACGGAAAACTATCCGATTACGCCTAAAGAGCATGGTGTCGATTACTTAATGGACCATCGTCATCTGTGGCTTCGCACGCAGAAACAACGTGCGATCATGGTAATCCGTGCTGAAATTATCCGCGCGGTTCAAGATTACTTTGATTCCAACGGATTTACGCTGGTGGATCCGCCGATTTTGACCCCAACTTCCGCGGAGGGTACAACGAACCTGTTCCACACGAAGTATTTTGATGAGGATGCTTATTTGACCCAGAGTGGGCAGTTATACATGGAAGCTGCCGCTATGGCGCTCGGTAAGGTTTATTCCTTCGGACCGACGTTCCGTGCCGAGAAGTCCAAAACTCGCCGTCACTTGATCGAGTTCTGGATGATTGAGCCTGAGATGGCCTTCACGGACCATGAGGAGAGCCTTCAGGTACAGGAGCAGTTCATTAGTCATGTGGTGCAATCCGTGGTTAAAAACTGCCGCCAGGAGCTTGAAACGATCGGTCGCGATATTTCGAAGCTGGAGGCGATCCAGGCACCATTCCCGCGGATTACGTACGATGAGGCCATTGAATTCCTGCATACGCAAGATTTCGATATTCCTTGGGGTGAGGATTTTGGCGCGCCACATGAAACGGCCATTGCCGAGAAGTATGACAAGCCGGTCTTTATTACCCATTACCCGGCGGGAATCAAGGCTTTCTACATGAAGCCGGATCCGAATCGTCCGGAAGTCGTTCTGTGTGCGGATATGATCGCTCCGGAAGGTTATGGCGAGATTATTGGCGGATCGCAGCGGATCGACGATCCGCAGCTGCTTGAAGAGCGCTTCAAGGAGCATGATCTGTCGATGGAAACCTATCAATGGTATATGGATTTGCGTAAATACGGCACCGTTCCTCATTCCGGCTTCGGTCTAGGTCTTGAGCGTACCGTTGCCTGGATTTGCGGTTTGGACCATGTGCGTGAAACGATTCCGTTCCCACGTACTTTGTACCGGTTGTACCCGTAAGCCGTGAGAGGTGAGTCTATGGACCACGACGGTAACGTGGACACAGGCGTGAATGGGTGGACGGCCGGCGCCGCTGCCGGCATGAGCCAAGGAATGGCGATCATTCCTTATGCCTTGCTCCAGCATTACCGGTCACTTGGTTTAAGCGACCGTGAAGCTATGCTGGTCATTCATTTGATTGGTTATCAGCAGGTGGAGTTCAAGGCGTTTCCTTCGCTGGAGGAGCTTGCGGAAGTGACGGGGGCTCCCACTGAATTCATCGCTACCAGCTTGCAGCGCTTGATGAAGGTAGGGCTGATCGGGATTGATGAGTATGTGGACGAAACACAGGGGATTCATTACGAGCGCTACAATCTCCACGGATTGTATGAAAAACTCGCTTCATGTCTGGCTGAAGAGCACAAAGATAAATCCCCTGAAGGAACCAAGTTTGCGTCACCGCTTTTGAATGCCCGCCCTGCTACCAGCAAATCAGCTGTTTCGGGGAATTCTGTTCCTGAGAAGGAAGAGCGGAATTTGTTCACCATTTTCGAAAAAGAGTTTGGCCGCCCGCTGTCGCCCATGGAGCTGGAAACGATCTCCGGCTGGGTTGATGCGGATCGCTATCCGGATGAGTTGATCCTATTGGCTCTGAAAGAAGCGGTATTTGCGGGCAAACTGCATTTCCGCTACATTGACCGGATCCTGCTTGAATGGAGCCGCAACCGTGTGCGTACCGCACAGGATGCCAAAGCCTATACGCAGAAATTTAGAAATATCGGAAGATAGATCAGAAGCACGTCCGCTACGGGCGTGCTTTTTTGTGTGCATGATCTGTATTCCCTTTGCAAGCTATCTGGTTCATGATGGAAGGTGCATTAGAAGCAGTTATTCAAAAATAACTACAATCCGTATTAAAAAAAGATGTCCCTTTATTCCGCTGCCATGTGTTATAGCTCATGAAGGCACCTGAACAATGGATTGCTGATGAAAGGGGGAATAACGGAGTGAGCTTTCAACCAATGTATTCAGAGCCTAGAGACTTGCGCCTAGAAGAATCCATAGAACGAGTTTTAAACGGGGATCGGCAAGCCTTTGTACATATCGTTGAGGCGTATCAACAGCAGATTTTCATGTATTGCTGGAGACTGTTGAACCAGCGGCAGGATGCGGAAGATGCCGTGCAGGACATTCTGGTCAAGGCTTATCAGAAGCTGGAGACATATGTGCCAAAGACCTCTTTTTCTTCATGGTTATACAAGATTGCTTATCACCATTGTCTAAATATGCTGCGAAGGAAACGTTTCTTCTATAGCATTGCACCTTTGTTGAGAGAGGATAAGGAGCAAGCGGCAAGCGCAGAGCAGGAGGCCCAAAAATATATCATAGGCGAGTCCATGGAGCGTGCTCTTCGTAGGCTGTCCCCGGAGGAGCGGAACCTGCTAATTTTGCGGGTTTTTGAGGAAAAAAGCTTTGCGGAAATCGGATTAATTCTCGATAAAACCAAGGGATCGGTCAAGAAACGCTATAGCCGCCTGATACAAAAAATAAAAAAGTGGATGGTTGACAGAGAGGGGGATCTACTGTGGAAGTTAAACGAAATGACGTGGAAGAAAAGCTGATAGAGCAGGACCCAAAGAGCCATTATATTATTGATGTCAGGGATGCAGTCATGGAACGGGTTGCTTGCCTACCCGCAAAGAAACCACAGCCCAACATGTTAAGAAGACCGCTCGTGATAGCAGCGTCGCTGCTGCTAGTGACTTCGCTGTCAGTGACGGTTTACGCTGCAACCGAACTGATACAGATTCGCAGCAAAGACGGAAAAGTGGTGCTGGAGACCAAACCTAAACCTGAAGTGTCTAGGGATTTACAAGAAAAATGGGACAGGTTACATTCTATCGATATACCGTCCTCAAGCTTAGCCTGGCGCTCGGCTTTGCCGGGCCAAGCAATCGCTTATTATATCCATAACCAAGAGATGAATGACATGAAGAAAGAGTTATACGGAAAGGATACATTGCTCAAATTTCAAACAGGTCCAATTTATCTGGGTGCGCTCAAAGTGCTTCAAGAGGAAGCTACAAAGCGCGGGATGCCTAATGTGGAATATCCCTCCCGATTACTTAATGAGTATTCATTTAGTCAAGGATTCCTATCCTTCAATCCGGATTTATCTGATTTATTTCATGATGGAGAACCGACGGAAGTTTATTACGATATCCAAAATGAGTTAATCCGACAGGCTGAAGCTTCAACGAACAACAAAAAAGTTTTTGTTAAGGAGATTAAACCGCCAAGCGTGAGTAGCATTTCTCTGTCCTATATAAAAGGCAAAGAAATAGAGTCTTCGATCACCGTGTTCGCGACCAAACGCAGCGGAATGAACCCCAAGCAGGAGATCCATTTTTCCGAAGAAGATCATGTGGAAAAAGTGCTCGTTAAGGGCCACGAGATGATTTACGTAAAATACGCGGACGCTTATTTTAATCAGGGTCTGGCTTGGGTGGATGAGCAGCATGACCTTTATTATCATATATCGTTAAATAATAAAGTTGCTCTTAAGAAAGAGGAAATTCTTGAAATTGCAGAGAGTTTAATTAATTAATATCTATCCCACAGAGTCTGTTTTTTTGGCTCTAGGGATTGTTTTTTTATGGTTGGTTGGAGCAGGTATGTGCAGCCACGAGCTTCCAAGGGCAGGAGAATATCCCCACTTTAGCGAATTCAATTATTTACAGCCGATGGATGTGAGGGGAGTTGGAGATGAGATACAAGGCCATTATTTTTGATCTGGATAACACGTTATTAGACTATAGTCAGAGTGAAAGGACATGCATGCAGCAAGCACTGGAGCACTACCGGCTGCATGAGGATTTGACGTGGGAGGAATTCTGGAGCACGTTTGGACCGATTAATTTTAATTATTGGATGAAGCGAGTTCAGAACAATCACGATATTAGGCAGGTGCTGGAGCATTCCTTTACGGATACCTTCCTAAGGTTGAAGCGGGAGTTCAATCAATTCCGGGAGATATCGGAAACTTACTGGGGGTTGTTTTGCAGTTCCAACCATATGGAGCCTAATGCCGACCTTATTTTGGAGCATCTGCATGGTGACTTTGCGCTAGGGGTCATATCCAACGGCATTGGCGAAGCACAGCGTAACCGCTTGACAACAGGAGGCTTGTTTCATTATTTTGACTCCTTCATCATTTCGGATGAGGTGAAGTGCTGGAAGCCGGACCCGCAGATCTTTGAACTCGCATTACAGGAATTGGCTTTAAGTCCAGATGAGGTGCTGTACATAGGGGATTCGCTTACGGATGATTATGAAGGTGCAACGAGAGCCGGAATTGATTTTTGTTATTATAATCGCCGGGGTACCCCTTTAAATGATCATCATAAACCTGCTTATGTGATTAGGGATCTCCTGGAGATCAAGGATCTGGCTTAGGAATCATGCATGGAGGAGGATAATCTAATGAGATACCATCATATTTTATTTGATTTGGATGGCACCCTGACTGATCCGCGTGAAGGCATTACGAAAGCCGTAAGTTATGCACTCGGTCAGCATGGGATTATCGTAAACGATCTATCCGAGCTGGAATGTTTTATCGGTCCTCCGCTCCAGGCGACCTTTACCGAAAAATATCATTTTAGTGAAGCCGAGGCTTGGGGCGCCGTATTGAGCTACCGTGAATATTATAAGGACACCGGCCTTTATGAAAATGAGGTGTATGGTGGAATACGTGAGCTATTGGGTTTGCTGTTATCCCAAGGGCGCCGCTTGTATGTCGCTACCTCCAAACCTACGGTTTTTGCCGAAACGGTCCTTGAGCATTTTCAGCTATCCGCTTATTTTTCCATGGTGTGCGGGAGCGAACTGGACGGTTCCCGGTCCGCCAAGACTGAAATCATTCAGCACGTTCTGGATACATGCCGGATTCATACATCGGAAGCCGTTATGATTGGAGACCGGAAGCATGATCTGATTGGAGCGCGGAACTGCGGGATACACAGCATTGCTGCAGGGTATGGGTATGGTTCCGAAGAGGAGCTGGCGGCATGCGAGCCCACCTATTATTTTAAAACCGTGGAGGAAATGCTTCGGTCGTTTGCAAGCTTAGCGGTTTAATATCGGCTTATCAGGATGAGACTGAGCCCTTCGATTTTTCGCTTAACATCGGTTATAATGGTCATAACCAGTCGGAATGTCATAATTTGTGAAGGGAGGGGTAAGATCATGATGGGAAGATTGCAGATGTGCTCTATGCAAAGTCTATATGATGAACAACGGCGGTTGTTTGCATGGAGCGATGAGAAAGTTACCGCCTGATTACCTCGTGTAGAGAGGCCGTTTATCTAATGGACTTTGCATCCTTAAAACCTTTATTTTAATTTTAAGGAGCAGAGCTACCATGAAATATATAAACGCGGATATTATCCTTCCAGAGGAATTGTTGAAGGAAGTACAGAAATATGTACAGGGCGGGATGGTGTATATCCCGAAACCTGAAGGGTTACGCAAGAAATGGGGAGAAAACTCGGGCAGCCGGGTGTATTTGAAAAAAAGAAACCTGGAAATCCGGCAGTTGTTTGCGTCGGGCGCCACGATTGACCAGCTTTCTTCTCAATTTTGTTTATCCTGCGATTCCATCAAAAAAATTGTATATACCAAAAACAAGTAATGCAAAGTCACATTGGAACTGATTCTGATGTGGCTTTTTCTTATGTATAAAAGTCATTTTAAACCAATCGTTATATAGGAAGTACAGCTGCTGAGCAATTATAATCATTCAAGAACGTTCAAACCATAGAGCAGAGGTGAGTACATGAATGATTTTTTTCAATTTGTAACAGAAGAACAAAGATGTGCGCTGCTCGCAAAAGCCAAAAGGGTTGCAATATCGGCACTTCAGCAATATAACCTGAGCTGGGTTAAGATTGAATATATCGGTATTTCGGACACGATTACATATAAAGTTAGGACGAGCTTAAATGAAACATACTTATTGAGAATTCATTCGGATCGACGGTCCTGTAATGAAATAGACCTGGAGCTTCAATTCCTGGATACCCTTATTACAGCAGGTATCAAAGTGCCGACAGGTATAACCACTCCAAGTGGGTTAAGATGGTTGAAAATCGGTACGGAGGATGGATTCACCTCCACCCATATCACCGTGATGAAATGGGTGGAGGGTGTGCATGCCCATGAAGCACTTACAGAAGGTCAAGCTTATCAGGTAGGTGTCTTGATTGCCAGACTGCATGATGCTGCACTTGGCTTCAAAAGATCCTCTGATCTTCGTAAGCCCGTATGGGGGATGAACAGTTATAGAGAAGCGCTCGCCAAGCTGGAACGATATGCGGGAACTTTTTTGTCGGAAGTCTCATGGTCACTGTATCAACTCGCAGCTGAAAAAGTTATATCCCAGCTTGATCATATGAAGGCTGATGATTACAACTATGGTCTCATTCATGCCGATTTGCATTTGGGGAATGTGGTATTTGAAGGGGAAGTTCCTCACCCGATTGATTTTGGTAGATGTGGCTACGGTTTTTTTCTTTACGATCTGGCGGCGGTTATGTTATCACTTGTTCCGTACCAACGATTTAAAGTGCTTCAAGGATATGAAAGCATACGATCGTTGGGATCGGATTATTTTCAGTCTCTGGAGTGTTTTTTCATCATGATTATGATGGAGAATTATAGCCACCATGCCTCCAATCCAAGAGAGACAGAAAGTATAAAGGGTGAGCAAATCTATGCGCTAGCTTATATTCATGAATATTTGCACGGACGCCCGTTTCTGCTGAATGTGGTAGAGCCCATAGAAATAGACGATGCACCAATCTCTAGTTGATCCGGCCATAATAGAAGGGTATCATGATATCATAATACGTGTTACAGAATGGGAGAGAATTGCTTGCAAGTTACGAACCGCCCAGGTGAACATATCACCTGCTTGATCATCATGATTGCCACCATCGTATGGGTTCAATGGACATCATTCCTTCTATCCGCGGCGTGGGGAATCGGACTGATCCTGTTAATATATACATTGTGCAAGCTAAGAAGCGTACGCAAGATATCGATTCAGATAAAGGACACGGCCATCGTGGCCCTTATTATGGTGATAGGTTATATGCTCTATCATTCTTCTGGTGAAATCATCAAACATGGATTAGCGGGGGACGATGCCTGGGCCATCATCCTATCGAGGTTAAGCCTGATATTATTTGTATTACCCTTTGCACTGGCGGCCATGTTAACGAAGAAAAAACCGTTATACCTTGCCACGGGTTCATGGGGAACAACGATTTATTTTCCATGGATATTCAAAGGCCCGGTACAAGACCCGATCTGGCGTTTCATGCTCATTTTCCTGGTTGTCGTCTGCTCCATTTTTTCATTCTTTATTGACTGGGGACAGCCGCATTTTCTCTTTCTTATCGGTTATGCACTATCATTTGCGCTGATCAATGCCGTCCTTGAGGAGCTGCTGTGGCGGGGATACATACTTAGTCATTTTGTAAGTGGATTCGGTGAGCTGAAAGGGCTTGTCATCACCGGAGTTACCTTTGGTTTATACCACTACCACCTTGGTTTTTCATGGCCGGTTTGTCTGCTGTTTTCAATCTTTGGTATCATGATGGGTGGCGTGGCTATTCGTTCCAAAGGGGTGGTTCCCGTGATGGTTATGCATTTTGTGATGAATGTTTTATTTGTTCTTAGCGGCATGATCCTGTGAATCAATCGAATTATAAGGCAAAAACTTCAGCCTGGTTGGAGATGATAAAGCATATGAAGCGATCATGGCAAATGAATTTATTTTTTGCATGTTTGGTTGTCATTTATTTTATCCTTGGGTTCATGTTGCTGCGTTACGCATGGAACTCCTGGATTCCGTGGGATGTGCCCGAAAGCGATGTTCTTGTCCTATTTGTTATTATCGTGGTATTAATACCTGTATCCGCGGTTTGTTCGGAGTGGACCATCCGGGGATTGGCGAAATTGCTGAGAGGATCGTATTAACTTCCTAAGAAGGGCGTCGATAGACGTTCTTTTTTTGTTTTGACCGGTATGGGCAGACTATGGGACAAGCAATGTTGGTCTAGTTTTATAATTATCAAAAATTTTTTTAAAAAAAGTGCAGGGGCAGCTTTCAAAGCTGACGTCTATGTATTTGGGAAGGAGGGGAGAGTTATTGATGCTGAAACGTTAATCACGCGCATCCTGCAAGGTGATCAAGAAGCCTTTCGGGAACTGGTGAACCATTACAGCCAGCACGTGTTCCATACGGCATACTCGGTCCTGCGGGATGCCAAGGAAGCGGAAGATGCGTCGCAGGAAGTGTTTATTCAAGTATACAAAGCTCTCCCCCAGTACCGATCTGAAGGCTTTAAAACCTGGATTACACGCATCACGCTAAATAAAGCGATTGATATGAAGAGGAAGCTTTCCCGTAAACCGCCGGAGCAGCTGCACGGCGAACATGATGAAGTGCTGGATAAACTCCCTTCCCGGGACGAAGACGTGGTTTCTCTGCTCGTACATAAGGAGAGAAGAGAGGAACTTCGAGAGAAAATTAAACAATTGCCGGACAATCACCGCGCTATTATAACGGCTTTTTATTTGGAAGAGAAAAATTACGAACAAATCGCAGCCGAGCTGGATGTCACGGTCAAGACGGTGGAATCGAAATTATACCGGGCCAGACAATGGATTCGGAAATCTTGGAAGGAGGAGGAATGGAAATGAACGTGAAGGATAACGAGCTTAAGATGCTGACGGCACGATATGTTAGAGGAGAAGGCTCGGCAGAAGAACGGTCTTCTTATGAAGAGCTCATGTTATCGGATGACAGCGTGCTGGAGATCTACATGCAGGTACTGGCGGAGCTTGATTCCGAACTCCCTGGCCTGTCAGACCCGGAAACATTTACGCAGCAGGTGGTGGAGCACGCACAAATTAAGCCATACACCCATAGAGCACCGCTGCGGATTCAGGAACGTCCGAAGCGATGGTACGAACGCGCGATCGTCCATTACACCATTGCCGCCTCCATTACCATGCTGTTTCTCTTCACCGGGGCATTTGACCGACTTCTTCCCGGCGAAATGAATCATGATGTTCCATTATCCGAAACACCCTCCTACAGTGAGCAATGGGTAGAAAAAACAACGGGCTGGCTTGACCAGCTAATGTCCAGATAAGAAAAAAGAAAGGGAGATGCCAAGTGCAACCGCAAAAAAGTAAAGGGTTTGCCTTTATATTAAATATCCTTCCGGGCCTCGGCCATTATTATTGGGGGAGAAAGGGACGCGCCCTGCTATATCCATTCTTGTTCTTCGCAAGCCTGTTCGGTGGATTTGTGCTTGGGATCATGACGGCATCCGACGCGGTTTTTGCGTTGGGAATTATCGGAGCCTTAATGATCTGGGGTATCAGCATGCTTGACCTGCTAATTGCTTTGATCCGGTATACGCCTGTAACGATTATCCACGATGAATATGGACGGCCGATGGAGATTCGTCAGGAAAAGAGTGATGAGTCAGAACGCTTTTATACCATACTGCTGTCCTTCATACCCGGTTTGGGGCATTTTCAACTGGGATTGATGCAGCGAGGGTTGTCATTCCTGATCGCATTCTTCGGACTTGGAACGATTCTGCTGTTCTTGACGGGCTTGACTCACGAATCGGTATTCCTGCTGTTTCTGGGCATGCTGCCCATTATTTGGCTCTACTGCATGTTTGATGTGGTTCAGCTGGTTAACCGCAAGCAAGCTGGAGAATTTCTTATCGATCGCACGCTGTTTGATGAGCTTGAGAGCGGCAGAGAGAGCGGACGCCGGAGTAAAGTGTTTGCCACCTTATTATCGGCGTTTCCCGGAGCGGGTCAAATGTATTTGGGATTGCAAAAACGCGGACTGCAGCTCATGGTCCTATTTCTTGGCAGCATTTATGTGTTGGATGTACTTAAGCTGTCGCTATTCCTGTTCTTGATTCCGTTGATCTGGTTTTATGCATTCTTTGACGGTCTGCAGCAAGTAAGCCGTTACGGCAGGGAGCCGCTGCGCGATCGACCGATCATCTCGGGACTTGGGAATCAGCAGCGCTGGCTCGGTCTTGGACTGCTTGTACTCGGAATCTATTTCGTATTTAGCAGTGTTGTGATGCCTTATATCGATACACATTTTCCTCATCTGCAGCTGGATTACCGCATTCGTTCCTACTTGAAGACCGCGATTATCGCCGTTCTTCTTATCGGAGGAGGAATCAAGCTGATGACTGGCTCGAAAAAGGATTCGTTAAGGGGAGAGCGTTCATATTATGATAGCGACAACGAATGAGATGTCCATTAATTAATAACATCTAGGGTCAAGTCGATAGCGATTTAATCAAAAATAGATATGAACGAGATATGGAGGGAGATATCGTGGCCAAGAATCTGTATTATCTGTTGTATATTGCTCTATTTGTTGTGACATGTTTGTTTATCTTCAATGCTTATGCATCACCGGATCAGGTACCTGCGCCTTCGATCTCTTTAACGGAGCATGAGCAGAATCGGCTATAGTTTATATAAAGAAAAAACCTGTAAACGATTTTGAATCGTTTTACAGGTTTTTTAATTTTCGTTCAACGAGTATGTATATCAGGATAAAAACGATCACGGTCGCAATGCCTGTCGTCATGAAATGGCCGGTAAGCCTGGCGATCAGCAGCAGGATGACTCCAAAAATCATCAGCAGCAGACTGACATAGGCGTTGGCAACTTTAAAGTTCCGTTCATTTTTGAGAGATGACGTCGTTTTATAAGCATAAAAACTCTTGGAACTTTTGGGCGGAATCAAAAAGAGGACCAAACCATACAAAACAAATACGATGCCAATGGCTAAACTTTCGAGCATCCTTACACACTCCTAACGGAAATATAACGCCGGATGCACCCCAAGAACGCTGGATAAGGGAGCATCCGGCTGTTCAAGCCCTATATCTGCAAATATGAATATATTACTTGGATCCGGCTGCATTCAGAAGCAGACGACGGTAGGCGTATTCGAATATAAACTCAAAAGCCTCCAGATGTTTCTTGGCTTCGAATGCATTTTTGCCCCAGGCATAGATGCCGTGGTTACGCAGCAATATGCCGGGTACAGCCGGATCGAGCGCATCCGGAACGAGCTCCGCAATCCGTGGAATGTCTGCATAGTTCGGCAGGATCGGAATGCGAATCGCCGCGTCCTCTTCCCAAATATTAAAGGCTTTGATCAGCTCGATTCCTTGGGCAGGGACATAACCTTGTTCCCCATACCAATCGCTGATCAGATTGTTGTCGATGGTATGCACATGGAAAATGGCACCGCAGCCGGTCTTGCGATAAATTTCGCAGTGAATCAAGGTTTCCGCGCTAGGTTTTAAGCCGGTTGCTTCGCAAGGCACGCCGTTCTGATCCACAAAAAGATAATCTTCGGGCGTATGTACCGACTTGTCTTTTCCGCTGGCTGTCACCGCAAAATAAAACTGCTCCGGGTTGAACTCGCCGACACGGACAGATAGATTACCGCTGGTGCCGGGGAACCAGTTTCTAGAAGCGAACAGTTCCTTGATCCCTCTAAGATCCTGCAGGGCAGCCTGTTTCTGTTCAAGCTGGATATCTGAAAATGCCACTTACAGCACCTCCTGTTTAAACTTATCTTTCATGTCGTTCTGGATATCGGTAAAGGTCTCGAAGGGTACATGATGTACGCCTAGCTTCTTGCATTGCTCGGTGAGCGAGGAGCGGGAATAAACCAGATCCGCTTGTTTGGCACCTTCAAAATCGGTCAGGCTGTCACCGATCAGAATGCGGTAATACCGATCGACAGGAAAACGGTCCATCACCGTGACTTTGCACATGCCGCAGTCGTTATGGCAGGAATCCTTGCAAGGATGAGGCCAGGTAATCTCAATGCGGTCCCCTTCGAAATTGGAGCCGTTGCAGAAGATATGGTCTGCCGGGATGCCAAAAGGCTTCAGCAGAGGATCGACAAAGAAATCGATACCGCCGCTTGTGACGTAGAATTCAATCTGTTCGGATTTCAAATAATCCAGGAATGCACTGAAGCCTTCCCGAATCCCTGCATGGTTTAGAACATATTCGGTAATTTCTTCTCTCATGGAGGAAGGGAAGAGCGCGAACATGCGGCCTACGCCTTCCCGAATTGAAATGGTGCGGTCAAGCGTGTCCTGCATGATCGACTCAAAGCCTCCCGGTTTGAAGTGCTTCATAATGGCGACGATGTTATCGTTGTTTGTGATGGTTCCGTCGAAATCGCAAAAAATGATCGGCTGTTTATCTCCTGATGTCATACTTCTCCTCCCCAGATGTCCAATGCGGCTTTCAGCTCTTCGTGTTCCTCGGCAAAGTGGGCGAGCGGCAAGGATTTCATCGTCGCCTCGATTGCTTGTACAAAAGCTTTGCCGCCCGCTTCGGTTCCCATCGGATGTCCGTGGATTCCGCCGCCAGCGTTAACGACGACATCGGTGCCGAAGTCCCGGATGATGCGGGGAACGAGTCCCGGATGAATTCCTGCGGATGGTACCGGCATGCTTCGTTTCACGCCAAGTTTAGCGCTGTGCAGCTCGTCGCGTATCGCGAGATTTTCTTCTCTCGGCATCGTTACAGATCCGTAAGGAGAAGGAAAGAGCACCAGATCCGCGCCGGCGATCCGCATCAGCTGGCCGAGCAGCACCGGAGCCGTTATTCCATAGTATGGAGAAGGGTAAATGGCACCGGCAAGCGCAGGGTGAGCCGCGATAGGCACGGTGATATCCGGATCACTGCTTAACTCGTGCAAAACGTCATACCCATAGGACAGCACATTAAAGAGCAGGGCGTTAGCGCCGGCATCAATCGCACGCAGCGCTTGCTCACGCAGCCGCGACGTCCGTCCGGTCAGATTGGCTGCATACAGCAGTTTTTTGCCTGTCTGTTGTTCCACGTCGGCAGCAGCCTGGATGCACATGCTGACCCGTTTTTCGATCGGGGTGAGGTCGTTCTCGAACAGGATTTCATCATCTTTGATAAGATCCACCCCACCTAGCGCCTGACGGATAAATTGGGCTCTAAGCTCGTCCGCATTCATTCCGATAACCGATTTGAATATGCTCATGAGCAGTGGGCGGTCTTGGACGCCGAGAAGATCGCGGACTCCGTCGATGCCATATTTCGGTCCGGGAAACGCACTCAGGAATTCGGGAGACAAATCCAGGGAAGTCAGTTTGATGCGTCCGTCCATGGAAATTTTGCCGAACACGGTCACCAGCAGGGCAGGGATATCCCGGCTGAAATTAATGTCCGGATAAGCAATGCTAACGTCTGCGTACCGGCTGCCTGGCTCCCAGCCCTCGTGAACCTGAATGTCAACAACTTCGCCAAGATGCTTCTGCATCGCTTCACGCTTGGCTTGCGGCAGCTCGGTCCAGCTGCCGACCGTCATGCCAACGGCGATGGAAGTCGCTTTCTTACGAAAATCCGCCTGGTCGTCATAGATTCGGTACGTTGCGATACAGCGGCTCATGAGATCTGCTCCTTCAGCATGGCGCCCATTTCTTTGGAGCGCTCAGCACAGCGGTTCACGGCGGCAATGACGGTTTCGAAGAAATCGCCTTTATCGAGCGTTTCGAGGGCCGCTTGCGTTGATCCGTTCGGCGATGTAATTTTCGCGCGAAGCGATGAAGGCTGTTCCCCGGTCTGCTGCACCATCCGGGCGGCGCCCAGAATGGTTTGGAGTGTCAGCTCGCGGCTTTGCTCCGGCGTCAAGCCGCCGCGGATCCCTGCGGCAGTCATGGCTTCCATCATGTAATAGAAGTAAGCAGGACCACTGCCGGATATACCGGTCAAGATATCCATCTTCTCTTCTTCAATGACCGTTACATTACCAACAGCTTCGAACAAGGTCATGACCAGTTGGCGCTGTTCTTCGCTGATTTCCTTCGAGAACGCGATTCCTGTGGAACCAAGCCCGATGGAGGCGGATGTATTCGGCATCGTACGTGCAATGGGCTGCTGGGTTCCAAGCAGCGTCTGCGTCGTGTAAATCGAAAGTCCGGCAATCACGGAGATGATCAATTGATCGCTTGAGAGCTTCGGTCCAAGTTCTTTTAACGCTTTTGCAGCATCCTTCGGTTTCATGGCAAGCACGATCACCGGCGAAGTTTTCAGAATTTCGATTTTAGCGGCATCGTCGTTGTTGATCTGGACACCAAAGCGCTCACTCAGTTCCTGAAGGCGCTGAACATTGCTCCGATTGAGCATCGTAATATTCTCAGGAAGCACGACAGAGCGGCTGACTAATCCTCGTACGATCGCTTCGGCCATCGAGCCGGCGCCGTAGAAGGTGATTGCTTTATCTATTAAAGGTCGGTTCTGCGGGGATTGGCACATCGTTATTTCCTCCTTTATGGTGTTAGATGAATGATTTATTCGCGTATTTGACCACTACCGATAATAACATATTTGGAAGAAGTAAGCGCGGGTAATCCCATGGGTCCTCTGGCATGCAGCTTCTGGGTGCTGATCCCGATTTCGGCGCCGAAGCCAAATTCAAAGCCATCGGTGAAACGGGTCGAAGCGTTATGATAAACTGCAGCTGCGTCTACTTCCTGCAAGAAGCGCTGCGCATGATCCTTATCCTCCGTAACGATACATTCCGAATGCTTTGTGCCATAAATCGAAATATGCTCAATGGCCTCATCCAGGTGATCCACGATTTTGATGTTTAAGATATAGTCGTTGTATTCGGTTGCGTAATCCTCAGGCGTCGCTTTTGCAGCCCAAGGAACGCAATCCAGGGTACGCTGACATCCGCGCAGCTCGACGTTACGCTCGCGGAATGCTTCAGCCAGCACGGTCAGATGTGATTTGGCATAATCAGCATGGACGAGCAGGGTTTCCATGGAATTGCAGACCGAAGGGCGCTGCACCTTGGCATTGAGACTGATGGCAACTGCCATGTCCGGCTCTGCCGATGCATCTATATAGGTATGACATATCCCGGCTCCGGTTTCGATCACGGGCACCGTGGCATTTAACACAACGTTCTGGATCAGCGAGCTCCCGCCGCGAGGGATAATGACATCCAGCAGTCCGTTGAGTTTCAGCATGTCATCCACGGAGGAACGGTTCGGGTCCTCGATAAGCTGAAGCGCATCCTTAGGCAGTGCGGTGCGTTCCATAGCTTCGTGAAGCACCTCGATGATTTTGCGGTTGGAGGAGAGGGCGGATGAACCCCCGCGAAGTACGACCGCGTTGCCTGTCTTCAAGCACAGTCCGGCTGCATCGACCGTCACATTTGGACGTGCTTCATAAATGATGCCGATCACGCCAAGGGGAACACGTTTCTTGACGATGTTCAGTCCGTTCGGGCGATCGATCGTTTCCAAGGTGTCGCCGATTGGGTCCGGCAGCTTAACGATTTGGCGTAAGCCTTCGGCAATGCCCTCGATTCTGGTTTCATTCAGTGCCAATCGGTCCAGGAGGGAGGCGGAGGTGCCAAGCTCCTTCCCGCGACGTAGATCCTCCGCGTTTGCTTCCATAATATCAGCTGTCCGTTGGATCAGTGCGTCTGCCATGATGAGCAGAGCCTGATTTTTCTCCTCGGTGCTCAGTCTGCCAAGACCGAATGCGGCCTGTTTGGCCAGCTTGGCTTTAATGCGAACCTCACTCATAATAATTCCTCCTTAGATGGATGATTAGGAAAAGCATTATTGGTTATGGGAACCAGATTATTTTAACGTGATCCATTCATCTCGGTGAATGACCTCAAGTCGATGGATTTCCCCGATGATGTCGATCACTTGACTGCTCGTCAAACCGAGCACGGCTTGCAGCTGGTCTTCGTCGTAATTGACGATCCCCCTGCCGAGCCTCTCGTTGTTCATATTAACGACTTCCACCACGTCCCCGGCATGGAAGCTGCCTTCGATCCGTTTTATGCCAACGGGAAGGAGGCTGTGGCCTCCGTGAATCAGCGCCTTCTCGGCGCCCGGATCGACAACGATCCGGCCTAGCGGCGAGGACATAAAGCCGAGCCACTGCTTTTTCATCGGCAGGGAGGATAGGTGGGTAGCAAAATAGGTGCCTTTACCTGCATGTTCAAGCGCCTTAAGCAAATCGCCGGTCTCGCTGGCTTTGCCGATGAAGACGGGGACACCGCCGCGGGTGGCGATTTTGGCAGCATCGATTTTCGATCGCATGCCGCCGGTACCAACGCTGGAGCCAGCGCCTCCTGCCATGCTGTAAATCTCATCGGTAATTTCATCAATTTCCTCATATTTCGTTGCATCAGGCGACTTGCGTGGATCAGCCGTGTACAAACCATCCGTATCGGTCAGGATGATTAATTGCTGGGCGCGGACCAAGTTCGCAACGAGCGCGGATAACGTATCGTTATCGCCAAATTTCAGTTCGTCAATAGAAACGGTGTCGTTCTCATTAATAATCGGAATAACGCCTTGCTTCAGAAGCTCCGTAATCGTCATGTTGGCATTATTCATGCGTTTGCGGTTCGCGAAGTCCGTTCTCGTCAACAGAATTTGCGCGGCCTTCAATTGATGGGAGGCCAGCGCATTCTGGTAAGCACGCATCAGCAGCGCTTGGCCCAGTGCGGCGGATGCTTGCTTCTCATGCAGCAGCTTCGGTCTGCTCTCGTAGCCGATCTCTCGAAACCCTGCTGCGACGGCGCCGGATGTCACGAGCAGAACCTCATGACCGGCTTTGCGGAGAGCGGCAAGCTCTCCGGCAAAGAAGGCGATGGAATCCAGATTAAGTCCGCCCTCATCTGTCGTAAGGGAGCTGCTTCCGATTTTTACGACGATGCGCGATAGCATCGTGATCACTTCCTTGTATTTATGATGGGTAGGGATAGCTGTAACGAATCCATTTCCTGAAAATAAAAAAACTTCCGTCCTGTATGAAAAAGGACGAAAGTTTGACTTCCGCGGTACCACCTTTGTTGATGAGCGCAGCTCATCCGGCTTTAGCCCTGTAACAGAAGGCACTGTCCTGGCAAGCCAGGCCGCTCGGGGGTAGGTTTCGGAAAGGGGGTCACGGCAAATTCTTTCAGCCCATGGAATTCGCTCTCTGGTCATCGTGCCATATGCTTTCGTACTGGTCCCGTCATTGCGTTTTTGAAAACTGCATTCAATTGTTATTGCAAGAATAGCACATCGTTTTTGTTTTTTCAAAAGGAAAAAGGTTAACCGAACAGGTTCAGCTTACCGATTCGGTAGGCGGCTTCCCGCATTCGCTCTTCGCTGCTTAACAGGCCGACGCGGACATATCCTTCGCCGTGATCGCCAAAGCCGACACCAGGCGCAACCGCGACCTTGGCCTCCTCAAGCAGCAGATCGGCAAAGGATACCGAGGTAAAGCCCTTCGGTACCGGCAGCCAGCTGAAAAAGGAGCCAGCTGGTTTTTGAGCTTCCCAGCCGATTTCGGACAGGGCGCTATAGAAAACGTCCCTTCTCGATTGGTAGCGTGCGACCAGCGCCTTAACACAATCTTGAGGCGATGTCAGAGCCGTGGCCGCTGCGGCCTGAATGCCGCCGAACAGGCTGACGTAGATGTGGTCCTGCAGCATATTGATCAGCGAGATGATTTTTTTGTTCCCCAGGGCAAAGCCAACGCGCCATCCGGCCATATTATAGGTTTTGGAGAGCGTGTAAAATTCCACGCCAACTCCTTTGGCTCCTTTTGCCTGTAAAAAGCTGACTGGACGATCTCCATCAAACCCGATCGCTCCATAAGCAAAATCGCTGGCTACGACGATCCCGTGTTCGGCGGCGAATGCTACCGTATCCTCGTAGAAGGACAGGGGAGCGACGGCGGATGTCGGATTATTCGGATAATTTAAAAACATCAGCTTCGCTTTTTCTCTGTCTGCTGGTGTGATCGCGCCATAGTCGGGAAGAAACCGGTTAGCAGCGGTTAACGGCATGAATTTCATTTGGGCACGGGCCAGTGCAACGCCTGACCAGTAATCCGGATAACCGGGGTCCGGGACAAGACATACATCGCCCGGATTCAGGAGCACTTGCGGAAGCTGTACAAGCCCTGTTTTTCCTCCAAACAGAATCGCTACCTCCGTCTCCGGATCCAGATCAACGTTGTAGTCTTCTTTATATCGATGCGCAATGGCTTCTTTAAGAAAGGAAAAGCCGGTAAAAGGCGAATATTTGTGAAACTGCGGATTGTCGGCCGCTTCCTTCAAGCTGGATACGATATGAGGCGGTGTAGGCTGATCGGGATTTCCCTGTCCGAGATTGATCACATCATGTCCCTGCGCCACTTGGCGGTTTACCTTGGAGACCAAGGTCGCGAAAAATTGCGTGGGCAGCTGGGACATCATCTCGGCCGGCTCTATTTGGAATTCGTTTAATTTGTTATTCATTGCAGTTTCATCACTCCGTTATCTAATTACGCTCGAATACAGCTGATATTGAAAACAATTAGGATTAATTTAACACGATTTATCAGGGGTGTATAGAGGGAAATGGTGCTTGGGTGTTGCAGCAACATGGCGGGGGAGGCTATGATGATGACATATAGAGAATGGGTGAATTCCTGAAAAAGAGCCCGATCATGGATTTCATGATTAGCGGCGCTGGTGCTGGATTCAACCGGAATAACAGGAGGCTGCAAGATGACTGGAGAAGCAAAGGCTCAATTGAATATCGCACTTATCCAAGCCGATATTGAAATAGGAAACGTAAAGGCCAATATGAGTAAAATGCTCGGCATGATGGAGCAGGCCGCAGCGGCTGATAGGAAGCCGGACGTCATCGTGCTGCCGGAAATGTGGAATACGGGGTATGCGCTGGACCGAATTCAAGAGCTTGCCGATCCCATGGGACAGGAAACCTCTCGCATGCTGAGCGAATTTGCACGAAAACATCATATCCAAGTCGTAGGCGGGTCTGTAGCCGAACGAATCGAAGATCGGATTTATAACAGCATGTATGTATTTAACCGGAGTGGGGAGCAGATCGCCAAATATTCCAAAATGCACCTGTTCCGCCTGATGGATGAAGAGAAGTTTCTGCAAGCCGGGCAGCAGCCCGTAACCTTTGAGCTGGAACAATTAAAAGCGGGCGCGTCGATCTGTTACGATATACGCTTCCCCGAGCTGTCTCGCACCCTCGCACTAGGCGGCGCTCAAGTGCTGTTTGTGCCAGCAGAGTGGCCGCATCCGCGGCTGCATCATTGGAGAACACTGCTCATGGCCAGAGCGATCGAGAACCAAATGTACGTCGTTGCGTGTAATCGAGTAGGAACTAGCGGAGAAACGGACTTTTTCGGTCACTCCATGATCATCGATCCCTGGGGGGAGGTCATTGCCGAAGGGGATGAGCAGGAAATGATCCTGACCGGTACGCTGGATTGTGGTCTTACGGATGAAGTGAGAGGACGCATTCCGGTTTTTGAAGACCGTCGTCCGAATTTGTATTTTCAATAAAAGTATTTATTGTTAAACTCCTCTAAAAAATGAAGTTTCATCTGGGCAGAGGCGGGTATACTATGGGTAATCCGTCTGAGAGGAGGCTTTGAATGATGGCAGACAATAACCAATTCGACAGCCAAAACCATGAGCAGGAAGAAGAGCAGAAACAACAGTTCCGCAACTTTGTAGAAAACGTTGCCGGGGGCGGCAACGGAAAGAACGAGTCGATTCAGGACCAGTCCCGTACTGCGGATGAACAGAACCGATTGATTGACCAGCATAATTTGCGCAAATAAAACTCCGTTTGAAACGAAATGGGAGTGCTATAATTTCACGTTGAAAGGAAGCTCAGCTTGGTCTTGTTCATTGACCTTGGCTGAGCTTCTTCTCTTTATTTATGGGGCAGCGTGCACTAGTCCTGAACGCTCTCCACAGCCAGCTTGTCCATGACCTGCTTAAAAGTATCGATGAACGCATCCGCCGCTTTGGACAAATAGCGGCCGTTGCGGTAAGCCACAACCAGTGTGCGGCTCGGAACCGGATCAGCGAGGGGCAAGTAGACCGGAATAAACTCGCTGCGTTTCGCACGGGCGATAAAACGGGGCACCAGCGTTATGCCCATTCCGGTTGCGACCAGAGATTGGAGCGTCTCGATGTTGCTGCTCTCGAATACAACGTTCGGTTCAAAGCCGGCCTCCCGACATATATCAAAGGTGAGCTTCCGGAAGCCCTGTCCTTTTTTGAGGACAACAAACGCTTCGTTCCGGATTTCATCGATTGTGATGGGCCGTACGGGATCGGAGGCTGCCCGCAGCGCAAGCGGATGCTGCGGAGGAACAGCCAAGTCGATCATTTCCTCACCGATCGGAATCCAGGACAGCGACGGCTCGGACAGCGGCAGCGCCAGGAGGCTAAGATCGGCCTTGCCGCTGGCCGTCAGCTTCTCCAGGTTCATGGAGGAATCTTCCAACAGGGTGATCTCAATATCCGGATATCCCTTTTTAAAGGCGGGCAAAACCCGTGGCAGCAGGTGAGAACCTGTAATCGGCATGCTGCCGACTACGACCTTACCCTTTCGAAGCTGGGAGATGTCCGACATCTCCTGCTTCAGCTGCTCGACGGCGTCCATGATCTTCTGGGCATGCTCGACGAAGCTGGCTCCGGCATGGGTAAGCTCAACGTTGCTCGTATTGCGCTGGAACAGCAGCACGCCGAGCTCTTTCTCCAGCTTGGAGAGCTGCTGGCTCAAGGAAGGCTGGGCGATATGAAGCTTCTCCGCGGCTCGGGAAAAATTTTTATCCGCCGCGATTTGCAGCGTATATTGCAGTTGTCTCAGTTCCATTTAAGCATCACTCCGTTATAGCTGAATCCTATTACTTTTATAGATATTATATCTTGGAACAATGAAGAAGGAAATGATATATTACTATCAACGTAAAGATGATGCGTTGTAGATCTTCCTTATATTTAAAGAAGATAACAAGCAATTATCTTCTCATGGACGTAAAGAACAATGGGGTGATGATGATGAGTAAGAAGACAATGTTCGAAAAAATTTGGGATAACCACGTTATTCATCAAGAAGAAGGCAAGCCGGGTATTTTGTACATTGACCTGCATTTGGTTCACGAGGTAACTTCACCGCAAGCATTTGAGGGTTTGCGTCTTAGCGGCCGTAAAGTACGCCGTCCTGAACTGACCTTCGCAACGATGGATCACAACGTTCCAACGAAAGACCGTTTTAACATTACGGATCCGATTTCGAAGCAGCAAATCGATACACTGACCAAGAACTGTCAGGATTTTGGCGTTACTCTGTATGATCTTGATACGATTGATCAAGGCGTTGTGCACGTCATGGGGCCGGAACTTGGCTTAACGCATCCGGGCAAAACGATTGTATGCGGCGACAGCCATACATCTACACACGGTGCATTCGGCGCCCTTGCGTTCGGTATCGGAACAAGCGAGGTTGAGCATGTTCTGGCAACCCAATGTTTGCAGCAGGCCAAAGCAAAGACCATGGAAGTGCGCTTTGTCGGTCGCCGCAATCCGGGTGTAACGGCTAAGGATATGATCCTTGGCGTCATCGCGAAATACGGAACGGATTTTGCAACAGGCTATGTTATTGAGTATACGGGTGAAGCGATCCGCGAATTGTCGATGGAAGAGCGCATGACCGTGTGCAACATGTCCATCGAAGGCGGAGCCAGAGCGGGCATGATCGCTCCGGATGAAACGACGTTTGAATACTTGCGCGGACGTCAATATGTTCCGCAAGGCGAAGCTTTTGATGCTGCAGTGGCAGCTTGGAAAGAGCTTGTGACAGACGAAGGCGCCGAGTTCGACGTGGTGGTTGAGTTCGATGTAGAATCTCTGATCCCGCAAGTAACCTGGGGAACGAGCCCGGGTATGGGTACTGACATTTCCTCGACGGTTCCTAACCCTGCGGATTTCAAGACCGAGAATGAGCGCAAGGCAGCGGAGAAAGCGCTGGAGTATATGGCGCTTGTGCCAGGGACGCCAATGTCCGAAATTCCGATCGATTATGTCTTTATCGGTTCTTGCACGAATGGACGCATTGAAGATTTGCGTGCGGCAGCAGCCGTAGCGAAGGGCCATAAAGTGTCCAGCAATGTGACAGCCATCGTTGTTCCCGGATCAGGTCGAGTGAAGATCCAGGCTGAACAAGAAGGGCTCGACAAAATTTTTGTTGAAGCGGGTTTCGAATGGCGTGAAGCAGGCTGCAGTATGTGTCTTGCGATGAATCCGGATGTACTGAAGCCGGGGCAACGCTGCGCATCCACGTCCAATCGTAACTTCGAAGGACGCCAAGGCCGCGGCGGCAGAACGCATCTCGTATCGCCGGCAATGGCAGCGGCAGCTGCGGTTAAAGGACGCTTTGTGGATGTACGTGACTGGAACTTTGCTGCCGAAGAAGTTGTGAGCTAAGAAGGACGGAGGAGAAGTTTATGCAAGCATTTACGAAATTACACGGTATTGTCGCACCTGTAGACCGGGTGAATGTAGATACGGACGCCATTATTCCGAAACAGTTTTTGAAACGGATTGAACGTACAGGATTTGGACAGTTTCTGTTTTACGAGTGGCGGTTTGATGAAGAGGGAGGCAATATCGACAGCTTCTCGCTGAACCAGCCTCGTTACCAAGGCTCGACCATTCTGATTTCCCGTGCCAACTTTGGCTGTGGTTCTTCCCGTGAACATGCCCCTTGGGCGATTCTCGATTACGGATTCCGCGTGGTCATCGCTCCATCGTTTGCTGACATTTTCTACAATAACTGCTTTAAGAACGGGATTCTTCCGATCAAATTGTCGGAGGAGCAGGTGGAAGAATTGTTCCAGCGCACAGAAGGTAATGAAGGATATAAGCTGAACGTCGATCTGGAGAGCAAAACGATAACGGATGATCAAGGACTCCATATTGACTTTGATCTTGATGAGCACCGCCGTCAATTCCTGCTTCAAGGACTGGATGACATCGGTTTGACGCTGCAGCATGAAAGTGCAATCGATGCATACGAGAAGAAGCATGGGGAGCGTCTGTTCGCTTAATCTCGCAATTCCACTGCAAAAGGTTACAAGATTATTAAACTTCCATTTCCTGTGTAGGAAATGGAAGTTTTTTTTGGTATTATGGAATTAATATGCAGCGGAAGATAAGAGGAACCATTGTTTTATGTCAGTAATTGTCCGGCAGCGTCTGGCCGGGAATGTGCTGATTTACATATTTTTAGTTTTATTGCTAGATTTGCTTTTCAAATTTAATCATGGGATGATCGAGGTGGATTCATGAAGAAGTTAGGTTTTGTAATGATGTTGATAGTCTTCTTGCTTGCGTTTCCGAAAAGTGGTGAAGCCAGTTCTTCAAATGCGACCATTTTTCTTGACGGGGAACCATTGAATTTGTCTTCGGGCGTCCAGGTAGCCAACATGAAAGGTAACGTGATGATTCCAATCCGCGTGGTTTCCGAGAATCTCGGCTTCAAGGTAGGCTGGGAGAAGGCCAGCCAAACCGTTACCGTGGAGAACAGCGAGAAGACGGTCCGCATGGTGGTCGGCAGCCAGCAGGCAGAATTGAACGGTGCCCAGGTTGATCTGAATTTGCCACCTGTCTTGAATGGGAAGAGCACGCTTGTGCCGCTTCGGTTTGTTAGTGAACAGATGGGGCTTGATGTGAAATGGGACAACCAGGCGAAGGCAGTGTTCCTCTCCAGCTCCGTTCCACCGGTCTCCGAAGGAGAGGTTGATCCAGGTGCCGGAAACAATCCGGGCAGTCAAACACCTCCGCCTGTCGAAACAGGGAATCAGGCAGGCATGACTGGGCTCAGCTTTAGCGACAACCGGTTGATGATTGCTACAGAAGGTTCGGTTACGCCGAAAGTGTTCAGCATGACGGGGCATGATCGGATCGTTATCGATCTTCCGAACACCGTGTACTCTGCTTCCTTCCTGAGCGGACATTCCGTGAACGAGCAAAGCGGCGGCATTATGGAAGTTACGGATTACTCTGACGTTACGAATATTAGATATGCCGTGTTCAGCGATAACCCGCCAACGGTGCGTATCGTATTGGATTTGACCGGACCTAAGAATTATGCGGTGACACAGGAATCAGGCATCATCATCGTTGATCTGAACGCAGAGGGAGAAATCCTCGTACCGCCCGTTCCTCCGGTGACTGGCAACGGCAAGAAGACGGTTGTTATTGATGCCGGTCACGGCGGCAGTCAGCCGGGCGCCATCAGCGCGAACGGCAATCAGGAGAAGGTTCTTAATCTTAACATTGCTTTGAAAGTGGAAGCCTTGCTGAGAAACGAAAAGAACATTAATGTGGTGATGACGCGGAGCGACGATTCAACGCTGGGTCTTAGCGATCGCGTGAAAGTGGCGAATTCCATAAAGGCCGATATATTTGTATCGATTCACGGAAACAGCAACAATTCCAGCAGTCCGCACGGCACTGAGACTTACTTCACGAGAGATGCCAGCAAACCTTTGGCAAACGTGATGCATAAACATCTTGTCAAGGCGACTGAACTCATGGATCGGGGAGTCAAATATAGCAGTCTTCATGTGACGAGAGAAACGACGATGCCGGCTGTCCTGCTCGAGATTGGCTTTTTAAGCAACAAGGGTGACGAAGCCCAGTTGTTTGAAGACGATTTCCAAAATCGTGTTGCACAAGGTATTGTAGCGGGTATTAAAGAATATCTTAAAGTACAATAATGTGTACAAGATTTGAAGAACTTAGAGGGGGACGAAAGTCATGAACAAAAAATATTGGATGACAGGATTGCTGGCGCTGCTGCTTGCATTTAGTGCCGGCTGTGGACAGAAGCCGACTGCAGCCCCTGCCGAGACAAATCCGGAGACCGCAACAGAAGAAGTACAAACGCCGCAGGATAATCCGGAAGAAACGGCGGCTGATGATCATAAGGAAGATGAAGCAATACCTGTAAACGCAGGCGAGGGAGCAAGCACACCACCGCAGGGCACAACCGGTGAAAGTACTGGAACCCCTGAGGATACAAAGGATGTGAAAGCTACCGAGGATCAAGCGAAGAAGGTCAATATTAAAGTCTATTATACGGATCCCGAAATCATGGACTTGAAAGAGGCAAGCAAAGAGATCACGTATACGGGTGAAGAGGATAAATATAAGAAAGCCTTTGAAGGACTTCAAACGAGCAGTGATGCTGAACTAAGTCCACTATGGTCTGATAAAATCACGTTGAATTCTCTCAAGTTTGAAAATGGCGCTTTGACACTGGATATCACCAAACCAGCGGAAGCCAATCTCGGAGCTGGAGGGGAAATGTTTGCGATTGATGCCTTACAGAAAACCTTCTTCCAGTTCGATGAGGTGCAGTCCCTGGAATTGCTGGTAGACGGTAATCAGATCGAAAGTTTAATGGGACATGTTGAGCTCGAGCATCCAATGACTCGGAAGTAGTTATAAGGAACTATTAACGAAATTCAAATGCAGGACCAAACACCTATTTCGGTTTTTGAAATAGGTGTTTTTTTGGTAAAAAGGGAACAATTTCGCAACTTTCATCGTGACTTTGCGTCTATAGGTTGTCAGGTAATGTCGGACAGGCCGAGTGCAGAAACGCCAATCTGTGGCAAAATAATAGGATGGTAGGGGTGAAGGATGAAGAAGTTCGGTTTTTTAATGTTTCTGGTTGTCATCATGATTGCGTTTCCTAAAATGGCGGATGCGAGTTCGTACAGCGCAAAGATTTACCTGGATGGCCAACAAATCAATCTGTCATCTGGCGTGAAGGTCGAGAACAATAATGGCACCGTCATGGTTCCGATCCGAGTCATTTCCGAGAATCTGGGATTTGACGTGTACTGGAACAAGGCGACCAAGACGGTAACTGTCCAAGACGGCTCGCAGACAGTAACGATGGTGATTGGGAGTCAGCAAGCTGATATCAACGGTCAGCGCGTACAAATGACCAAGGCACCTGTTCTTCGTGGCGGAACAACACTGGTTCCGATCCGGTTTGTAAGTGAGCAGATGGGCCTTCAAGTAAGATGGGATAATGCGCAGAAGTCAGTCTATCTGACCTCGTCCTACGACGGGAGTAACCCTGGTGAAGAACCCGGCGTAACTACGTCGACTGTAGACGGTATCAGTTTCAGTGAAAACAGGCTGATGGTCGCCGTTACGGGCAATGCCAAGCCGGATGTATCAAAGCTTAGCAATCCGGACCGTATCGTCATTGATATGGTGAACACGAATTTCTCGGATACGTTCAGCAGCAACGCCAGCTTTGATGACGTGATGAAGACCGGTCAGATGGACGTAACGGGATATCCGGATGTCAAATCTGTACGTTATTCCTTGTACAACAGCAATCCGATGACCGTGCGCATTGTCATTGATCTCAACTATGCCAAAAATTACACCATTTCAGGCCTTGAGAACGGATCGGGCCTATTCATTGTGGATTTGAATACGGGCTCTAACCCTGCACCTGGTGCAGGCGGGAAGAAGCTTGTGGTCATAGATGCGGGTCATGGAGACCACGATCCGGGAGCTATCGGGGTAACCAAGAAGAGGGAGAAGGATTTCAACCTCGCGATGGCGCTGAAAGTTGAGAAACTGTTGGCCAAAGAACAAAATATCGAAGTCGTTTTGACTCGCAGTAACGATACTTTCCTCGAGCTGAAGGATCGCGCAAAAATTGCGAATGATCTGAAGGCTGATGTTTTCATATCGATACATGCTAATAGCGGCCCTTCCACTGCAAGCGGAACCGAAACGTATTACTACAATGAATCTGACAAAGCGCTGGCGAATGCACTCCATAAAGAGATCGTAAAGGCTATGGGCTTAAAGGATCGCGGAGTGAGATACGGCAATTTCCATGTCATTCGCGAGACCAAAATGCCTGGCGCTCTGCTGGAAGTCGGATTCCTGAGCAACAAGACCGATGAGAGCAAGCTATTTGATCCGGCAACGCAGGATCGAGTAGCCGAGGCTATTGTCAGAGGCATCAAAGGTTATTTAAAGGTTGATTAACGATACGACAGTGAACGTGATTGCAGGAGGTGGCTACTTTTGAATAAAAAAATATGGTCGGCTGGCCTATTGGCAGCCGTAATGCTGATTGGTGCCGGTTGCGGACAGAAACCCGGAGCAGCTCCAAACGATACACCGGAGCAAATAACGCCTGCACCTGATAATCAGACAGGACAGGATCATAGTGGAACGTCGAACGGATCAGGTGGATCGTCTACGGGCAGCGTCAGCGAAGTGACAACGCCGGAAGCAAAAACAGAGAGCATCAAAGCCTATTACACGGATCCTGATTTGATGGAGCTGGTAGAAGGTACGGCCGAAATTACGTATAAGGAAGATCAAGAAAAATACGAAGCGGCCTATCAAGCATTACAAAAGAGCGATAAGGGTGATATGGTTCCCCTGTGGGAGAAAATCGGACTGAATTCGTTGAAATTTGAAAACGGAGCTCTGACGCTCGATGTGACGGTCCCGGACGAAGCTAACCTGGGTGCAGGCGGCGAGTCGTTTGCCATCGATGCGATCAAAAAAACCTTTTTCCAGTTTGACGAAGTGAAATCACTTCAAATTCTGGTGGATGGTCAGCAGACCGAATCGTTAATGGGTCATGTCGATTTGGAAAATCCGATGACTCGGTAATGATGGTTGAAGGAGATCACGATCTGCTGTCGAATATTAGTATATGATGAAGCAGTAGTTATTGAGAGGGGAAAGAAAATGGTACTTAGACACAGCAAACATGTTCATTCCAAAAAAGTGGTCTCCGCCGTCATGGCCGGACTTATAGCATTCGGAGGCGGGGCTTCGATCGTCTCGGCAGATGAAGAAGCAGCAAATGCGACAACGGCAAATGCATCCCAAACGGCCATAAACGCATTCAGTGACGTGAATGCCGGATATTGGGGAGAAAAGTATATTTATCAGTTAGCAGCACAGGGGATCGTGACCGGGAATAACGGAAAGTTTCGTCCGAACGATCCCGTAACGCAGCAGGAAGCCGTAACGATGGCGATCCGGTTCTTAAGCATGCAGGATCAATTAAGCAGCGGCGCTGCGACATTACCGACAAATATTAAAGTGAATGACTATTTTACGAAGTATGTTGAACTGGCTTTTCAGCAAAACCTGCTCGACAAGCAAAAAGAATCCGGATATACGGACGAGAAAGTCATTTGGGGCGCGCAGAAAGCATCCCGGGAATGGATAACCGAAGTCCTTGTCCGTTCCATTGGACGTACGGCGGAGGCTGATGCAGCCAAAAATAAAGCGACAGGCTTTGCGGATAACGCCAAGATATCCCCGGATCGTCTGGGTTATGTTAATGTAGCGGTTGAGTTAGGTCTTGCAAAAGGCTTGAACGGCAACAAGTTCGATCCGCAAGGGGCCGTTACCCGTGCCCAGCTTGCAACGTTCCTCAGCCGGGCCCAAGCCTACATTACCACAAATTACGAGAACCAATACAAAGGTTCTATCGCTTCGATCGAGAACGGCAAGCTGGAGCTTTATGCCGATGGCAAGCTGAATTCATTCAAGCTGGATAATTCCACAGCGTATTTCACCTCGGATTCGGAGAAGAGATTGCAATTCTCGGAGATCAATCCTTACACACAAGCGGTGGTCATCGTGAATAACGGAACCGCTGCTTACGTGGAAATTACGGATTCGACCCAGCAAGTGGAGCGGTTTGACCGCACATATGCACGTTTGTCGCCGAACAACGTCATTTGGCTGGATACTGGCAGCACCTTTGAAGAGCTGAGTTACGAGCCAAGCACGGTGTTCCTGGATCAGAACGGAACCAAGATCGATCCGAAGACGCTTGCTGCCGGCAGTTTGCTTACGATTGAACGCGAAACGTACAGCCCGCAGAAGAAAATCGTTTCAATCCGCGTAAAGAGCGGCTTGGTTAACAAGACGGGAGCAGGCGTTGTTCAGAACGTGGATACGGTAAACAAAAGAGTAACCCTTAAGGATAGCACCGGTTATGAGGACACGTACACGTGGGATGATGCAACCGTCATTCGATATCAGAATCAAATTTTGGCTCCGGCTGAATTGAAGAACGGCTACACCGTGAACTTTACGGTAGAAAACAGCGTTCTGCAGACGCTGGAAGTTACGCAAAGCGTCGATCGTAGCGTGCAGGCAATGCTTTATTCCATTGAAGAGAACGGGAAGACCATCACATACAAGCGAAGTGGAAGCACGCAGCTCGAAACGAAGTATCTGGCAGAGAAGCCGGAAATTATGATAAACGGCGTGGCTAAACCTGTTCTGTCCGATTTACTCGCTGATGCCGTATCCGGTGACCAGGTAACACTGACCATTAACGGTGAGGAAAAAATTTCGAAAATCGAAGTAACGGGTCGTCAAATTGAGCAGTTGGATGCCGTTACCGTCGTAAATTACGACGGGAAGACGCATTGGCTGACTGTCAAGGATGCGAACAACCAGCCTCGTGTAATCGTCTTGGATGACAAGACGAAGCTGGACTCGAGCTACGGAACCACGTTGGATAAAGTTGGACCACTGCTTGTCTCGGGACGCAAGGTAAGTGTCTCCCTGATTGGTACCCGCGTACTCTCATTAGAAGTGGTATACAAAGTTGAAGGTAAAATTAACAGCATTAACACATCCAAGCAAGTGATTTCGATTATGACCGCTAACGGTAAAGTGGAAGAAATCTCTTACTACAATAGTCCGATTGTAGAAATCTTCGGCAGATCAGGCGCATCCCTGGCAGATTTACGGATTGGTGACGAAGTGTTAGCCCAACTGTCGAACAATCAGGATTACTTACAGAGCTTAAAACTCAAAACTTCCGCACAATTTGAGGTTGTTTCAACGGAACCCACAAGGAACCGTATTCGAGTGAAAGCTAACGGCTCCACAAGCGATATTTATACCGATAAATCCATATTGACCGGCGAAACCGGACAAGCAATTTTGCTCGCTGATTTGCGTCCGGGAGCACTCGTTAATATAACGTTCCAAGGCTTAACGCCTGTAGCGGTAGCTGAAGTTAAATTGACGCTTGGCGAAGTGACAAGCGTTGATGCTTCCGCAAATGCATTGACCATGAAGGATTATTCAGGCAATAGCCAGACGTTAGGTGTAAGCGGCGGAGTTAAAGTCGTTAAGAATGGTTCAACGGCTTCGAATTTAAGCGCATTGACCTCAGGAGATCGCGTAGAGATTCGAAAGGACATTCAGGGCGTAACCATTATCCAGGTTCTGGAGAAGGTTGAACGTGCATTCTGGCAGGCAAGCAGTACGGAAATTCAAGTAAAACGTAAATCGATTAACGATAATTTCCGGTATGTATTATCCGACAAAGTATTTGTTCATCAAGGTGACACTACTTTGTCCGTGCAATCCCTTAAGGAAAATGATAATATTGTACTGTACTTAAACAACGGTGTCGTTGTTGAGATCGTAAAACAGTAAATTATCGACCTGGGATTGCTCGAGAAACACCGTCTTGATGCGGGGATTTCCGCATCAAGATTTTTTTTTGCGGGAGGGAAATCATATGAATGCGGCAACGGTACGGCATATTTTGGACACGATGGAGAGCATGTTTCCGGATGCACATTGCGAACTGCATCACAGCAATGCGTTTGAGCTGACCATCGCCGTGCTGCTGTCCGCCCAGTGCACGGATGAAACGGTTAATAAAGTAACAAAGGATCTGTTCCAGAAATACAAAACGCCTCTGGATTATGTATCGGTACCGATTGAGGAACTTGAGCAGGATATTAGGCGGATCGGTTTATACCGGAATAAGGCCAAACATATTCAGAATTTGTGCAGGATTCTGATCGAACAGTATGGCGGTGAGGTGCCGGAAGCTCATGATGAACTGGTCACATTACCTGGGGTTGGACGCAAGACAGCCAATGTCGTCGTTTCCAATGCCTTTGGTGTGCCTGCCATCGCGGTAGACACGCATGTGGAGCGGGTTTCCAAGCGACTTGGACTGGCAGCCTGGAAAGATTCCGTGCTGGAAGTGGAGAAAAAGCTGATGAAGCGGGTACCGCGTGAAGAATGGACGCTGACCCATCATCGGATCATTTTTTTCGGACGGTATCACTGCAAGGCACAAAATCCGCAATGCCCGGTATGCCCATTGCTGGATGTTTGCCGTGAAGGAAAGAAACGTATGAAAACCTTAGCAGTCAGGAAGAATAAGGAACAACTGTAAAACAGCAAGAAATAGACAAAAAAAGATTCATCTGATTCGTTGGGAACACGGTACTTTAATGAATAGCTAGCGAAATGGACATAATTGCAAGCAAGCGCAATGCTTGCCTTTGTCTCCGGATTTCTATCTTTAGCCGCATGGGTGAATGGAAATCTGGAAACAACAGTGATCAAAAGTCGGTTTTTCGCGAGGTGAAAGAGGACGGTATCCTGGATCGGCATGAGCTAAATTTAAAAGAGGATGGGATTACACATGAAATGCATCTCTGTTTACACCGACAATTTTGAATTGTTCTCAGATATTTTTGAACATGTTGTGGAGAGCCAAAGCCAGCTGAGTGAGAATGAAGAGCAAGAAGTCGAAGGCGTGACGTTCAGTCATTCCGGGGATGCTCCCGAGCATTATCTGGAGCGTATGTCGCAGAAGCCTGAAGTGGTGGTCATGCGCGATAAATCACGCGGGTTAACCATTCTGCAGCACGGAAATGTATTCGAAATTTTAATTCCGGCAGAAGAAAACACCGTTGTATCTTAAGTTCTTCAAATTTGATGTTTTAAAAAATGAGATAAACCTGGTTCTTACAGGGTGATCGAGTGTGTACTTTTACCTCATTCCTCCTGTATTTGCCGGCATTAAGAAGGTTTGGACCCATGGCAGGCAAGGAAGATCACTTCCTTGACCTGCCATTTTGCATAGATAAAGGACTGTTATATCAAGACAACGGCCGAAAATGAAATGCAATGATTCCTTTACAGTGCAAGCGGTGATAAAATAAAATGATGTGAATAGAATGTGTCAGAAATTGAGAGATCAATGGACAGGAGCGAGAAATGACATTGAAGTTGATGGCTGAGCATGAAATCGGATACAGTGTTACGGAACTAACCAGAGTTCGCGACCGTTTTTTGGAGTGGAATGACGAATCTTCCTCCGCATTGACGGAGGATTTAATACGCAAGGGTACAGGTGGTGAATTGACGCTGGCCTTCTGCGGACATTTTTCCGCAGGGAAGTCGAGCATGATTAATGCGCTTTGCGGCAAAAAGGTGCTGCCCTCGGGTCCGGTACCTACGAGTGCGAATGTGGTTACAATCCGAAGCGGTGAGCCGCGGGCGTTGATTCACCGATCTGCTGCGGAGCCTGGAGAGCCTTTAACGGTAACCATTGACGAACTTGCCGAATACTGCAAGGAGGGCCGGGAGTATTCCGCAATTGAAGTGTGGGATGATGTGCCGCTGCTTGGCGAAGATGGCGTCTTGATGGATACCCCCGGGGTTGACTCAACGGATGACGGGCACCGGCTTGCCACGCATTCTGCCCTCCATATGGCTGACATCGTTTTTTACGTCATGGATTATAATCATGTGCAGTCCGAGAGTAATCTGATGTTTGCCAAGAGTTTGTCCGATTGGGGCAAACCGCTGTACCTGATCGTAAATCAGATCGACAAGCATCGTGATGAAGAGTTGACGCTTTCTGCTTATCTGAATGACGTGAAGAAGGCGTTCGCCCAGTGGAAGATCACGTATAAGGGGCTGCTATGCACTTCGCTTAAAGCTCAGGATCATCCCTATAATCAATGGGGGCTACTAAAGTCCTTGATCGGTGAATTGATATCTCATAAGGAGCCGTTGCTGCGCTACAGCGTATCCTGCTCCATTCGTCATGCTGCCGATCAACATGTAGAGGCCTATACCAGAAGCCATCAGGAAGAGAAGGAGCGGCTGCTGGAGGAAATGGGCGGCGAGGAGGCCGCAGCGGCGATGAAAGCGCGGCTGCAGGAGCTGGAGGATCAAAAAAGAACCGTCCAGCTGCTGCCAGAGACCGTTCGCTCGGAGCTGCGCAAAGAAGCGGATGCCCTTCTGGCAAACGCCAATCTGACGCCGGCGGATGTTCGGGATTTAAGTCTGGCTTTCCTGGAAAGCCGCAAAAGCGGGTTTAAAGTCGGGTTTCTGTTCACAGGCGGCAAAACGGAGGAGGAGCGTCGGCGCCGTCTCGAGGCTTTCTATCATCGATTGGAGGAACAGACCGCATCGCAGATCGATTGGCATCTGCGTTCGCTGTTCCGTAAAAGCGTGGAACAGCATACGGAGTGGAATACCGAATGGGAGAGCCTGATGGACGCTGAGCTTCCCGGTGTGCGGGAGGATATGATTACGCGGACCGTGAATCCGGAAGCGACGGTGTCCGGTGAATACGTACTGAACTATAACCGGGAGCTGGCCGAGGAAATCAAGGGCAGCTACCGCAGGGCCGTGTTGGTGCTTGCCGACCGGCTGAAGGCGGTATTGACGGACGCTGCGGCCGTCCGTCTGCAGGACCTGGAGCG
>NZ_JAMBDM010000025.1:0-73006 GCF_025142895.1 Paenibacillus sp. p3-SID867
GGGTCCCGGGAGAGTAGGACGTCGCCAAGCGAACAACCATAAAGACCGTTATTGAGCAATCGATAGCGGTCTTTTCCTATATGCAGATAACTTGGGGCTGTTCCCCATTGATCAGCGCTGAGTACGCTTCTACACATTTGGTGAGTTACTAAGACGGGTACTGGCTATGAAGTTGTACTGATTGGATGTTGCTACATTCTCCAAACAACAGATTCAAAAATCAAAAAGACGATCCCGGCAGGATCGCCTTTTTGATATCTATTTGAACTAACAATAAAATCATGACCGATGAAATTGCCCTCGCTTGCCAGCAAACAGCTTGTATCCTCATATACTTCATGCACGCTCTGTGTTCCCTCTGAAGTCGGTGACGATCCGTTCTAGGATAGTTGCCGCCCCTATGTACTTCCTTACTTAGTACACTTCATAACTTATGCTTCAACCACGTTCCTCTGTCCATAAGGAAGCACCGTAAGTGTAGCGCTGCTAGGGTTGCCATGTCGGATAAAACCGATGACAACCTGCTCGCCAGGCTTCATCGAGGTGACCTTATCTTCCAGCTCATCGTAACGGCGAATGACCTGACCGGCAGCACTCGTAATGATATCGCCTTCCTCCAAGACACCGTCTGCAGGTGTGTGGGCAATCACTTCAACGACTTTGACGCCCTCTATGCCGTCATTACGGTATGTATAATGATTCATGCCGATCCAGCTGGACCAGAAGGTGGAGCGGATATCTTGGTCAGTCTCCAGCACGCTCTTCATATTCCGCATGAATCGGTATGTACCAAAGGCCATGTTATCCATCATCATATACTCCCGCTCATTAGACCATAATCCTGTATACTCGATGCGGACCAAGGTGCCTTCTGTATGTGGTTCAATGGTCCAAATGGTAAGCTCCTGGTCTTCTCCCTTGAGCGTGAGTTTGCGGTAAGGGGTAAGCTCCTCAATCGTACCGGTGTAGGATACGCCCCAGCCGTAATCAAGGGCGATGTGACCGCCGACCTTCAGGTCGATCTCACAATGGCGAGTTTCCCATCGATTGCGTTCTTGTGGATCGGTCAATGCTTTCCATACACGCTCGGGTGTTGTACGGATGACAATTTCTCGCTTAACATGGTTGAAAATAGAGTCCATTCTTATGATTCCTCCTCAAGATATTGTTTAAGTCTGCTTAACTTATTCTCCAGAATAGAGCCAAGCTCTTGTTGAAGCTCCGCATACCCTCGCTGAAAATTCGGGGTATTCAATCGGTAGTAGCAATACTTGCCTTCTCTTCGTTCTAGTAACAGCTCCTCTTCGAGCAAGATGGCAAGATGCTTCTTTACGGCGGGCTGTGAGATATGGAATGCCTTCACGATCTCCAACTGAGGGAGCTCTCGATGAGCGACCATATTTAGGATTTTCCTTCGGATGGGATCGGAAATGGCGCGGTACATATCACTCATGATTGGAATCCCCCATCCCTTCAAAATATAACCTTTTGGTTATATGTATGGGTTAAGTATAATTTTCCAACCCATGGATGTCAATACGAAATATTAAACAAAAAATTAGGCTTTACAGAACCAAAACACTAGTGTACTATTTAACTATAACACCGATACAAAAAGGAGTGTAACTAATACATGAGCGGAAACGATTCAAATAAAAGGACAACGAATATAGAGAATGCCTCAGGGGAATGGGTTGATGGAATCAGTGGAACGGCCTCCACCAATAGGAAAGATGCCAAGAAAGGGCCCGTCGTGCTTACCGTCAATCAGGTCACCAAAACGATTGGCAAGAAGAACATCGTCGATGGGCTATCCTTTGATATTCATCGCGGTGAAATCGTTGGTTTGCTTGGACCGAACGGCGCGGGCAAAACAACAACCATTCGGATGATTGTAGGGTTAATCGAGATGACCCATGGCGATGTACAGGTAAAAGGGCACAGCATCAAGAAGGACTTCGTTCAAGCCGTCCGGCATATCGGGGGCATCATCGAGAATCCGGAATTCTATCCGTACATGAGCGGTTATGACAACCTGAGACAGTATCAGCGGATGTCTGAGGGAGTGACCATCACGAGAATTATGGAGGTGGTTAAGCTTGTTGGGCTCCAGGATGCCATCCACAAGAAGGTGCGCGCTTATTCCCTGGGAATGCGCCAACGGCTTGGAATAGCGCAGGCCTTGCTGCATAATCCATCCATCCTCATTCTTGACGAGCCGACGAACGGTCTGGATCCTGCCGGTATCCGCGAGATGCGGGATTACTTGAAGCAAATCGCCAAAGATGAGGGAATTGCGATTCTCGTATCCAGCCACCTGCTGTCGGAGATGGAACTGATGTGCAGCCGTGTGGTCGTTATCCAGGAGGGGAAATTCGTAACCGAGCGTTCTATCGGGGGGACAGTCGTTAATGAAGAATTTACTACAGTAAGCTTCCGCGTGAATGACGCGACCATGGCTGAACAAACGATTAGACATTTGCAAAACATCACATTGCGGAGCACCCAACTGGAGGAGGGAATCATTACCCTTCAACTTCAGGAAGAAGATATTCCTTCGCTGATCCAGTCACTGTGTGATGCACGGGTACGGATTTACCGGGTGGAAGAGATCAAATCGTCACTTGAAGAAGAATTCTTAAAATGGACAGGAGGCAACCGCATTGCGTAGCTTTGGAAATCTCGTCTGGAATGAATGGCTCAAAATGTTTAAGAAACGCAGCTTCTTCCTGCCATATGCGCTTTTGGCCGGAATGGTGGTCTTCACGGCGTTCTTGCTCTATAAGTTTTCCGGTGGGAGCAGTACCGGTTATGAATTTGCCGAGATAGCTGTAACAACCAAGGGAATGGGGCAAGTGCTGACCCTGCTTGCCATTGTCGTGACGGCAGGAGCCGTAGCGAAGGAACACAGTATGGGAACAATCAAATTGCTGCTTATACGTGCACAGAGCCGCACCAAAATTTTGGCATCGAAATATGTGGCTGTATTGATTTACATCTTAACACTGGTGGCCTTCATGTTTGCTGTAGCCGTGCTGACAGGTCAAATTACGTTTGGCATGGATGTCGGCTCCGTTACGCTTGGCGACGTGCTCATTGGAGCGGTGAACAACCTGGTGTATACGATCGTTTATGTAACGCTAACCTTTATGGTAGGCATTCTAACGAGATCTACCGGTCCTGCAATCGGCATCGGCATGTTTATGGTCATTATGGAAAGTATGGTGGTACAGCTGCTTGCGCGTTACTCCTGGTCTAAATACCTGCTGTTCCTGAACGTGGACCTTTCCATGTACAGCGGAGGCGCAAGCTCTCCGATTCCAGGCATGAGTTTAACATTCTCAATGATGATGCTCGCTGCATATCTCCTCTTGTTTCTTGCGATAGGCTTTGTTACGTTTAAAAAACGGGATGTCGCATAAGGGACCTGAGTTCGAGGTAGAGCGGCGGAAAGGAGCAACCCGACAGTGAGTATAGAATTCGACAATAATCTGCCGATCTATTTACAGATCATGACGTATTTAAAGAAAGAAATCATCATCGGCAAACTGCAGCCCGGTGATAAAATCCCATCGGTTCGAGAATTAGCGAGTGAGCTTCAAATAAATCCAAACACGGTGCAGCGAACTTTTCAGGAATTGGAGCGTGAGGGTATTGTGGAGACGCGGCGGGGATTGGGCCGATACGTAACAAGCGAGGAATCGAAAATCATGGAAATCAAAAAAGAAATGGCCGGCGATCTGCTGGAACGGTTTATACGCGGCATGCAGGAGCTCGGCTTTAAAGATCAGGATATCATTACGATCGTGGAAGATGCTGTGAAGCAGCCATGATCCAAAAAGCGGAGGTGAGACCATAGTGGAAAATCTGTTACAGGTAAAGAACGTGACCAAAACGTATGCCGGCGGCCGCAGAGCATTACATGATGTTAATCTGGATATTAACGGTGGAAAAATCATTGGTTTGCTTGGCACCAACGGCAGCGGAAAGAGTACGCTTATGAAAATAGCCGCTGGGTTGATCCAGCCCACAACGGGCGGCGCTTACGTGAATGGCAAACCGGTAGGCCTGGAAACGAAAGCCGTCGTTTCCTTTATGCCGGATCGGCCCGTGACGGAATCCTGGATGAAGGTATCGGATGCGGTGGCATATTTTAAAGATTTTTATGAGGACTTTAATGTGGATAAGGCACGAAACATGCTGGAATTCATGAATTTAAAGACCCATGACCGCATCAGTTCCTTATCCAAAGGAATGAATGAGCGCCTGCAGTTATCATTGGCCTTGTCCCGTGAAGCGCAGCTGTATATGCTGGATGAGCCGATTGGCGGAGTGGATCCGGTAGCCCGGGGCAAAATTTTGGATGCGATTGTGGAGTTCTACAACGAAGACAGCAGCATTATCATTTCAACCCATTTGGTCCGGGATATTGAGCGGATATTTGATGAAGTGATCTTTATTCGGGGCGGCGAAGTCGTTATGCATGACGAAGTTGAGAACATCCGCCTAAAACACGGAAAAAGTGTGGATGAGATGTTTAAAGAGGTGTATGCGGAATGATAAAACTGTTCAAATACGACTGGAAGAGAAATTCGACGACGCTGCTCGGCGCCTTCGCGATCCTTCTCATCGTTCAGATTGCGATCACGGTAGCAGGCTCGATAAGAGATTGGGAGCTTGGAATAATGCTGGGTCTAAGCATGCTGGCTTATGGCTCCGTGAGTGTATTGCTTCTTGTGGTCACTGGCAAGAACTTCGGCTTTAACATAAAGGCATATCACCGACGTTTACTTCCCGTACATTCCGTGTGGAATGTGGTTTCATCACTTTTACTGGCATGTGTAAGCTTGCTGGTACTTGGGATATTGATGGCTCTGCATTTATGGTACTACTTGAACGCAGCGGACATTTGGGAATATATCAATTTCGCTGATGTTCCCGTTTCGTATTATGTCGGGCTTGCCCTGCTGATGGTATGGAAATTCATCTATTTGATGATTGCGATATTTTTTGCAATTACCGTGTCCAGGAGTATCACGAAGAAGGGCAGTACATGGATCGGCATTCTGGTGTTTTTCGTGTTGCAATACGTGCTTGGCTGGCTTAGCCAAATGCTTTTCGGAGAAGATGCAGCGTGGGCCGGTCCTATGGCTAGCATTTCGTTTTATGAGAAAGAGGCAGACCTTACGGTATCGACCGTGCCATATACATTAGCTTGGGGGGCGCTTGCTTTTGAAGTGATATTGGCCGCGTTGATCGTGTATGCAACGGTTTACCTCATCGACCGGAAGGTTGAGGTTTAACCAAAAGAGATACTTGGAATCCGGAAGACAAATGATTAAGGTTTAGACTATGACGAACAAAGAGACTGCCTATCGAGGGCAGTTTTTTTGCGTATGGAAGGAGATAACAGGGGCAAGACAGAACTAGAACCCTACCCATAGCCTTCCTGAGCAAGAGTGGAACCCTCCATTAGATCCTATGAAAAGGGGATAAATACAGAAATGCGATATAAACATTATAACGTTATATTCACGTAGCGTTCGTTCTGTGCTATGCTATAACCACGACGCTCAACTTACACAATGTAAACCGACGGGATAAGAGGATCCAAGGCTGGTCCGGCAAGGCTGAAGGAGTGAAGCTATGAAGATATTGGAACAGCGTTTTATTATACGCAATGTAAAGACGGTCCATGATGATGAACCTTTTGACATTGTCATGGAGAACGGGTTCATAACCGAAATAACGGATGCGAACACGGCCGAGGGTGCCAACAGTTTTGATGGTACGGGTCTATATGTGTCCAGCGGCTGGATCGATATGCATGTCCATGCGGTCGCCAAGCTGGAGCCTTACGGAGATGCCATCGACGAAATCGGCGTTAAGCAAGGGGTTGCCACCATAATCGACGCAGGGAGCTGCGGCGCGGATACGATTGGAGAACTGGCAGCCGAGGTTGCAAGGTCCAAGACGAATGTGTTTGCTTTTCTGAATATTTCGCATATCGGTCTGCAGCGGGTCGACGAGTTGTCCAGTCTAGAATGGATCGATGCCGAGAAGGCAACAAAGGCGGTAAACACGTATCCGGATCTGATCATTGGACTCAAGGCCAGAATCAGCAAAAGCGTCGTCAGGGACAATGGGGTAGAACCGCTTCGACTCGCAAGAAAATTATCGGAGAAAACGTCACTGCCGCTAATGGTACATATCGGGTCAGGGCCACCTCCGATTGAGGAAGTATTGGAGCTGCTTCAGAAAGACGACATTATTACTCATTATTTGAACGGCAAAGCCAACAATTTATTTGATTCGGACGGGAAGCCGATCCCTGCCCTGGTGGAAGCGATAGCTCGCGGCGTTCATCTGGACGTGGGCCATGGAACGGCAAGCTTCTCGTTCTTGGTGGCAGAGTATGCCAAGGCCCAAGGGATTAAGCCGGACACGATCAGCACCGATATTTATCGCGGGAATCGCATCCATGGCCCGGTCTACAGCCTGGCTAATGTCATGACGAAGTTCCTGTATTTGGGGTACAGCCTGCAGGAGGTGGTCTCAGCGGTAACGGACCATGCAGCAGGATGGTTGCGCCGTCCGGAGCTTGGCCGAATTCAAGCCGGCGATGCCGCTCACCTGACGCTGTTTGCCCTGCAGCAGGGCGCTATGAGTTTAACGGATTCCGAAGGGGAGACCCGAATCGCTGATCGATATATCGAAGCCAGAGGAGTGGTAGTCAATGGATCATTCATTACATGCTAAATACGGGTTGAAACGCGTGGTTAATGCCAGCGGGCGCATGAGTATTCTTGGCGTATCGGCGCCGACGGATACCGTCATGGAAGCGATGCGGATCGGCGGGCAGAGTTACGTGGAAATCGCGGATCTGGTAGATAAGGCGGGGGATTACATGGCGCGCATCCTTGGTTCCGAGGCTGCGGTCGTTGTCAATTCCGCTTCCAGCGGAATCGCGCTTTCCGTGGCTGGAATCGTTACCGAAGGCAAGCGCAGACGCAGTGACCGACTGCACCAGGAGCCAATCGTGAAGAACGAGATTATCATGTTTAAGGGACATAATGTGCAGTATGGTGCACCTGTCGAAACGATGGTTTATCTCGGGGGCGGCAAGGTCGTTGAAGTTGGGTATGCCAACGAAGGGCGCAAGGAGCATATCGCAGAAGCGATTAATGAGCGTACAGCCGCCATTTTGTATGTGAAATCCCATCACTGCGTACAGAAAAATATGATTTCGGTGGAAGAAGCGGCAGAAGTGGCCCAGGCACACGGACTTCCGCTGATTATCGATGCTGCTGCCGAAGAGGATATCCAGAAGTATGTGAAATACGGGGACCTGGCCATATACAGCGGATCCAAGGCAATTGAAGGCCCGACCTCCGGCATTGTCGGCGGCAAACGTCAATACGTCGAGTGGGTAAAAGCGCAGCTTCATGGTATTGGGCGCAGCATGAAGGTAGGCAAGGAAACGACGTTTGGACTGCTTCAGGCGCTGGATGAGTATATGGCGAAGGAAGATAAGAGTGAGCAGGAGAAAGCGGCACTGGAGGAAATGAAATCCTTATCGAAATTGCCGGGCATTGAGGTAACCATTGTTCAGGACGAAGCGGGAAGGGCGATCTTCCGGGGGCGCGTGAAAGTCGATGAAAATGCGGCCGGGGTCAGTGCCAAGTCCATGAACGATCAGCTTCGCGAAGGCGATATTGCTGTATACACCAGGGATTACGGCGTTCGCCAGGGGTATTTTGATATTGATCCTCGCTCGCTTTCCGGGGATGATTTGCAAGTCATTATAACGAGAATACAGCAGATTGCAGGGGGAAACTAAGATGGCAAATATGGAGAAACGTCTTTACAGAAATCGCGCGGCATTGAACGTACTTGCAGGCAGCATTCAGAACGCGAAGGAAATTTTTGAAGCTTCGGAAGGGCATGTGCTGGTCGGCGTATTGTCCAAAAATTACCCGAACGCACAAGAGGCCGTTATTGCGATGAAGGAGTACGGGTCCGTTATCGAAGATGCGGTATCGATTGGATTGGGTGCCGGGGATAACCGCCAAGCTGCGGTGGTTGCCGAGATAGTGAAGAGCTATCCGGGCACGCATATCAATCAGGTGTTCCCGGCAGTCGGTGCTACACGTGCCAATCTGGATGGCAAAGAAAGCTGGATTAACAGCCTCGTGTCCCCTTCGGGTCAAGTGGGTTACGTGAATATCTCAACCGGACCGGTGAGCGCTGCCGGATCGGACAAAGCCATCGTACCTGTAAAAGCGGCTATCGCGCTTGTGCGCGATATGGGCGGTAACGCACTGAAGTACTTCCCGATGCAGGGCTTGAAGCTGGAGGATGAGTACCGCGCGGTAGCGAAGGCGTGTGCGGAGGAAGGATTCGCGCTTGAACCAACCGGGGGGATTGATAAAGAGAATTTTGAAGCCATCGTGCGCATCGCATTCGAAGCGGGAGTGCAGCAGGTCATCCCGCACGTGTACTCCTCGATTATCGACTCGGCAAGCGGAGATACAATCATTAGCGATGTTCAAGAGCTGCATCGCAAGCTAAAAGCGCTGGTTGATCAATATGCCTAAGACGATTGCCGCATATGGCGAAGTGATGATGCGTCTTCAAGTACCGGGATATGCTTCCTTGGCTCAAGAGAGCCATCTGAATTACTCTTTTTCCGGCACGGGGGTAAACATCGCCTCGGCTGTGGCAAGGTTCGGTCATAACGGTTATCTGGTCAGCACGCTGCCGGATAACCCGCTTGGCGAAGCGGCGGTTTCCTACCTGCGCAAGCTTGGCATTGATACTTCGCTCATTAGCCGCGGAGGCAAATATGTTGGCATGTACTTTCTGGAGAATGGCTTTGGTGTCAGACCCGGACGCGTGACCTATACGGACCGGCTGGGCAGCAGCTTTAACACGGCAGAGGATGCCATGTACGATTTCGGTGCGATTGCCCAAAAGATAGACATGATCCATTTTTGCGGCATAACTCTTTCCATGAATGACACGGTACGAGGTCAAATGAAGACACTGGCTCGTGAAGTTAAGGCTAACGGGGGAACCGTTGTGTTCGATTGCAATTATCGTCCCTCTTTATGGGGGACAGACCGCTATGCGTTTGCCAAGCCGCACTATGAGGAAATGCTGTCACTTGCGGATATCGCCTTTATGAATGAGAAGGATGCTATCTATATCCTTGGCATGGAGACGACCCTTGAGGATCGGAACGAACAGCTGCAGGAGTTGATTCCGAAGGTGGCAGCGAAGTATAATATTACGGTTGCGTCGGGTACCCACCGCAAGATCAACGGGGATAACACCCATTCCCTGCAAGGCTATCTCTACACGGATGGAGCGTTTCATTTTTCCAAAACGTTGACGTTTTCCGTTCACGATCGTATCGGCGCGGGTGATGCTTACGCCAGCGGGGTGATCCACGGGATCTCGGAGGGTTATGAACCGAATCGGACGGTTGATTTTGCCGCAGCTGCGGCGATGCTTGCCCATACCGTAACAGGGGATACGCCGACGGCGAACGAACGCGAAGTGCTTCAGGCAATGAGTCATCATATGTCTGACGTGGAAAGGTAGGAGAAGCATGTCGATCACGCGGAAGAACGGTCCGTTATACTTGCAAATCAAGAAGATCATAAAAGATCGGATTCTGCATGGGGAATATCCACTCGGCTCCCATATTCCTTCCGAGCCGCAGCTGGAGCAGGAATTTAACGTTAGCAAAATGACGGTCCGCAATGCGATCCAAGAGTTGTATCAGGAAGGGTATGTAGAGAAGCGGAGCGGGGTAGGAACGATTGTGACCCGGAATACTTCCTTCTCCAAGCTTTCCAAAGGCAAGCTGTTTACCGAGATTCTGGTCGAAGAAGGACACCAGATTCGGAAGCGTCACCTGAAGACGGAATGGGTGCTTAATGAGCCGGACAGCGAACTGTTTTTAAAATTCGGGGAGCGGTGCCTGCTTATTGAACGATTGTATTTACTGGACGGGAATCCTTTTATTTACTACACTCACTACGTGTCATCCCAAGTGGATATGGGTGAAGAGTTCGGTTCCACCGAACTACCGTCTCTCTATGACCGCATCGAGGAAAGTCAAATTACGCTGGAGAATTTCCGCGACCGTTTCCTGGCAACCGTGGCAAATGAAGAGACTGCCTCCTTGCTTGAAGTAAGTGTAGGCTCTCCGTTACTGAAGCGGCTCAGAACCTCTTATGACGGGACAGGCAGCATCATTGAATACAGCATCGGTTTTTACAATACGGAGCTGCAGCACTACTTGATCAGTTATGACGCTTAAAGCTTGATACGATATAGGATTATGATATGGAGAAGTGGTCTTGTAACCGGTTTTCACCGGTATGGGGGCTGCTTCTTTTTTGTTGCCCTTTGTATGAATTGTTCTTGAAGAAGAGGCTATAAGCGATCAAAGAACTGGGTACAATAAGAATAAAGGCAAAGCGCGATAAATTGAGAAGTACCTCTTGGCAAAATGAAAAAATGTGCTATAATGAGATCAAAGTCAAAGAAAGTCAAAGTCAACGAGAGGGTTCGCTGGTTTTGATTATGGTTAAAATTAACGTATAAGCAAGGCTCTGTGCGGACGTGTAAGATCACTATCCGTCTTAACGTTTCAAACAGTGGAGGATGAACAGACCAATGCGTAATATCTCTGATATTATCGAACAATACCTGAAGAGCATACTGCAGGAAAGTCCGGAGGGTACCGTTGAAATTCAACGCAACGATCTGGCGGAGCAATTTTCTTGCGTTCCTTCCCAGATTAACTACGTGATCAGTACACGGTTTACGCTGGAGAAGGGCTTTCTTGTCGAGAGCAAGCGCGGCGGGGGCGGGTACATACGCATCCAACGTATCGAGCTTCCCCAGCATACTGCACTCCAGCAGCATCTTCATCATACCATTGGCAGCATGATTGACCAGACGGTGGCTGAAGGATTGATTTACCAGCTGGAGGAGTCCCGTTTTTTAACGAAGCGGGAGGCCAGCCTGATGCGGGCCGCCGTTTCAAGGGAGTGCCTGAATGTGAAGCTTCCTTATCGGGATGAGCTGCGTGCAAGGATTATGAAGGCGATGCTTATTTCTTTATTAGGTAAGTGAGTCTGTGTAAGGGGGCATCGGATTATGATATGCCAAGAATGCGGTAAACGGCCGGCGACACTTCATTTCACCAAAATTGTGAACGGGGAGAAAACGGAGTTTCATTTTTGTGAAACCTGTGCCCGCGAAAAAGGGGAATTGATCCCCGGTACGTCGAATGGTTTTTCTATACACAGTTTGTTGTCAGGTCTTCTGGATCTGGATCCTTCAGGCAAGGGCCAGAGCCCCGGCGCAAAAATGGCCCAGACGCTGCAGTGCGAAGAATGCGGTATGACGTATTCCCAGTTCAGCAAGCTTGGCCGGTTCGGCTGCAGCTCGTGTTATAAATATTTTTCGGATCGATTGGATCCATTGTTTAAGCGGGTCCATGGGGGAACATCCCATGTCGGTAAAGTGCCGAAGCGTACCGGTGGCCGGATTCAGATCAAACGCCAAATTGATGAGCTTAAGAAGGAGCTTCAAATTCGGATCGTGCAGGAGGAGTTTGAATCGGCTGCCGAGATCCGGGACCAAATTCGTGAGCTGGAGCGGAATATGGCTCAGGGATAAGATTGTAAGATTTTGCACTTTAGTAGGAGGAATGCGTGATGTCTAATCTCCGGTTTACCGATTCGGCGCTGAGCGAGTGGATGCGCGGAAACGGTCAGGATTCCGACATTGTCATCAGCACCCGTGTCAGGGTGGCGCGCAATCTGCAGCATCTTCCTTTCCCGCTGCTGGCAACGGATCAGCAGTCAGGAGAAGTGCTAGAGCGCCTGACGAATGTGTTGAAGAATAAGGACGATTTGCAGGATTTCGGGGATTTACATGTAATTAAATTAAGTGAGATTGATGAGCTGGATAAGAAGGTTCTTGTTGAGAAGCATCTGATCAGTCCCAATCTGGCGAATGAATCCCGAAACGGTGCAGTCATCCTTACGGAAGATGAATCCGTCAGCATTATGATCAATGAAGAGGATCACCTGCGCATACAGTGTTTATATCCCGGATTTCAGGTTCGTGAGGCATGGGCACGCGCCACGGCGCTGGATGATGTTTTTGAATCCGAGATCGATTATGCATTTGATGATAAGCGAGGTTATCTTACCAGTTGTCCGACTAATGTCGGAACCGGCCTTCGCGCATCGGTCATGATGCATCTGCCTGCTCTTGTTATGACACAGCAGATTAACCGGATTCTCTCGGCTGTATCGCAGGTAGGCTTAACTGTAAGAGGGATTTACGGCGAAGGCAGCGAAGCATTAGGCAACCTGTTTCAAATCTCGAATCAGATCACGCTCGGTCAAACCGAGTCGGAGATCATTGAGAATCTGCACAGCGTCGCCCTGCAAATCATCGAGCATGAGAAGAATGCCAGAGCCCGGCTCTTGGGTGAATCCAAGCTCCGGATTACGGATCGGGTTATGCGCTCCTATGGCATACTGTCCTATGCGGCGGTGATGGATTCCAAGGAAGCGGCCCAGCGGTTGTCCGATGTTCGGCTTGGTGTGGATCTCGGCCTTCTGGAAGGTCCGGAAATCCCGGTCATGAATGAACTGAATGTGAAGACGCAGCCGGGCTTTCTGCAGAAGACCTATGGAGAGGGCATGACTCCTTCCGAACGCGACATGTACAGGGCTAAGCTCATCAGAGAAACATTGGGTAACCATTAAGGATCTATACTCGTTTTACAGTTGGATGACGGTTTAAGCGTCCCATTGCTGACGATACACCGAAATCCGCGAGGTTCAATATATTAATTGAAACGTGGAGGTGCAATACTATGATGTTTGGCAGATTTACGGAACGTGCACAAAAGGTGCTTGCATTGGCTCAGGAAGAAGCGGTACGACTGGGGCACAACAATATCGGCACAGAACATATCCTGCTAGGACTTATTCGTGAAGGAGACGGCATTGCAGCCAAAGCGCTGATCGGACTTGGACTTGGTCTTGAGAAAATTCAGGATGAAGTCGAAACATTAATCGGACGCGGACAGGAGCAGCCTACCAACATTGCCTATACGCCAAGAGCGAAAAAGGTGATTGAGCTCTCCATGGACGAAGCTCGTAAGCTTGGTCATACCTACGTAGGTACGGAGCATATTCTGCTGGGGCTGATTCGTGAAGGTGAGGGGGTTGCCGCACGCGTGCTGAACAACCTGGGCATTAGCCTGAACAAAGCCCGCCAGCAAGTGCTGCAGCTGCTCGGCAGCAGCGAAGCGGTATCGAGCCATCATGGCACGCCGCAAAACGTAAGCACGCCTACACTGGACAGTCTCGCTCGCGATCTGACCGCCATTGCCAAAGAAGGCAACCTGGATCCGGTCATTGGACGCAGCAAAGAAATTGAGCGCGTGATTCAGGTACTAAGCCGCCGTACGAAGAACAACCCGGTGCTGATTGGTGAACCAGGGGTAGGTAAGACGGCGATTGCAGAAGGCCTGGCACAACGCATCATTAACAATGAAATTCCGGAGACACTGCGTGACAAACGCGTCATGACGCTGGATATGGGCTCAGTTGTTGCTGGAACCAAATACCGAGGCGAGTTTGAGGATCGCTTGAAAAAAATCATGGATGAGATTCGTCAAGCGGGCAACATCGTTCTGTTCATCGATGAGCTGCATACCTTGATCGGTGCAGGCGGTGCAGAAGGCGCCATTGACGCTTCCAACATTCTTAAGCCATCATTGGCACGCGGAGAACTTCAGTGCATCGGGGCAACCACACTGGACGAATACCGCAAATATATTGAAAAAGATGCTGCCCTCGAGCGTCGTTTCCAACCGATCACGGTGGACCAACCGTCGCCTGAGGAAGCCATTCAGATTCTGTATGGACTGCGTGACCGTTATGAAGCGCATCACCGCGTGAAAATTACGGATGAAGCGATCGAGCAGGCTGTGAAATTGTCCGACCGCTACATTACGGACCGCTTCCTACCGGATAAAGCGATTGATCTGATTGACGAGGCTGGTTCAAAAGTTCGCCTTCATACGTATACCATACCGCCTAATCTGAAAGATCAGGAAGCGCATCTGGAGGACATCCGCAAAGAGAAAGACGCAGCTGTCCAAAGCCAGGAATTCGAGAAGGCTGCAGCGCTGCGCGATACGGAGCAGAAGCTGCGCGAAGAACTAGAAATCACGAAGAATCAATGGAAAGAAAAACAAGGACGTACCGATTCCGAGGTAACGCCGGAGGATATCGCCGACGTTGTCGCCAACTGGACGGGTATTCCTGTAAATAAACTGAAAGAAGAAGAGACCGAGCGTCTTCTGAATCTGGAAGAAATCCTCCACAGCCGCGTGATCGGTCAAGAGGAAGCGGTCAAAGCGGTCAGCCGTGCGGTTCGCCGTGCACGTGCAGGCTTGAAAGATCCGAAGCGTCCAATGGGCTCCTTCATCTTCCTGGGTCCTACAGGGGTAGGTAAAACTGAGCTGGCACGCGCTCTTGCTGAAGCGATGTTCGGAGATGAGAATGCGGTTGTGCGGATCGATATGTCCGAGTACATGGAGAAGCACTCCACGTCACGTCTCGTCGGAGCGCCTCCGGGATATGTAGGTTACGAGGAAGGCGGTCAGCTGACCGAGAAAGTACGCCGCAAGCCATATTCCGTTGTCCTGCTCGACGAAATCGAGAAGGCGCATCCTGAGGTATTCAACATCCTGCTTCAAGTGCTGGAAGATGGACGCTTGACCGATTCCAAGGGCCGCGTGGTGGACTTCCGGAACACCCTGATCATCCTGACCTCCAACGTGGGAGCGGAAGCGATCAAGAAAAACTCTACGCTAGGATTTACTGCGGTGACGGATGCAGGTCGCGATTATAACAACATGAAAGGCAAAGTGATGGATGAGCTCAAGAAGAGCTTCCGTCCGGAGTTCTTGAACCGGATTGACGAGATCATCGTATTCCACTCTCTGGAAGAGAAACACATTGCCGAAATCGTGACATTGATGTCCGACGAACTGCGCAAGCGTCTGAAGGAATTCGAGGTGCATTTCGAGCTCACAGACAAAGCGAAGGCCTTCATTGCGAAGGAAGGATATGATCCGGCCTTCGGTGCCCGCCCGCTGCGCCGGGCTATCCAGAAGCACATCGAGGATCGTCTCTCGGAGGAGCTGCTGAAAGGTACTGTGGCCAAGGGTGATTCGCTCACCATTGATGAAGCAAACGGCGAGCTGGTTGTACACAAGAACGAGAGCGTCACTGCCGCATCAGCCGAAACTGAATAAGTTGGTATGCCCGCCCCGCTGGATTTAAATCCGGCGGGGTTTTTGATTTTGAGATTAATGGAAGATGAAGGTTTTGTATGGGGCAGAAACTTGGATGCTCAGAAGTTATGTAAATGAAATGAGCAATGCTGTTTAAATCGGTAAATTAATTAGGCATAGGGATGATTAGCGAATAAGGAGAACAGATCCTCATGTATCAACCTAGCGGAGAGGACGGAATCGTTCTGAAGAAGCGACAGCGTTCGCCTTTAAAACCGGGAAACCACCATGATTCCAATTCCAGTTTCCTGGTTTTAACAGCGATCGTAAGAACGATCCGGCAGCGAAGCGGACACGTATGGTTTACATGTACTTATGTTTGATAAATTGCATCAAAATAATGTGGATCTTCCCCCAATCCTTCAAATTTGAAACAAATCCTTCTCATCCCGCGTAAAGTTTCCAATTAACCTTTACGTTGAATTATAAGAAATGGTAAACTTTGAGTAATGCCTGATTTTGCAGGGTTTTACGGAATCCGACAAATGATGTGCGACATAAAGGAGACTCACATGGCAAAAACTAAAACGAAATTTTTCTGTACCGAGTGCGGCTATGAAGCGCCCAAATGGTTCGGAAAATGTCCTGGCTGCCAATCATGGAATTCCATGGTAGAGGAGACCGAGACGGTAATCAAGACGCAGGGGATGAATTCCCCTCTTTTTCATAGTAAAGAAAAACCCCTTTCGATCATAAATATAGAAAGCGGTAAAGAACCCAGAATCCAGACGGGCATTGCGGAATTGAACCGTGTGCTCGGAGGCGGGCTTGTCCCAGGTTCACTTGTGTTAGTCGGCGGTGATCCCGGCATCGGCAAATCCACGCTGCTGCTGCAAGCCTCCAATCGATTGGCCCAGAACGGTATTCGCGTTCTGTACATTTCCGGTGAGGAATCCGTACGCCAGACCAAACTGCGTGCAGATCGGCTCGGGGCGCTGTCCCCGGAGCTGTATGTCCTATGTGAAACCAATCTCGAATCGATTGAGGAAGCCATTGAGAACGTAAAGCCTGGTTTTGTTGTCATTGATTCCATTCAGACGGTGTATTTGCCGGAGGTAACCAGTGCGCCGGGCAGCGTTTCCCAGGTACGGGAGTGTACGGCACGCTTCATGCGATTGGCGAAGGTGAAGGGCATAGCGACCGTCCTGGTCGGTCATGTGACCAAGGAAGGCGCTATTGCAGGCCCAAGGATGCTGGAGCACATGGTGGACTGTGTGCTTTATTTTGAAGGAGAGCGTCACCATACTTACCGTTTGCTTCGTGCGGTAAAGAACCGTTTCGGTTCGACGAATGAGATTGGCATTTTTGAGATGGGTGAGGATGGACTTCGGGAAGTCGGGAATCCATCCGAACTGTTTTTATCTGAACGGCCTTTAGGTGTAGCGGGTTCAACCGTTGTTGCAAGCATGGAGGGAACTCGCCCGGTTCTGGTCGAGCTGCAGGCGCTCATCTCCACCACCCACTTCCCGTCACCGCGCCGGATGGGCACAGGGGTGGACCACCACCGCATGAATCTAATCATTGCCGTGCTGGAGAAACGGATGGGTATGTACCTGCAAACCCAAGACGCCTATCTGAACGTAGCGGGCGGCGTGAAGCTCGACGAACCTGCGGTGGATCTGGCTATAGCGGTCAGCATAGCGTCCAGCTTCCGCGACATTCCGACCAAGCCGTATGACGTTATTTTTGGCGAGGTGGGTTTGACCGGTGAGGTTCGGGCCGTTTCAAGAGCGGAGCAGAGGGTAAGAGAAGCCGAGAAGCTGGGTTTTAAGCGCGTACTCATGCCGGAGAAGAGTTTGAAGGGATGGAAGCATCCGAAAGGAATACAAATTATAGGAGTAAACACCGTTGCAGATGCATTAGCGGTTGCGTTAGATTAGGGGGCATACGAAGGTGAAAGAAACGAGCCAACTGGACAAAATGAATGATTTGCTAAAGCTGGTAGCACCGGGAACGCCGTTTCGCGACGGACTGGAGAACGTGCTGCGGGCGAAGACGGGCGCCCTGATCGTTGTAGGCTACAGCCCGGAGGTAATGGAAGTTGTCGACGGCGGCTTCTCCATTAACTGCGATTTTTCGCCAAACTATTTATACGAACTGGCCAAGATGGACGGCGCCATCATCCTGAGTGAAGACTTGAAACGAATCTTATATGCGAATACCCAGCTGATTCCGGATTCCTCGATCTCTTCCATCGAGACAGGGATACGGCACAGAACAGCGGAGCGGGTAGCGAAACAGACAGGCAAGCTGGTTGTGTCCATCTCGCAGCGCCGAAACATCATTACGCTGTATCAAGGATCGCTGCGGTATGCATTAAAGGAAATCGGCGTTATCCTAACCAAGGCCAATCAGGCTATACAGACCTTGGAGCGATACCGTGTGGTGCTTAATCAATCGCTCACCAACCTCTCGGCATCTGAATTTGAAGAACTGGTTACCATTCCGGAAGTTGTGAATGTGATACAGCGCGTCGAGATGGTGCTCCGCATCAAGAAGGAGATCAAGCGTTATATCAACGAGCTCGGTAACGAAGGCCGCTTGATCAGCATGCAGATGGATGAGCTTGTGAGCAATATGGAGGAAGAGGCTTGGCTGCTGTATGCGGACTATGCCCGGGAGTACAGCGAGGAGAAGATCCGCGAGATCATTCTCGCGCTGAAGCGTTCAACGGATGAGGAGCTGCTGGACATTCATCATATTGTAAGGCTTCTTGGTTATCCGGCTTCCGCCGCTGCATCGGAGGAAGAAATACTGCCGCGTGGTTACCGAATTTTGAACAAAATCCCTCGCCTGCCGAATGTGATCGTTCGTAATCTGGTAGATCAGTTCCATGATTTATCCAGCATTATGACCGCTTCCATCCATGAACTTGATGAAGTGGACGGGATTGGCGAAGTTCGCGCACGCACCATTAAAGAAGGTCTGAAGCGATTGCAAGAACAAGTATTCATTGACAGACAAATCTAAAAGACCTACAATCGATGTTCGTACGTAACATTAATGAGGTGAATAAAAAATGACGAAATCAATTCCGAACATGTTTACTTTAGGTAATCTGTTTCTCGGAATGATTGGTATCATCTTGGCGACGGAAGGTCGAACGAGTATGGCGGCTATTATGATTATCATTGCCATGCTCCTTGACGGACTGGACGGTCGGGTAGCTCGGGCGTTAAATGCCCAAAGCGAGCTCGGTAAGGAACTTGACTCATTATCCGATGTAATTTCATTTGGCGTAGCACCGGCACTCATTATGTATACCGTAGCGTTTACGGATATTAATACAGCATTGGCTTGGACAGTGACCGCCATATTTCCGATGTGCGGCGCACTGCGTCTTGCAAGATTTAATGTTCGTCCGGGCATACCGGGATATTTTATCGGCCTGCCGATCCCCGCTGCGGGAGGTGTGCTGGCAACCTTGGCGTTATTCCATGAAGAGATTACAGCAACTTATATGATCATTGCCGTACTTCTGCTTTCTTATCTCATGGTTAGCGCAGTCAAATACCCGAACTTCAAGAAGATTGGCATTCCGAAAACAGCGATTAAATTTACGCCGCTCGTCATCATTGGCGCAGTCATGGTTGCCGTGTTCTTACCAGAGCAGACCTCCAAGCTGATATTCTTGCCATTGGTCCTGTATGCAGGTTATGGCTTGCAGCAGAATTTCCGCAGGCTGAACCGCAAAAAACGTCGCAAAAAAGATGATCCCAATTCAGATGAGGCCTATCAATCCTCTGACCGATAAGCCGGATTCGGACATATCTCCAAATAAAAAGCATTTATTTCCCTGCTAGCGCAGCGAGATAAATGCTTTTTTTGTATGCATGGAGTGCCTTGCCGTTACGAACCGTCATCATGGTAACGGTCTTACGACAGGTTGAAAATACCCAATGTGGAGCATTTCTGCGACTCCTTGACAACAACCTCATCCAGTTGAATGTCCAGAAGATTCGCAAGGGCAGACATATAAAATAGGTTGCGGCCAAGCTCGGTGCTTACCGCTTCACGGCAATTCTCGCACAGATGGCCTTCGACGTGCGTGCCGGCTAATTCCCGGGCTGATTCGAGATCAGCACCGATATCGAAGGTTTGCTTCGTAGCGTGGAGCTCGATGCATCCGCATTCTGTGATGGCCTTGGTTACGGCCCGGTTGACTGAAGCATTGCTTTGACCATTTTTAGACAGAACATCCAAGAGACTGCGGTGACGGAGCAACAATTCGGAAACTTGGTCCTGAAAAGCCTGTAAACTAGGAGCGCTCATTTATACATCCACCTCGATATTATGAATTGAGTTCATTATATTCCACTACTTCAGGCGATTTCAACCAATTTCAGGTGTCTGCAGGCGGTCAATTCCATTTGTGAGGTTGATGTCAGTACACGTCAAAGCCTGATGGGGGTAGGCGAAACCGGTAGAATATGGGGATATGGAAATATTATAAAAAAACGTCAATCGATGCACTTCAACAGAAGAGACACCGCGTTTTTGAGGATGTTTATCTTGCGATTATCCAATTTATTGGGTTCCACCGAAAAACGTTACATTCGATAATCTTAAAAAAAGATGGGTCGGCACGATTACGACTTTATAAATTGGACCATACTGGAAAATAGAAGCAAAGATATTCAGGTATAAAAAGGAGGTGTGCGGAAGCTCATGTTAAAAAAAGCTATTTTAGCATTTACAGTATTATGCGGAGCATGGGGCGGGTATACGTTATATCATACAATGGAACGGTCTTTCTCAGGGCTCTCGCCTATTTTTGGACAAGGTTTATTTGCAGCGGGAAGCGGAGCCTTCGCGGTGCTTGGAGGATTATTGTTTGGCATGATCGGCGTGCTGTCAGCGGATCGGGTCACGAGATGGCTGCACAGCCTGATCACTTCGTTCTCCCGGATTCCGATGAATGAGCTGGCTGCGGGTACAGCGGGACTGTTGAGCGGCCTGCTGCTGTCGCTATTGCTGTCACCGGGGTTGTCCTTGCTTGGACAAGCGGGGCAGCTGCTGCAGGTTGGCATTACGCTGCTCGGCGGTTACATCGGGTTTCGCATTGGACTGGAGAAGAAGGATGAATTGGCGTCCTTGTGGATGTCGGGCAAGTGGAGCCAAGCCGCTGAGCCTGAGGGCCGGCGCATAGAGGAACATAAGATTTTGGATACGAGTGTCATTATTGACGGGAGAATTGCGGATATTTGCAAGACCGGATTTATCGAAGGAACGATTGTCATTCCTGAGTTTGTCCTGGAGGAGCTTCAGCATATTGCGGATTCTTCGGACCTTCTTAAGCGAAATCGCGGCCGGCGCGGCCTTGATATTTTGAACAAAATCCAGAAAGAACTGGACGTCAAGGTACTCATTTATGAAGGCGACTTTGAGGAAATATCCGAGGTCGACAGCAAGCTGGTGAAGCTGGCCAAAGTGCTTCAAGGCAAAGTGGTCACCAATGATTTTAACTTGAATAAGGTTTGTGAGCTGCAGGGTGTGTCGGTCTTGAACATTAATGATCTCGCTAACGCGGTCAAACCGGTGGTCCTGCCAGGGGAAGAAATTCTGGTACAGATTATCAAGGACGGCAAGGAGCATGGTCAAGGCGTTGCGTATCTGGATGACGGCACGATGATCGTCGTGGAGGGCGGTCGCGAGTACATCGGCACGATGATGGAAGTGCTCGTTACCAGCGTACTGCAAACCTCGGCGGGCCGAATGATCTTTGCAAAACCAAAACTGTTGGAAAAAGCCCAGTAAAGGGGTATGATGGGGATATACATATCCGCTATTCGTCCGTTTGGGGCGTGTTGGGTGAGACAGGAGTTTGGTGCTTGATGAGTAACTTTGGCGCTGTCATTGTAGCGGCGGGAAAAGGAACGAGGATGGGTACCCGGGAGAGCAAGCAGTACCTGGCTCTGAACGGAAAGCCCATTATCGTTCATACGCTTGAAGCATTCAGCCGGATACCATGGCTGCAGGAAATTGTGCTTGTGACGGGGATGGAGGATGTCCCTCGCTGCGAATCCTGGATACAGGAATACGGTTTGGGCAAGGTGTCCGCTGTAATCCCTGGGGGAAGCGAGAGGCAACAGTCCGTATACCAAGGCATCAAGCAAATTTCTTCAGAATGGGTAATGATACATGACGGCGTAAGGCCGTTTGTAACGCAAGAGGAGATTGAAGCCTGCCGCGATGCGGCAATCCGCGAGGGCGCCTCGGTACTTGGGGTTCCCGTGAAGGATACGATTAAACAGGTGAACGGTAAGGGGCAGATTACAGGCACCCCGGACCGTCAAAGTCTGTGGGCCGTTCAGACCCCACAGGCTTTTCGTCTTTCCGACCTGCTGTCCGCCCATGAGGCAGCGGCGAAGGATGGGTTTACAGGCACCGACGATGCCATGCTGATGGAGCGGGCAGGACATCCGGTAACCGTGGTGGAGGGGAAATACAGCAATATTAAAATCACCACGCCGGAGGATCTGGAATATGCGGCTTTTTTACAGAAACGTAAGGGAGAGGACATGGAATGATTCGAGTAGGACATGGGTTTGACGTACATCAGCTTGTAGAAGGAAGGCCGTGCATCATCGGAGGCGTCACGATTCCTTATGAGAAAGGGCTTCTCGGGCACTCCGACGCCGACGTGCTGCTGCACGCCGTAACGGACGCGATCCTGGGGGCGCTTGGGCTCGGCGACATTGGGCGCCACTTTCCCGATAACGATCCTGCCTTTAAAGACGCCGACAGCCTGAAGCTCTTGGAGCAGGTATGGGTCATGGCCAAGGAACGCGGGTATACACTTGGTAATATCGATTCCACGATTATTGCGCAGAAGCCAAAGATGGCACCCTATATTCCGCAGATGGCGGAAGTGATCGCCAAAGCGCTGGATGCTGAGGTGGATCAGGTGAACGTGAAGGCGACCACTACCGAGCAGCTCGGGTTTACCGGCAGGGGCGAAGGAATCGCCGCGCAATCGGTTGTCTGCCTCGTAAAAGGTGTGCTATCATCTTGAAGTATGTGTTCAATAAGGGGATTTTTTGAGCTAGGAATCTTGAAATAATAGGGAAGCGGAGGGGTTTACAATGACCGGAGAAGTCCGCGTGCGCTATGCACCGAGTCCAACGGGACATTTACATATCGGCAATGCCAGAACGGCATTATTCAATTATTTATTCGCCCGCAAGAATAACGGGAAATTCATTATCCGTATCGAGGATACTGATGTAAAACGCAACGTAGAAGGCGGAGAGCAAAGCCAGCTGAAATACTTGAAGTGGCTGGGCATGGACTGGGATGAAAGCGTGGATGTCGGGGGCGAGTACGGGCCTTATCGCCAGACTGAGCGTCTTGATATTTATAAACAATATTGGCAGGACCTTCTGGATCGCGGGCTTGCCTACCGCTGCTATTGCACGGAAGAAGAGCTGGAGCAGGAGCGGGAAGAGCAGATGGCTCGCGGCGAAACGCCGCGCTATTCCGGGAAGCACCGGGAGTTGACGGAAGAGCAGCGTCAGGCGTTTGAGGCTGAAGGCCGTGTGGCCAGCATCCGCTTCCGCGTTCCGGAAGACCGTATCTACACATTCGATGATATGGTGAAGGGTACGATTTCGTTTAACAGCAAAGAGACGGGCGACTTCGTTATCGTCAAAAAAGACGGCATTCCTACCTACAATTTCGCGGTAGCCTTAGACGATCATCTGATGAAGATCAGCCATGTGCTCCGCGGGGAGGATCATATCTCCAATACGCCGCGCCAGCTGATGATCTATGAAGCCTTCGGGTGGGAGCCGCCTCAGTTCGGACATATGACCCTGATCGTGGGCGAAGATCATAAGAAGCTGAGCAAGCGTAATGAATCGATCATCCAGTTCATCGAGCAGTATGACCAGCTTGGCTATTTGCCTGAAGCGCTGTTCAACTTCATCTCGCTGCTAGGCTGGTCTCCGGAAGGGGAAGAGGAAGTGTTCTCCCAAGAGCAGCTGATCTCGATCTTCGATGAGCATCGTCTGTCCAAGAGCCCGGCGGTATTCGATACGAACAAGCTGGCTCACCTGAACAACACGTATATCAAGAACGCGGATCCGGATCGGATCGCCGATTTAGCCATTCCGCATCTGCAAAAAGCCAGCCGCTTGCCGTCCGAGCTTACGGCCGAGCAAGAGGAATGGGCACGCGCGCTCGTGGCGCTCTATCAGGAGCAGCTGACGGCGGCTTCGGATATCGTGGATCTGTCGGAAGTGTTCTTCCGTACGCATTTGGAGCTGGATGCCGAAGGGATTGAAGTGATGGGCGGCGAGCAGGTACCAGTCGTATTGTCGGCATTCCTTGCGAAGATCGAGCAGACGGATGAGTTTAACGCTCCGAAGATTGCGGCGCTGATCAAGGAAGTTCAGAAGGAGACCGGATTTAAGGGCAAACAGCTCTTTATGCCGATCCGCGTAGCCTTGACGGGACAAACCCATGGCCGCGACCTGAACCAGACGATCTGGCTGCTTGGCAGGGATCGCGTGCTTGACCGTTTGCGTTCTCAGATCAAAGGCGCATAATTCGGGCGGCTTCCTCGATAAACGTTCCTTGTCAGCCCGTATATCATCAGTTATAATTACACCAAACTATAAGTGAAATATTCTTTGATCTAGGGTTTTATTAAATGGGGCATTTACTCATACAGGGAAGCAGCGGAGAGGACGGAATTGTGCTGGAGAAGCGAAGCGTTCGCCTTTGTTTTCGGATTTCAACTATGTAGATTTACGTTCAAGAAATCTGAAAACAACAGCGATCGAAGGCACGATCCGTCGGCGCAGCGTCTCTAGTGAGCAACGCGGTCATTTATGAAGCCTAGGTCAACAAATATAAAACGTATAAAAGCTACGATCAGGAGAAGTACGCGTAAAACAGGCACGTTCCAGAGAGGACAATCGGCAGAAGACAAGGACCACTTGAATTTGCCGGCTGAGAGTTGTCCCGTCGCCTGCAGCGGAAATGCACCTGTGAGCTGCATGGTTGAAGCGAACACAATCGTTAGATCATGCCGGTCGTCTGCCGTTAATGACATGAAGAGAATCGGTAGAATCCGTCCCTGACGAAGGGAGGAAGTTTGTGCCGGTTCTAAGCAGAGTGGAACCGCGGTCTAGCGCCTCTGCAGCGATAAGCTGCAGGGGCGTTTTTTTATTTACAGGAATAACGATGGATAGCAAGTTGCATGCGCGATTGGAAGAGGGGAAAGAGGGAGCGTTCATGTTTAAACAGATGAAATCGGATATTCGGACAGTGTTCGAGAATGACCCGGCTGCCCGGGGACTTTTTGAAGTGGTATTCACCTACTCGGGGCTTCACGCACTGTGGGCGCACCGGGTAGCTCATGCATTATTTAAGCGGCGATGGTATACGCTGGCCCGGTTGATATCCCAGTTCAGCCGGTTTATGACAGGGATCGAGATTCATCCGGGAGCCCGTATCGGGCAGCGGCTGTTCATTGACCACGGGATGGGGGTTGTCATTGGAGAGACCTGTGAGATTGGGGATGACGTGGTGATCTACCAGGGGGTTACGCTTGGAGGAACCGGTAAGGAAAAAGGCAAGCGGCACCCGACCATCGGCAACAATGTGGTCATCGGATCGGGGGCGAAAGTGCTAGGTTCCTTTACGATTGGGGATAACTGTAACATTGGTTCCAATGCAGTCGTATTAAGACCTGTTCCCCAAAACAGCACCGTTGTCGGCAATCCAGGAAAAATCGTGAAACAGAACGGGGAGCGGGTGCGCGACCGGCTGGATCACACGAATCTGCCCGATCCGATTGTTGATATGCTCCGCTCGATGCAGAAGGAGATCGATCAGCTCCGGGCGGAGCTTCATGAGAGCAAACGAAACCAGCCTAAAGGCATGGTATCCGAGGCCGTTGTGACTTCGGCCAAAGAAGAGTAAGCCCGTAAGCCGTGAAGGAACAATAAGCGATGGAATGAAAGGATTGAGATGTTACCTATGGCACTGCAAATCTATAACACGCTAACCCGCATGAAAGAAACGTTTGTTGCTCAGGAACCCGGAAAGGTAAAGATCTACGTGTGCGGTCCTACCGTGTACGATTATATCCATATCGGGAATGCTCGGCCGATGATCTTTTTCGACGTGGTTCGAGCTTACTTTGAGAACCAGGGTAATGATGTGAATTACGTGGTGAACTTTACGGATGTGGATGACAAAATGATCCGGAAAGCGGAGCAAACCGGGACGACCGTTCCGGAGGTCGCGGATAAGTTTATTAACGCCTATTACGAGGATCTGGACGGTCTTGGCATACCAAGAGCGACATTGAATCCACGGGTAACGGACAATATGGAGAACATTATCGAATTCATCCAGGAACTCATTGACCGCGACTTTGCTTATGAGAACGGGGGAGATGTATTCTACCGGACCCGCAAGTTTGACGATTACGGGAAGCTGTCCCAGCAAAATCTCGACGAGCTGCAATTCGGTATCCGGATTGAGGTGGATAAGCGGAAAGAAAATCCGGAAGACTTTGTCCTATGGAAAGCCGCGAAGCCTGGAGAGATCTACTGGAGCAGTCCTTGGGGCGACGGCCGTCCAGGCTGGCATATTGAGTGCTCCGCCATGGCCCGTCGTTATCTCGGGGATACGCTGGATATCCATGGCGGCGGCCAGGACCTGCAGTTCCCACACCATGAATGCGAAGTTGCGCAGTCGGAGGCACTGACAGGCAAACCGCTGGCGAACTATTGGATGCACAATGGATATATCCGCATCAATAACGAGAAAATGTCGAAATCGTTAGGGAACGGTGTATTGGTTAAGGAACTTCGTGAACAATATACGAAAGAAGCTATCCGCTATTTCATGTTGTCCACCCATTACCGCAATCCGCTGAATTATAGCGATGAGGTGATGGAGCAGGCGCAGAACAGCGTGGAACGTCTGGCGAATGCGGCGGCTAATATCGAGCATCGATTGAGTACCGCGATCGGTTCGAAGGACGATAACGTAAGCCAGGAAGTTGCGGATAAAATATCGGCCGTCCTTGTCGAATTTCACCAGAAGATGCAGGATGATTTCAACACGCCGGACGCCATCACCGCCATGTTCCAATGGGCCAGCGAGGCGAATCAGCTGTTGAAGGAAGCCTCGATTCCTGCGGCGGACCTGCATGAAGTGCTGCGCGCTTTCAACGAAATGAACGGCGTGCTGCGCATCGTAAATACAGGCACGGATGAATTGCTGGATGAGGAGATTGAAGCTCTGATTGCCGAACGTGTCGAAGCCCGGAAGAATAAAAACTGGGCCCGAGCGGATGAAATCCGCGACAAGCTGGCGGATGAAGGCATCGTGCTTGAGGATACGGCGCAAGGTATGCGCTGGCGGCGTAAATGAGCGGGCCTGAGTTTCATGATCCCGCAGTAGGCTGGTTCGATTTTCCGCCGTCAAAGCCGGCCCGGTTAATCCCGCCCATCGTGCTTGCCTATATCGGAGATGCCATTTATGAGGTGGCGGTGCGGCAGTTTTTGATATCGAAAGCGAATCTCCGCCCCCATCACCTGCACCGTTCGGCAACAGGATTTGTGTCGGCGAAGGCACAGAGCCGAATATTGGCTTATCTGGATCCGGAACTGACGGAAGAAGAGCGCGATATTGTGCGTCAGGGACGCAACGCCAAATCCGGCAGCATCCCCAAAAATGCCGACGTCCTCGAATACCGGCATGCTACGGCATTTGAGACGCTGATTGGGTATTTATATTATACGGGTGAGCAGGACCGACTTCGTGAGCTCATAGGGAAGAGCATCGAGTATATTGAGGGGTCTGTTAAATAGACCGTTAGACAATATCGCATCACATTGAAACGATACAGCCGGTGTTTCCGCGAGGGGACGCCGGCTGATATGCAGGAGGAGAACTACATGTTGCAAGAAGAGGAAGTAGTAGCCGGTAAGCACTCCGTAACGGAAGCGCTCAAATCAGGACGTACGATCAACAAAATATGGATTGCAGAAAATGCGCAAAAGCACCTGACCCTGCCGATTATCGCGGAAGCGAAGAAACTGGGTATTGTCATTCAGCATGTGGACAAACGCAAGCTGGATCAGATGGTTCCGGGAGTTCAGCATCAAGGCGTGGTTGCGCAAGCGGCACCCTATGCTTATGTGGAAGTGGAGGATTTGCTGAAGGTTGCAGAGGAAAAAGGCGAATCGCCTTTCCTGCTGCTTCTTGACGAGATCGAGGATCCGCACAATCTGGGCTCGATTCTCCGGACGGCAGACTGCACGGGTGCTCATGGCGTCATACTGCCTAAGCGTAGATCCGCACAAGTAACGGCAACGGTATCCAAAACATCTGCCGGCGCAGTGGAGTATGTGCCCGTAGCTAGGGTGACCAATCTGGGCCAAACCATCGATCAGCTGAAGGAAATGGGTGTATGGGTTGTCGGGACCGTTGTTGATGCCGTTCAGGAATTGTATGACACCGATGTTTTTGACGGGCCGGTTGCTATCGTTATCGGTAATGAGAATAAAGGGATGGGGCGTCTGATCCGTGAGAAATGCGATGTGCTTGTGAAACTGCCGATGGCCGGAAAGATCAATTCGCTTAACGCCTCGGTTGCCGCAGGTGTCGTTATGTACGAAGTGCTTCGCCGTCGCCGCCTTCAAGGTTAGCAATGATGGCCGATTGGCGGGATGTGCTGCTGGTCGACGGTTATAATATGATCGGCGGCTGGCCATATCTTGCGAAGCTCGCCAATAGCAGCATGCATGAAGCGCGAGACATGCTGCTGGAGAAATTAGCGGATTACCAGGCGTTCTCAGGCCTCAGAGTCGTGGTGATTTTTGACGCATACCGTGTTCCTGGACTGGGGAAATCCTACACGCAAGGCAAGGTTCAGGTGTTTTTTACGAAGGAGAAAGAAACCGCCGATGAGTGCATTGAACGGCTAGTCGGTGAGTTCAGCCACCGCCGGCGAAAAATTTATGTGGCGACCAGCGATTTAATTGAGCAGCACGTGATTTTTGCTCGGGGAGCACTCCGGCTGTCCGCCCGGGAGTTGCTTAACGAGGTGGAGCAGAGCGAGCGCGAAGTGAAGCAGAAAATAACGAAAGAGCAGACCAAGAGCAGGAATACACTTGACGGGAAGCTGCCGCCGGATGTGAGACAGGCGTTCGAGCGCTGGCGAAGGGAATAGAACTGTTTTACACAATAGGGACGAGAGGTCGGCTCATTTGGAGAATGAAAACGGTATATGAATCTATGAAAAAGTTTACATTAAATGTTATTATCGGTCTATTTTAGGCAGATCGTGGTTGACGGTCTAGTAGACATCATATATACTTGTCATATATTTCAAGCGAGTGACGGGCTACCGTGCGTTCCGGGCCGGAGGGATTCTATTGAGTGTGGACCTCAAGGAAGTCATGTTGTCAGGGTATGATGTGATAAGCGATGAAGACATTGTCGAGGCGGTCCGCGAGGGTGATAGCGGGGCGCTGGAGTATTTGATCAATAAATACCGGAATTTTGTACGTGCTAAAGCCCGCTCCTATTTTCTGATTGGCGCTGACCGGGAAGATATTGTCCAGGAAGGCATGATCGGGCTGTACAAGGCAATTCGTGATTTTAAAGGGGATAAGCTGTCCTCGTTCAAGGCCTTTGCCGAGCTCTGCATTACCAGACAGATCATTACGGCAATTAAGACCGCTACGAGACAGAAGCATATTCCGCTCAATTCGTATGTCTCATTGGACAAGCCGATTTATGATGAGGATTCGGACCGTACGCTGCTGGATGTCATTTGCGGTACCGCGGTAAGCGATCCGGAGGAACTGATCATCAATCAAGAGGAATTTGTCGGCCTGGAAGACAAGATGTCAGAGATCTTAAGTGATCTGGAACGGAAAGTCCTGATGCTCTATTTGGACGGTCGATCCTATCAAGAGATTGCGGTAGATTTAAGGCGTCATGTAAAATCGATTGACAATGCACTCCAGCGAGTAAAGCGAAAGCTTGAACGTTATCTGGAAGTCAGGGATAATTAATAGCAAGTGTCGGATAAGAAGCAGAAGGCTCAATCAGAGCCTTTTTTTAATTGCCTGATCGTTATTGAATCAGGATGGCCGGCGAAGGATCTTTTTTATACTTTGTCGCCATTGATTTTTTAGCTGATAGGACGAAATTCCAAGATGTCCATCTTCGCAAAACGCAAAATGTGTAATATTTGGTGTTTCATCTCTTGGAAGATTGAACATACTGGATATAGACTAAATGCTATGCAGGATGGACAAAGACTGTGAAACGCCACAGTTTTTTACAGTGAGATGTTTACATTATTCCGGGGACTTATTCCCTGGATTAGCTGGCAATGGCATTTATTGCAGCCCGCAATCAGAGAGAAAAAGGCTTGAAATGGCGCTACCCTTGTGATAAAGTGTTTTAGGTAGGCCTAAATTCGCGTGTTTTATGAATGGATCGTTGTTACAGCTTTTGGAACAACGGTTTTATTCATCTCGCAGAAATAACCGGGTTTCGATGAGAACAAGGTTGTTTCTACTAGGATCAATATCGATTCTTCTGACAAAGAAGGACGTCTTCGGGAGGTGCACATCATGCGGGTAATTATCACTTTGGCTTGTACAAGCTGCAAACAAAGAAACTACACAACCACCAAAAACAAGCGAAATCACCCCGACCGCATGGAGATGAAGAAATTTTGCAAGTTCTGTAACGAGCAAACTCCTCATCGCGAAACCAGATAGTTTTCTTTTGGAGGTGTAGTCGGCGTGAAACGTGGTTTCAAGTCTCTGTTTTCCTTTTTCTCTGAAAGCTGGGCGGAACTTAAAAAAGTTCGCTGGCCCAATCGTAAAGAACTGACGAACTATACTTTAATTGTTCTCGGCACCATTGTGTTTGTCACGATTTATTTTTGGGTTGTAGACATCGGTATTTCCGCTGTGATCGAAGCGATAATTTAGAAGGGTCCCAGGTGGCTTGATATGGAAAAAAGATGGTACGTAGTTCATACCTACTCTGGGTATGAGAATAAAGTCAAAGCCAATTTGGAAAAACGTGTCGAGTCCATGGGCATGGAGGACAAAATATTCCGCGTTCTTGTTCCGATGGAAGAAGAAATCGTAAACAAAGACGGCAAGAAAAAAACCGTCATGCGTAAAGTTTACCCGGGATATGTCTTGGTCGAAATGATTCAGACCGATGATTCTTGGTATGTTGTCCGCAATACACCAGGAGTGACCGGTTTTGTTGGTTCGACAGGGTCCGGTTCTAAACCGACGCCTTTGCTTCCAGAAGAAGTAGAACAGATTCTGAAGCATATGGGCATGGAAGAGCCGAAACCGAAGATCGAATTCGACATCAAGGAATCCGTTCGTATCAAGGTTGGTCCTTTTACGAATTTTGTGGGCTCCGTGGAAGAGATTTTGGCTGAAAAGAGCAAGTTGAAAGTTCACGTCAACATGTTTGGACGGGAAACCCCGCTGGAGTTGGATTATACTCAAGTGGAGAAGATTTAGTTCTTCAGGTTTCTTGTGGGAGGGCGTGTCAAAGCGTCCGCTACCACTATTGATGCAAGGAGGTGTCAACCATGGCTAAGAAAGTTATCAAGATTGTGAAACTGCAAATTCCTGCAGGTAAAGCGAATCCGGCTCCTCCAGTAGGTCCTGCATTGGGTCAAGCGGGTGTCAACATCATGGCATTCTGTAAAGAGTTCAACGCACGTACTGCTGATCAAGCTGGTCTGATCATTCCGGTTGAAATTTCGGTGTTTGAAGATCGTTCCTTTACGTTCATCACTAAAACTCCACCGGCTGCTGTTCTGCTTCGTGTGGCTGCTAAGATCGAAAAAGGATCCGGCGAGCCTAACAAGAAGAAAGTCGCTACTGTTAAGCGTGACGCTGTTCGTCAAATCGCTGAGCAAAAAATGCCTGACCTGAACGCTGCATCTGTTGAAGCTGCAATGAAGATGGTAGAAGGTACTGCCCGTAGTATGGGTATCACAATCGAAGACTAATTGTCTTTTGATTGAAACCGAACTAGGTTCGGATTATGTGGGAGGAATTTCCGCTAACACCACAAAGGAGGAAAACAAACATGGCTAAACACGGTAAAAAATACGTTGAAGCTGCGAAGCTGATTGACAGCGAAGCAACTTATGAGCCTTTGGAAGCTGTAGAGCTTGTGAAGAAGGCTGCAACTGCCAAATTCGACGAAACTGTTGAAGCGGCTGTACGTTTGGGTGTAGACCCGCGTAAACAAGACCAGGCTGTTCGTGGTGTTGTTGTCTTGCCTCACGGCACAGGTAAAACACAGCGCGTTCTGGTATTTGCAAAAGGTGAAAAAGCGAAAGAGGCAGAAGCTGCTGGCGCTGATTTTGTTGGCGATCAAGACATGATCAACAAAATCCAACAAGGCTGGTTCGAGTTTGATGTCTGCGTAGCTACACCTGATATGATGAGTGAAGTCGGTAAACTTGGCCGTCTGCTCGGTGGTAAAGGCCTGATGCCTAACCCTAAAGCTGGTACGGTTACATTCGATGTTGCTAAGGCTGTTCAAGAAATCAAAGCCGGTAAAATCGAGTACCGTCTGGACAAAGCAGGTCAAATTCACGCGCCGATCGGTAAAGTGTCTTTCGATGCAGCTCAATTGAATGAGAACCTCAAAGCTCTCATCGATGCATTGAATCGTGCGAAACCAGCTGCTGCTAAAGGTGTATACCTGAAAGGCATCGCTGTTTCCTCGACAATGGGACCAAGCGCTCGCGTGAACACAACCGTCTACAGATAATATTACCATTGACTTTGGTCGATGAGGTTTGATATTATGTAACAGTTGTGAGTCTTCGAGACTGACCCTTAAAGTTGAATATGCTTACCGTAGACAGTAGGTGCCCTAAGCAGGCTTAATTTCCTACCGAGGTGTTATGATAGAACGTCAACAATTTGTCCGGTTTCTCCGGCCAAATGATGATTCATCAGGCCTTCGTGATTCTACGGAGGCTTTTTTAGTGCCCGTAGGAAGAGCGGGGAGCTTGGTGCTCTTACGCTACTAATACAACCAGGAGGTGTAATCATTGGCAAACGCAAAAGTGATTCAAGCGAAACAAGAAGCGGTTGATGTCGTTGCTGCTAAGCTGCGCGAGAGCGTATCGACAGTAGTTGCTGACTATCGCGGACTGAACGTTGCGCAAGTAACTGAACTTCGTAAACAGCTTCGTGAAGCTGGCGTCGAGTTCCAAGTACTGAAAAACACGCTGCTTCGCCGTGCAACTGCGGCAGCAGAGCTGACTGATCTGGACGAAGTCTTGACTGGTCCAACAGCTGTTGCATTTGGTACCAATGACGCTGTCGCTCCAGCAAAAATCCTTAACGATTTTGCTAAGAAAAACGACGCGTTGAAATTGAAAGGCGGCGTAGTAGAAGGCCGTGTAATCGGAGAGAGCGAAATCAAAGCTCTGGCAGAACTTCCGTCCCGCGAAGGTCTCCTCTCCATGCTCCTCAGCGTGCTTCAAGCTCCAGTGCGCAACTTCGCGCTTGCAGTTAAGGCTGTTGCTGAGAAGGAAGAACAAGGCGCATAAGCTTTGTCTTGCTGAAGCTGTGTAACAACAACTATAAAATCTTAATAATAAATGGAGGTTCAACTTAAATGAGCAAAGAGCAAATCTTGGAAGCAATTAAAGGTATGTCCGTTCTGGAACTGAACGATCTCGTTAAAGCAATCGAAGAAGAATTTGGTGTAACTGCTGCAGCTCCAGTAGCTGTTGTAGGTGGCGCTGGTGTAGCTGCTGAAGCAGAGCAGTCCGAGTTCGACGTAATCCTGACTAGCGCAGGCGCGTCCAAAATCAATGTAATCAAAGTGGTTCGCGAAATCACAGGTCTTGGCTTGAAAGAAGCAAAAGAACTGGTTGACAACGCTCCAAAACCATTGAAAGAAAAAGTAGCTAAAGAAGAAGCAGAAGCTGTTAAAGCTAAATTGGAAGAAGCAGGCGCATCCGTAGAAGTTAAGTAATTAACTTCTTGAGATTCACGTCAGCAAGAATCAAACCCCTTGAATATTTGTTCAAGGGGTTTGTTATTGTGGCGGGGAGATCACAACGTACTGATTCTCCGCAAGAAAGGTTATACTGGGATAAGAGCGCTTAAGAGCGAAATATCTTAGGCGGCAGACTTTGATTCAAGACGGAGGAAATGATGCCGAATCAACATTATTACTCGAATCAGCCGGAAATTGCTCATGACCGTAAGGAGTTAAAGACGGAGCTTCGGGGGCAGACTTTCAACTTTATCAGTGACGCGGGCGTATTCTCTAAGAGTGGCGTAGATTATGGGAGCAAGGTATTAATAGAGGCTATGAACTTTAATCAGCATGCTGAGGTGTTGGATGTAGGCTGCGGATATGGTCCGATCGGTCTGTCAGCGGCAAGAATGGCACCCCAAGGACATGTGACGATGATCGACATTAATAGCCGTGCTGTCGAATTAGCCAAGGAGAATGCGAAACGTAATGGTATATCCAATGTGACGATCTTGGAGAGCGATTTGTTTGCTGCGGTGCAGGGTCAGCAATTCGACGTGGTTCTTACCAATCCGCCGATTCGTGCCGGGAAAGAGACGGTTCATGCCATATTCGAAGAAGCGTGGAAGCATCTGCGTGAGGATGGGCAGCTGTGGGTTGTGATTCAGAAGAAGCAAGGCGCGCCTTCAGCGAAAGCGAAGCTGGAGAGTCTATTTCATCAGGTCGAGGAAGTAACGAAGGATAAAGGATACCGGATATTCAAAGCGACGAAATCTTCTTAAAATAGTTCGACTAGGCTGTTGACTTGGGTATGCTGGTATGGTATTATTATAAAATGTCAGTATTAGGATGGTCTCTTTGTCTTTAGTTGGCTGAAATGTCAAGACTTAATGTGTGGAAAGATGCATAAAGTCGATCATATTGACGTATAATATGTACATTTTGGGCAAATCTACAGGATATGAGATGATTATCATAACCATGGATAAGCTGCTCTTTTTTCGAAAAGGTATTCGATAAGGGCTTTTCTCTATTTATGGGAGTGTCCTCTGTATGTTCCATTATAGTGTTACAAACAGAGGTTCGCAATGAAATTTTTAAAGTGAGTAGACATGAGGGGTGAGTTTAAGTTGGCAGGACATCTTGTTCAATATGGTCGACGCACTCGGCGAAGTTATGCTCGTATTAACGAGGTACTCGAAGTTCCGAACCTGATTGAAATCCAACAAAAATCTTATGAATGGTTTTTGGAGGAAGGACTCCGCGAAATGTTCCAGGACATCTCGCCGATTCAGGATTTCACAGGTAATTTGGTGCTAGAGTTCATTGACTACAGCCTTGGAGAACCGAAATACACCGTCGATGACGCGAAAGAACGCGACGTTACTTATGCGGCGCCGCTCCGCGTGAAAGTCCGGCTCATTAACAAGGAGACCGGAGAGGTCAAGGAGCAGGAAGTGTTCATGGGAGACTTCCCGTTAATGACGGAAACCGGAACATTCATTATCAATGGTGCCGAACGGGTTATTGTCAGCCAGTTGGTTCGCTCTCCCAGCGTCTATTTCAGCACAAAAGTGGATAAAAACGGTAAGACGACGTACACTGCAACAGTTATCCCTAACCGCGGCGCTTGGCTTGAACTGGAGATGGACGCGAAGGACATTATCTATGTCCGGATCGACCGTACCCGTAAAATCCCTGTAACGGTACTTTTACGTGCACTTGGTTTTGGTACAGATGCCGAGATTCTGGATCTTCTGGGCAATGATGAATATATTCAAAATACGCTGGATAAAGACAACACCGACTCTACGGAAAAAGCGCTCATCGAAATCTATGAACGTCTTCGTCCGGGCGAGCCGCCAACACTGGAGAATGCGAAGAGCCTTCTCGTTGCCCGTTTCTTCGATCCGAAGCGTTATGATTTGGCTAACGTTGGTCGCTACAAGATCAACAAGAAGCTTCATATTAAGAACCGTCTCTTCAATCAGCGTTTGGCAGAAAGTTTGATAGACATCGATACGGGTGAGATCATTGCAGAAGCTGGTCAAACCGTAGACCGCCGTCTTTTGGACGAGATCATGCCTTACCTTGAGAAGAGCGTAGGCTTCAAGAATTATCATGTTACCGGCGGTGTGATGGACAGCGAGGATATCCCGCTGCAAACGATCGATGTATTCTCGCCGATCGAGGATGCCAAAGTCGTGAAGGTCATCGCGAACGCAAACATCGATAAATCGGTGAAGCACATTACACAGGCAGATATCATTTCTTCCATCAGCTACTTCATCAACCTGCTGCATGGGATTGGCAACACGGATGATATTGACCACCTGGGTAACCGTCGTCTGCGTTCTGTAGGCGAATTGCTTCAAAATCAGTTCCGTATCGGTTTGTCCCGTATGGAACGTGTCGTTCGTGAAAGAATGTCGATTCAGGATGCAAACGTGATTACGCCGCAGGCGCTTATCAACATACGTCCAGTTATCGCATCGATTAAAGAGTTCTTCGGCAGCTCCCAGCTGTCCCAGTTCATGGATCAGACCAACCCGCTTGCGGAACTGACGCATAAACGTCGTCTGTCTGCTCTCGGACCCGGCGGTTTGACTCGTGAGCGTGCGGGCTTTGAAGTGCGGGACGTTCACCACAGTCACTATGGCCGTATGTGTCCGATCGAGACGCCGGAGGGACCGAACATCGGTCTGATCAACTCCTTGTCGACGTTTGCGCGCATCAACGAATATGGCTTCATTGAAGCTCCGTATCGTTGGGTGGATCCGAAGACCGGTAAAGTAACGGACCAAATCGATTACCTGACTGCAGACGAAGAGGATAACTACATCGTTGCCCAGGCGAACGCCGAGCTCAACGAAGACGGTACCTTCGCTGACGAAATGGTTATCGTCCGTTATAACAAGCAGTCCGATAACATCCTCCCTATGCCGAGCGACCGTGTAGACTACATGGACGTATCGCCTAAGCAGGTCGTGTCGGTAGCGACGGCGCTCATTCCGTTCCTTGAGAACGATGACTCCAACCGCGCGCTGATGGGATCCAACATGCAGCGGCAGGCTGTTCCGCTTCTTATTCCTAAAGCTCCGCTCGTCGGAACCGGAATGGAACACAAGTCTGCGAAAGACTCCGGTGTATGTATTGTATCCAAACATGACGGGATTATTGAACGTTCATCCGCTAATGAAATCTGGGTCCGCCGTGTGGAAAATGTCGACGGACAAGAAGTCAAAGGCGATCTTATTAAACATAAATTACACAAATTTATGCGTTCGAACCAAGGAACATGCATCAATCAGCGTCCAATCGTTAAACGCGGTGATGTCATCAAAAAAGGTGACATTCTCGCAGACGGTCCATCCACGGAGATGGGTGAATTGGCACTGGGCCGCAACGTCGTTGTTGCGTTCATGACTTGGGAAGGTTACAACTATGAGGATGCGATTCTTCTCTCCGAGAAACTGGTCAAAGAGGATGTGTACACTTCGATTCATATCGAGGAGTACGAATCCGAAGCTCGTGACACGAAGCTCGGACCGGAAGAAATTACGCGTGATATTCCTAACGTAGGTGAAGAAGCGCTGAAGAACCTTGACGAGCGCGGAATTATCCGCATCGGTGCCGAAATCAGCGCCGGAGATATTCTCGTAGGTAAGGTAACGCCTAAGGGTGTAACCGAGCTGACGGCAGAAGAGCGTCTCCTGCATGCGATTTTCGGTGAGAAGGCTCGCGAAGTGCGCGATACCTCGCTGCGCGTTCCTCACGGTAGTGACGGGATCATCGTAGACGTGAAGGTGTTTACACGTGAGAACGGCGACGAGTTGCCGCCGGGCGTTAACCAACTGGTTCGCGTTTACATCGCACAGAAACGTAAAATCTCCGAAGGTGACAAAATGGCCGGACGTCACGGTAACAAAGGTGTCGTTGCCCGTATTTTGCCTGAAGAAGATATGCCGTTCCTGCCAGATGGCACGCCGGTTCAAGTTGTGTTGAACCCTCTAGGGGTTCCATCACGGATGAACATCGGTCAGGTGCTCGAGGTTCACTTGGGTATGGCTGCGCTCCAGCTTGGCATTCACGTAGCTTCGCCGGTATTTGACGGTGCAAGCGAGTATGACGTGTTTGATACGATGGAAGAAGCAGGCATGCAGCGCAATGGTAAGACTGTATTGTACGACGGACGGACGGGTGAACGTTTTGAACGTGAAGTTACCGTCGGCGTTATGCACATGATCAAGCTCGCTCACATGGTTGATGATAAAATTCACGCCCGTTCTACGGGACCCTACTCTCTCGTTACGCAGCAGCCGCTGGGTGGTAAAGCTCAGTTCGGTGGACAGCGCTTCGGTGAGATGGAAGTGTGGGCACTTGAAGCTTACGGTGCTGCTTATACGCTGCAAGAAATTCTTACCGTCAAGTCGGATGACGTGGTCGGCCGGGTGAAAACCTACGAATCCATCGTCAAAGGCGAGAACGTTCCGGAACCGGGTGTTCCTGAATCGTTCAAGGTATTGATTAAAGAGCTTCAGTCTCTCGGTATGGATGTCAAAATCCTGAGCGAGAATGAAGAGGAAATCGAGATGAAAGAACTCGATGACGAAGACGATGCTCAAGGTGATAAACTGAGCCTTAACTTGGAAGGCACTGAAGTCGGAGTGGAATAACGGTCAATCATTCACCCCCGTCGGCTTATAAGTCGGCGGTGGTGTTATGGTCGTATAGCACATAAATAGGACTAGGTTGAGGAGGGTTGCTCCTTGTTGGACGTTAACAATTTTGAGTACATGAAAATCGGTCTTGCTTCACCGGAAAAAATTCGCTCTTGGTCTCGCGGAGAGGTGAAGAAGCCGGAAACGATTAACTACCGTACATTGAAGCCGGAGAAAGAAGGCTTGTTCTGTGAGCGGATTTTCGGTCCGCAGAAGGACTGGGAATGTCATTGCGGTAAGTATAAGCGTGTCCGTTATAAAGGAGTAGTCTGCGATCGCTGTGGCGTTGAAGTAACACGCGCTAAAGTCCGTCGTGAACGGATGGGCCATATCGAGCTTGCGGCTCCTGTATCGCATATTTGGTATTTCAAAGGCATTCCAAGCCGTATGGGTCTGGCTCTGGATATGTCCCCACGATCTCTGGAGGAGATCATTTACTTCGCATCTTATGTTGTAACCGATCCGGGAGATACACCGCTGGAGAAGAAGCAACTGTTGTCCGAGAAGGAATATCGCAGCTACCGTGAGAAGTACGGCTACGGATTCCAAGCAGGCATGGGTGCTGAAGCGGTTAAGAAGCTTCTTCAAGACATCGACATTGACAAAGAGCTTGAATTCCTGAAGGAAGAACTGCGCACTGCACAGGGTCAGCGCCGCAACCGGGCCATCAAACGCCTGGAAGTGATTGAGGCGTTCCGTAACTCCGGCAACAATCCGGAGTGGATGATCATGGATGTGCTGCCGGTCATTCCTCCAGAGCTTCGCCCGATGGTTCAACTTGATGGCGGACGCTTCGCGACCTCCGACTTGAACGATCTGTACCGTCGTGTTATTAACCGGAACAACCGTCTGAAAAGACTGCTGGATCTCGGCGCGCCGGATATTATCGTACAAAACGAGAAGCGCATGCTGCAGGAAGCTGTCGATGCACTGATCGATAACGGCCGCCGCGGTCGTCCGGTCACAGGTCCTGGTAACCGTCCGCTTAAGTCCCTCAGCCATATGCTGAAAGGTAAACAAGGACGTTTCCGTCAGAACTTGCTCGGTAAACGGGTTGACTATTCCGGTCGTTCCGTTATCGTTGTAGGTCCTTACCTGAAAATGTATCAATGCGGTCTGCCTAAGAAAATGGCGCTTGAGCTCTTCAAGCCGTTTGTTATGAAAGAACTGGTCAATAAAGGCCTTGCACATAATATCAAGAGTGCGAAGCGCAAAGTAGAACGTGTAAGTCCAGAAGTATGGGATGTGCTCGAAGAGGTTATTAAAGAGCATCCGGTTCTTCTGAACCGTGCACCGACGCTTCACAGACTCGGTATTCAAGCATTTGAACCGATTCTGGTTGAGGGCCATGCGATCCGTCTTCACCCGCTCGTATGTACAGCGTATAACGCTGACTTTGACGGTGACCAAATGGCGGTTCACGTTCCTTTGTCTGCTGAAGCTCAAGCTGAAGCACGTCTTTTGATGCTGGCATCGGGTAACATTTTGAATCCGAAAGACGGTAAGCCGGTTGTTACGCCTTCTCAGGATATGGTACTGGGTTCCTTCTATCTGACCATGGATAACAAGGAAGAAAAAGGTACCGGCATGATTCTGGGCAGCGTGAACGAAGCGGTTTCCGCTTATCAGCGTGAAGCAGCTGGTCTGCATGCACGCGTAGCGATTCCGGTGAAAGCTCTTGGCAAAACCAGCTTCACGGAAAAACAGCAGGATGCGATTTTGATTACGACGATTGGCCGGATTATCTTTAACGAGATTTTCCCTGCCAGCTTCCCGTACATCAATGAAGCGACTCGTACGAACCTGCTGCAAGGCACGCCTGAGAAGTATTTCGTATACGAGAAGGGTGCAGATATTCAAAAAGTGATTCAGGAACTGCCAATCAGCGGTGCTGTTGGTAAGGAATATCTGGGTTCCATCATTGCACGCTGCTTCGAAACGTACCATACAACGGAGACCTCTGTGATTTTGGATAAAATCAAGCAGCTCGGTTTCACCTATTCCACACGTGCAGGCGTAACGGTTGCGGTATCCGACGTTATCGTACCTGACGAGAAAAATGAAATTCTGAAAGAGTCCGACGAGAAGGTTAAAGTGGTAACGAACCAATATCGCCGCGGCTTGATTACGAATGAAGAACGTTATGATCGTGTTATCGATATCTGGTCTAAGACCAAGGATGATATCACGGATGTACTCATGAAATCGATGGACCGCTTTAACTCCATCATGCTCATGGTAGATTCCAAAGCACGGGGTAACAAATCGCAGATCACTCAGCTTGGCGGTATGCGGGGTCTGATGGCCAACCCGTCGGGTCGTATCATCGAACTCCCAATCAAATCGAACTTCCGTGAAGGACTGACGGTACTCGAGTACTTCCTGTCCACGCACGGTGCGCGTAAAGGTCTTGCCGATACGGCGCTTCGTACCGCTGACTCCGGTTACTTGACTCGTCGACTTGTTGACGTAGCCCAGGATGTTATCGTTCGCGAAGATGAGTGCAGCACGGATAAAGGCTTTACCGTTAGCCGTATTCAGGACGGTAAAGAAGTTATCGAGGATCTCTACGACCGTATTGAGGGACGTTATGCATTTGAAACTGTCCGTCATCCGGAAACGAAAGAGATTATCGTGAACCGTAACGAATTGATTGACTCCGACAAAGCTGAGGAAATCGTAGCAGCTGGCGTTGAGAAACTTCAAATTCGTTCCATCTTGAGCTGCCGTGCACGTTATGGCGTCTGCAAAAAATGTTACGGCCGTAACCTGGCTACTGGTAAGCATGTTGAGATTGGTGAAGCGGTTGGTATTATCGCAGCTCAATCCATCGGCGAACCGGGAACACAGCTCACGATGCGTACGTTCCACACAGGCGGCGTTGCCGGCGATGATATTACACAAGGTCTTCCGCGTATCCAGGAGCTCTTTGAAGCCCGTAATCCTAAAGGTCAAGCGACCATTAGTGAGATCGACGGCGTGGTTAAAGAGATCCGCGAAACGAAGGACCGTCGTGAAATCGAAGTACAAGGTGAAGCTGAGACTAAGGTTTACGCTGTTACCTATGGCTCCCGTCTGCGCGTAAGCGAAGGCAAGCAAATTGAAGCCGGGGATGAACTGACCGATGGTTCCATTGATCCGAAGGAAATGCTTCGTATCAAAGGTATCCGCGGCGTGCAGAACTACATCCTTCAGGAAGTTCAACGCGTATACCGTAACCAAGGCGTGGAAATTAACGATAAACACGTTGAAGTTATGATCAGACAGATGCTGCGTAAATTCCGTATCGTTGATGCGGGAGATACGAACCTGCTGCCAGGCTCCTTCGTGGATATGCATGAATACGAGACAGCGAATAAAGACGCTATTCTCTCCGGAAAAGAACCAGCGGTTGCTAAACCGGTTCTCCTCGGGATTACAAAAGCATCTCTCGAAACGGATTCGTTCTTGTCAGCAGCCTCCTTCCAGGAGACGACTCGCGTGTTGACTGACGCTGCCATTAAAGGCAAAGTCGATCAGCTGCTTGGTCTGAAAGAGAATGTTATCATTGGCAAACTGATCCCTGCAGGTACCGGTATGAACCGTTATCGCAGCGTGAAGTTCGAGGGACAAAACGATGTGAATGACGAAAGTCAGGAACTCGAAACAGCTTCTATAGATTAAGAAACAGTCAGGTGATGAGGAGATTTCCGTATCTTAAGATGCGGAAGACCTCCTCGTCCCAAAGTTTCTTTTTTCCTGATTTAATAGCTTGACATCGATTAGGGCAGATGCTAATATAGCAAAGGTGCGTGAATAGTTTCTTTGTTCCCTGTTCTTTTGGAGGAATGACTTGTGTCTAATGATAAAGGATTACAGGATGCACACATCAAGATTGGCACCAAACAAACGATGAAGGCCGTTGAATCCGGTTTGGCTACAGAGGTATATGTGGCTGAAGATTGCGACCAACGTTTGATTTCAAAAGTCGTATCCGAGTGTGATAAGAATGGCGTGCATATCAATTATGTACCCACGATGATAGAGCTTGGAGAAGCATGCGGTATTGAAGTTGGTGCAGCTATGGTAGCTGTCTTGAAATCATGATTTGAGAAATCGTTTTTGTTGGAGAAGACGTTACTTCTCTCGGCAAAAACTTTTCATTTGTTCTTTTATGAACCGCCTGGGTCTGTGGACTTAAACGGGGTTTGTAATCGAATGATAAATACGGGAAGGGGGTGGCTAGCATGCCAACAATTAACCAACTGGTTCGCAAGGGCCGTCAAGCTAAAGTTTACAAATCGAAATCTCCAGCTCTTCAAAAAGGTTTTAACGCTTTGAAACGTGAGGAGACCGACTTGAGCGCTCCGCAAAAACGCGGTGTATGCACTCGTGTAGGCACAATGACGCCGAAAAAACCGAACTCCGCACTTCGTAAATATGCTCGTGTTCGCTTGACGAACCGCATTGAGGTGACGGCTTACATTCCGGGTATCGGACATAACTTGCAAGAGCACAGTGTTGTATTGGTTCGCGGTGGACGGGTAAAAGACCTTCCGGGTGTACGTTACCATATCGTTCGCGGCGCACTTGATACCGCTGGTGTAAACAACCGGATGCAAGCTCGTTCCAAATACGGCACGAAGCGTCCTAAAGCAAAAAGCTAATTGATGCTCATGTTTTTGTAACATGACTCATGACTGAAGAAAGGGGGATATCCATGCCACGCAAAGGTCCAGTTACTAAAAGAGACGTGCTTCCAGATCCAGTGTACAACAGCAAGCTGGTAACTCGTCTGATCAACCGCATCATGTTGGATGGTAAAAGAGGTGTTGCTCAAAGCATCCTTTACAACTCATTCAACATCATCAAGGAACGTACAGGCAATGATCCGATGGAAGTGTTTGAAGCAGCTATCAAGAACATCATGCCAGTATTGGAAGTTAAAGCTCGTCGTGTCGGCGGTGCAAACTACCAGGTTCCGATCGAAGTTAAACCAGAGAGACGTACATCCCTTGGATTACGTTGGCTCGTAAACTACTCCCGCAACCGCGGCGAGAAGACGATGGAAGAGCGTTTGGCGGCTGAGATTATCGATGCTTCCAACAACACAGGCGCTTCCGTTAAGAAACGCGAAGATACACACAAAATGGCTGAAGCGAACAAAGCGTTTGCTCACTACCGTTGGTAGGATTCAGCAACTAATTAATACTTCTAATTTTGAAGGGAGACTATTCGCATGGCGACAAGAGAGTTCTCCTTGAAAAATACACGTAATATCGGGATCATGGCGCATATTGACGCTGGTAAAACGACCACTACAGAGCGGATTTTGTTCTATACAGGCCGTACGCACAAAATCGGGGAAGTTCACGAGGGTGCAGCTACAATGGACTGGATGGAGCAGGAGCAGGAGCGCGGTATCACGATTACATCCGCTGCGACTACCGCTTCTTGGAAGGGTCATCGCGTTAATATTATCGACACCCCGGGGCACGTTGACTTCACAGTAGAAGTTGAACGTTCCCTTCGTGTATTGGATGGGGCAGTAGGTGTATTCAGTGCGAAAGAGGGCGTTGAACCTCAGTCGGAGACTGTTTGGAGACAAGCAGACCGTTATGGAGTTCCGCGGATCGCATACGTAAACAAAATGGATATTATCGGTGCCGACTACTTGAACGTAGTTAAAGATATGAGAGAGCGTCTGCAAGCGAATGCGGTAGCGATTCAGCTTCCAATCGGTGCAGAGAATGATTTCATTGGCATCATCGATATTATCGAGGAAAAAGCTTTTATGTATAAGGATGACCTCGGTCAAAATATCGAAGAAACCGAAATTCCAGCAGAATTCAAGGATCAAGTGGAAGAGCTTCGCAACGAGCTTGTTGAGAAGGTAGCAGAACTTGATGAAGACTTGACAATGAAATATCTTGAAGGTGAAGAAATCACCATTGCTGAGTTGAAAGCTGCTCTGCGTAAAGGTGTTGTCGAAGTTAAGATCTTCCCGGTTATCTGTGGTTCTTCTTATCGTAACAAAGGCGTTCAGCTGATGCTTGATGCCGTAATCGATTATTTGCCGGCTCCAACTGACGTTCCAGACATCAAGGGTACCCTTGAAGATGGAACTGAAGCTATCCGTCATTCCTCCGATGAAGAGCCGTTCTCGGCTTTGGCATTCAAAATCGCTACGGACCCTTATGTTGGTAAGCTGACTTTCTTCCGCGTATACTCCGGTGTACTGCAATCCGGCTCTTACGTACTGAATGCAACTAAAGGTAAGCGCGAGCGTATCGGTCGTATCCTTCAAATGCATGCGAACAGCCGTCAAGAAATTTCCGAAGTATTCGCCGGAGATATCGCAGCTGCCGTAGGTTTGAAAGATACGGGTACAGGTGATACACTATGTGATGAGAAAAATCCGGTTATCCTGGAGTCCATGAACTTCCCTGATCCGGTTATCGAAATCGCAGTAGAACCTAAGACAAAAGCTGACCAAGATAAAATGGGTGTGGCTCTCGGTAAGTTGACGGAAGAGGATCCAACTCTTCGTGCGCATACTGATGAAGAAACAGGCCAAACGATCCTGGCAGGTATGGGTGAGCTTCACTTGGACATCATCATCGACCGTATGCGTCGTGAGTTCAAGGTAGAAACTAACGTGGGTAAACCACAAGTAGCTTACCGCGAAACATTCCGTGCTCCAGCTCGCGTTGAAGGTAAATTCGTTCGTCAGTCCGGTGGTCGTGGACAATACGGTCACGTATGGGTTGAGTTCGAACCTCTGGAACCAGGTAGCGGTAACCAATTCGAGAGCAAAGTTGTCGGTGGTTCGGTACCAAGAGAATATATTGGTCCAGCACAACAAGGTATTGAAGAGCAAATGAAGAACGGTGTACTCGCCGGCTTCCCGCTTGTTGACGTTAAAGCAACAATCGTCGACGGTTCTTACCATGATGTTGACTCCAATGAAATGGCGTTTAAAATCGCCGGTTCCATGGCTCTGAAAGCAGCTAAAGACAAGTGTAAGCCTGTCCTGCTTGAGCCAATCATGAAAGTTGAAGTTACCGTGCCTGAGGAATACATGGGCGACGTAATGGGTATGCTGAACTCCCGCCGTGGACGTATCGAAGGTATGGACTCCCGTGGTGGTACTCAAATTATCCGTGCGAAAGTACCTCTTTCCGAAATGTTCGGTTACTCCACTACCCTTCGCTCCGGTACACAAGGACGCGGTGTGTTCTCCATGGAACTCTCCCATTACGAAGAAGTTCCTAAGAATATCTCCGATGAAATTGTGTCCAAGATCAAAGGCGGAGAGTAATAACGTTTTACCTGCTGGATAGGAGGCGGGACCAACATCCCGTTAACTCCGCTTCCGGCCTAACATATATATCCCCTTAAGGAGGAATTGTTCAAATGGCAAAGGCTAAATACGAACGTACGAAACCCCATGTTAACATCGGTACTATCGGTCACGTTGACCATGGTAAAACAACTTTGACAGCTGCAATCACATCTGTATTGTCCAAAACTTACGGTGGTGCTGCAATGTCTTTCGACCAAATCGACAAGGCTCCAGAAGAGCGCGAGCGCGGTATCACAATTTCGACTTCCCACGTTGAATACGAAACTGATACTCGTCACTATGCACACGTTGACTGCCCAGGTCACGCTGACTATGTTAAAAACATGATCACTGGTGCTGCTCAAATGGACGGAGCAATCCTGGTTGTATCCGCAGCTGACGGCCCAATGCCGCAAACTCGCGAGCACATCCTGTTGTCCCGCCAAGTAGGCGTTCCTTACATCGTTGTATTCTTGAACAAATGCGACATGGTTGAAGACGAAGAGCTCCTGGAATTGGTTGAAATGGAAGTTCGCGACCTTCTGAGCGAGTATGACTTCCCAGGCGACGACACTCCGATCACTCGTGGTTCCGCTCGTGAAGCTCTGCAAAACCCAGATGGCGAATGGGCACAAAAAATCGTTGAAATGTTCAAAACAATCGACGAGTACATCCCATTGCCAGAGCGCGACACTGACAAGCCTTTCTTGATGCCTGTCGAGGACGTATTCTCCATCACTGGTCGTGGTACCGTTGCTACAGGTCGTGTAGAGCGTGGTACGATCAAAGTTGGTGACGAGATCGAAATCGTTGGTATCGCTGAAGAAACTAAGAAATCCGTTGTTACGGGCGTAGAAATGTTCCGTAAATTGCTGGATTCCGCTCAAGCTGGTGACAACATCGGCGCATTGCTTCGTGGTGTTGAACGTACTCAAATCGAGCGCGGTCAAGTACTTGCTAAGCCCGCTTCTGTTAAGCCACACACTGAGTTCACAGCTCAAGTATACGTACTGAGCAAAGAAGAAGGCGGACGTCATAAGCCTTTCTTCACTGGCTACCGTCCACAGTTCTACTTCCGTACAACGGACGTAACTGGTGTGATCAACTTGCCAGAAGGTTCCGAAATGGTTATGCCTGGTGATAACATCACTGTAACGGTTAACCTGATCAACCCAATCGCGATTGAAGAAGGAACTAAGTTCTCCATTCGTGAAGGCGGCCGTACCGTAGGTGCTGGTTCCGTTGCTAGCATCATTAAGTAATTAAGGCTTACGAACAGCCTTGAATATAGCAACAGTGTATTGTAACGAGTAACAATGTGTTGTCCTGATATAAGAGTCTGGTCCTTTGGATCAGGCTCTTTTCCTTTTTGAGGTCAGTCCGAGTAACCCGATTACAATATCCAAATGGATGTTAGCTACTTAGATTCGGAACAATCTATTATATAGAAGAGATAACTCGGTACAATATGATATGCTGAAGCGACGGAATCTATTAACCAAGTCCTGCAACTTTCGGTTAATGATGCAAATGCATATTAATTATGAATTAGTGCTTGCAATACGCCTATCTTTTATATATAATAGTGAATGTTGTTCTGCGACGTTGCGATGATGCGAGAGGTTACCGACACACCCGGCCCCTTTGCCATGAGGCAGGTGGTTGGAAAATTTTCGCGGAGTATGTCCGATACCAAATTGGGCGATAGAAGGAGGGAATAAAATGGCAAAGCAAAAAATTCGTATTCGCTTGAAAGCATACGACCACAGAGTTCTTGATCAATCCGCTGAGAAAATTGTTGAGACAGCAAAACGTTCGGGTGCTGGTGTATCCGGTCCGATCCCGCTGCCAACTGAGAAACAAGTAATTACCATTCTCCGTGCGGTGCACAAGTATAAGGATTCTCGGGAACAGTTCGAAATGCGTACACATAAACGCTTGATCGACATCGTGAACCCGACTCCACAAACTGTGGATGCCTTGATGCGCTTGGACCTGCCGTCCGGTGTAGATATCGAAATCAAACTGTAAGCATTGCATAATGAATTAGAGAAGAGAAAAGAGGTGTCAACATGAAAGGTATCTTAGGTAGAAAGCTCGGAATGACTCAAGTGTTTACCCCTGAGGGTGTTGTAATTCCTGTAACGGTTATCGAAGCAGGTCCTTGTGTTGTTCTTCAAAAGAAAGATCTGGAAAACGACGGATACGAAGCGATTCAAGTCGGTTTCTCTGATAAGAAAGAGAACAGATCTAACAAACCAGAAGCAGGCCATGCGAAAAAAGCAAACACTGCGCCTAAGCGCTACGTTCGCGAAATTCGCGGTGTTGACCTCGCGAGTGTCGAGGTTGGACAAGAGCTGAAGGCTGATGTCTTCGCAGAAGGCGAATTTGTTGACGTAACGGGTATTTCCAAGGGTAAAGGTTTCCAAGGTGTAATCAAGCGTTGGGGCCAAAGCCGCGGACCAATGTCTCACGGTTCCCGTTATCACCGTAGACCAGGTTCCATGGGTTCGATCCAGGCAAACCGTGTTCCTAAAGGAAAGCGTCTGCCAGGTCACATGGGCAATGAGACAGTTACGATTCAAAAGCTCGAAGTTGTTAAAGTCGATGCAGAGCGTAACGTAATCCTTGTAAAAGGCTCCATTCCTGGACCAAAAAAAGGTTTCGTTCAAATCAAAGAAACGGTGAAGAAATAATCGCCTAAAGAAAGGAGGAACAAACAATGCCTAAAGTAGCACTTTATAATGTCAGCGGTAGCCAAGTTGGCGAAGTAGAATTGAATGAAGCTGTATTCGGCATCGAGCCGAACGCACACGTATTGCACAGCGCAGTATTGTTGCAGCGCGCTTCGCTTCGTCGTGGTACCCACAAAGTAAAAGGACGTTCTGAAGTACGCGGCGGCGGACGTAAGCCTTGGAAACAAAAAGGTACTGGCCGTGCTCGTCAAGGTTCGATCCGTTCTCCACAATGGAAAGGCGGCGGTGTGGTATTTGGACCAACTCCGCGCAGCTACACATTTAAACTTCCTAAGAAAGTTCGTCGTTTGGCTATCAAATCCGCATTGTCTTCCAAAGTGATTGACAACGCGATTATCGTATTGGATCAATTGACGCTGAATGCGCCAAAAACAAAAGAGTTTGCTAACATTCTTAGCAACCTGAAAGTTGGCCGTAAAGCTCTGATCGTTGCTCCAAGCTATGATGATAATGTAGCCCTTTCCGCTCGTAATATTCCTGGTGTGAAATTCGTAGCGGCTGACGGCATTAATGTTCTTGACGTACTGTCGTACGATCAACTGATCATTACGAAGGAAGCAGTTCAGAAGGTAGAGGAGGTGCTCGCGTAATGAAAGACCCACGCGATATAATCAAGCGCCCGGTGATCACGGAACGTACGGCTGACTACATGGCAGAGCTGAAATATGCTTTTGAAGTGGATATCCGTGCTAACAAGACCGAGATCAAGCAAGCTGTCGAATCTATTTTTAAAGTTAAAGTATCGAACGTGAATACGATGCGTGTTCCTGCTAAACCAAAGCGTTATGGCCGTTATTCCGGTTACACAACCGAATGGAAAAAGGCAATCGTGACTTTGGCTCCAGACAGCAAACCGCTCGAGTTCTTTGAATCGGTTGAATAAGAATTTCTTAAGTAAGGAGGGAAAATTCAGTGCCTATTAAAAAGTATAAACCGACATCCCCGGCTCGACGCAACATGTCCGTGTCGACTTTCGAAGAAATCACCACGAATCAGCCGGAAAAATCGCTCTTGGCTCCGCTGAGCAAAACAGCTGGCCGTAACAACCAAGGTAAAATTACGGTTCGTCACCATGGCGGCGGACATAAGCGTAAATACCGTATCATTGACTTCAAACGGAATAAAGACGGCATTCCAGGTCGCGTTGCTACAATCGAATACGACCCGAACCGTACTTCCAACATCGCTCTGATTCACTATGTAGATGGTGAAAAGCGTTATATCATCGCTCCTAAAGGTCTGAAAGTTGGAGACCAAGTAGTATCTGGAGTAGGTGCTGACATCAAGATCGGTAACGCACTTCCACTGGAAAACATTCCGGTAGGTACCGTTATCCATAACATCGAGTTGAAACCAGGTAAAGGCGGACAATTGGTTCGTGCTGCTGGTACAGAAGCTCAGCTTCTCGGTAAAGAAGATAAGTACGTAACTGTTCGTCTTTCTTCCGGTGAAGTTCGTCGCATCCTGAAAGTTTGCCGTGCAACTATCGGTTCTGTGGGTAACCAAGACCATGAGTTGATCAAAATCGGTAAAGCGGGTCGTAGCCGCTGGCTTGGACAACGTCCTGAAGTACGTGGTGTCGTCATGAACCCTAACGATCACCCTCACGGTGGTGGTGAAGGCCGCGCTCCAATCGGACGTAAATCGCCTATGTCTCCATGGGGTAAACCAACCCTTGGTTACAAAACACGTAAAAAAGGTAAAGCTTCTGACAAATATATCGTTCGCCGCCGCACGAAGTAATGCGCGATTGTGCATAACTTCGTGACAGGCTCGAAGGTAACGAGACAATTTGGTGAAGGGAGGATTTCAATATGAGCCGTAGTTTGAAAAAAGGACCTTTTATTGACGGATATCTGCTCAAAAAAGTGGAGGACATGAACGCCGCAAGCAAAAAGGCTGTGATCAAAACCTGGTCCCGCCGCTCCACTATTTTCCCGCAATTTATCGGTCACACGTTCGGAGTATACGATGGCCGTAAACATGTACCTGTATATGTAACAGAGGACATGGTAGGACACAAGTTGGGTGAGTTCGCTCCAACTCGTACTTACAAAGGTCATGAAGATGATAAGAAAACAAGAAGATAATTAATGAAGCTCTTTGTTTGAGAGGAGGTTAAACATATGGAAGCAAAAGCACATGCTAGATCGATTCGTATTGCTCCTCGTAAAGCTCAACTCGTTGTTGACTTGATCCGCGGTAAGCAAGTTGGCGAAGCGATCGCTATTCTTCGTCACACTCCGAAAGCTGCATCTCCGGTTGTTGAGAAGCTTTTGAACTCGGCTATCGCTAACGCTGAGCATAACTACTCTTTGGATGTAACTAAATTGGTTGTGACGCAAGCTTATGTCAACCAGGGACCGACTATGAAACGTTTCCGCCCGCGTGCGATGGGACGTGCAAGCCGGATCAATAAACGCACCAGCCACATTACTTTGGTGGTAGCTGAAAAATAAGGAGGGAAAACGTGTGGGCCAAAAGGTAAATCCAGTAGGACTCCGTATCGGTATTATCCGTGATTGGGAATCCAAATGGTATGCAGGCAAAGACTTCGGTGATCTTTTGCTGGAAGACGTGAAAATCCGTGAATACCTGAAAAATAAATTGAAAGACTCCGCTGTATCCCGTATCGAAATCGAGAGAGCGGCTAATCGTGTGAACGTGACGATCCACACTGCGAAGCCAGGTATGGTTATCGGTAAAGGTGGTTCCGAAGTAGAAGTACTGCGCGGACAAGTGACTAAAATTGCCGGCGGTAAAAAAGTTCACATCAACATTTCTGAAATCAAAAACCCTGAACTGGACGCTATTCTTGTTGCTGAAAGCATTGCACAACAGCTGGAACGTCGTGTATCTTTCCGTCGTGCGCTGAAACAAGCGATTCAAAGAACTATGCGCTCTGGAGCAAAAGGGATTAAAACATCGGTCAGCGGACGTCTTGGCGGAGCCGAGATTGCTCGTACGGAAGGCTACAGTGAAGGAACTGTTCCACTTCATACGCTTCGTGCAGACATCGACTATGGTACAGCAGAAGCGCATACGACTTACGGCCGTATCGGCGTGAAAGTATGGATCTATCGTGGAGAGGTTCTTCCTACGGCTAAGAAACAAGCTGCTCAGGAAGGAGGCAACTAATCATGTTGGTACCAAAACGTGTAAAACACCGCAAACAACAGCGCGGCCATATGAGAGGTCAAGCTAAAGGCGGTACTGAACTGAACTTCGGCGAATTCGGTCTGCAAGCTACAGAACCAGGCTGGATCACGAACCGTCAGATCGAGGCTGCTCGTATCGCGATGACTCGTTACATTCGTCGTGGCGGTAAAGTATGGATTAAGATTTTCCCAGATAAGCCGATTACTCAAAAGCCTCTCGAAGTGCGGATGGGTAGCGGTAAAGGTAACGTTGAGAAATGGGTTGCCGTTGTAAAACCAGGCAAGATCATGTTTGAACTTGGAGGCGTGTCCGAGGAAATCGCCCGCGAAGCGATGCGTCTCGCCGCTCACAAGCTGCCTGTTAAAACGAAGTTTGTGAAACGAGAAGAAGTGGGTGGTGAAGCAAATGAAAGCTAATGAACTGCGCAACTTAACCACTGCAGAAATCGAGCAAAAAATCGCCGGATTTAAAGAGGAACTCTTTAACCTCCGTTTTCAATTGGCCACAGGCCAGCTTGACAACCCGACTCGGATCCGTGACGTTCGCAAAGAAATAGCTCGTGCTAAAACCGTTATCCGTGAAAGAGAACTTGGGATTAGTTAATGAAACAGAAACTCGCTGTTCTGTATTCAGGAAGGAGGCTAACAAATGAGCGAAGAACGCAATGCTCGTAAAGTGCAAATTGGTAAAGTTGTCAGCGATAAAATGGATAAAACCATTGTTGTAGCTGTTGAAACTTATAAGAAGCATGACTTGTATCACAAACGCATTAAATACACGAAAAAATTTAAAGCGCATGATGAGAACAATCAAGCTCAAATCGGAGATACCGTTAAAATCATGGAAACTCGTCCGCTCTCCAAAGACAAGCGCTGGAGATTGGTAGAAGTGGTTGAAAAAGCGGTTATCATCTAAGATATGATCAGTTTTTGATGGAAGGAGGAAATTTAAATGATTCAACCATTTACACGTTTAGCTGTTGCTGACAACTCCGGTGCGAAGGAACTGATGTGTATCCGCGTATTGGGTGGTACTGGTCGTCGTACAGCTCAAATCGGTGATTTGATCGTATGTTCCGTCAAACAAGCAACACCAGGCGGCGTTGTCAAAAAGGGTGATGTAGTAAGAGCGGTAGTCGTTCGTACGAAACGTTCTGTACGTCGTAAAGACGGATCTTACATCTCATTTGACGAGAATGCAGCTGTTGTTGTTAAAGACGACAGAAGCCCACGCGGAACTCGTATTTTCGGACCAGTTGCTCGCGAACTTCGCGAAAGAGACTACATGAAAATCGTTTCCTTGGCTCCGGAAGTAATCTAATAACACCCCAAAAAGTGACGTAACTTTTCGGGAACCCGATAAATAGTTGAACTGGCTAGTCATAGGAGGTGTAACGAATGCCTAAAGTGAAAAAAGTTCTGGAATCCCATAGCAACAAACTGCACGTGAAAAAAGATGATACAGTTATCGTCATCAGCGGTAAAGACAAAGGCAAAAAAGGCCGTGTCATCGCAGCGTACCCTCGTGAAAATCGTGTTTTGGTTGAAGGTGTGAACATGATTAAGAAGCACCAGAAGCCAAACCAAATGAACCCACAAGGCGGTATCATCGAGAAGGAAGCTCCGATCCATGTATCGAACGTTATGCACGTTGATCCGAAGAGCGGAAAAGTAACCCGTATCGGTTACAAAGTACTGGACAACGGTAAAAAAGTTCGCGTAGCAAAAAGATCCGGAGAAGTTATCGATAAATAAGACGGTTTAGAAAGGAGGTCCTTGAATCATGGCAGCAAGAATGAAAGAACGTTTTTTGAACGAAGTAACTCCTGCTCTGATGCAGAAGTTTAGCTATAAGACAGTAATGCAAGTACCAAAAATCGAGAAGGTTGTCATCAACATGGGTGTAGGTGACGCTGTAGCTAACTCGAAGGTGCTTGATTCCGCTGTGAACGACATGCAGCTGATTGCTGGTCAAAAACCGGTTATCACCCGTGCGAAGAAATCCATCGCGGGATTCAAACTGCGTGAGAACATGCCTATCGGTGTGAAGGTAACACTGCGCGGTGAGCGTATGTACTACTTCCTCGACAAGCTGTTCAACGTTACACTTCCACGTGTACGTGACTTTCAAGGCGTGTCCACCAAAGCATTTGACGGACGCGGTAACTATACGCTCGGTCTGAAAGAGCAACTCATTTTCCCTGAAATTGAGTATGACAAAGTGGATAAAGTTCGCGGTATGGATATCGTTATCGTAACGACTGCCAAAACCGACGAAGAATCCCGTGAACTGCTTGCTCAACTGGGCATGCCTTTCGCGAAATAAGACGGTTGTCCTTTTCTCCGAAACTATTTAGGAGGTGTCAGGCTAAGTGGCAAAAACTTCGATGAAAGTTAAACAACAACGTACACCGAAATACAAAGTACGGGCATATACCCGTTGTGAACGTTGTGGTCGCCCACATTCGGTACTGCAGAAGTTTAAAATTTGCAGAATTTGTTTCCGTGAATTAGCTTATAAAGGCCAGATTCCTGGCGTGAAAAAAGCAAGCTGGTAAGAAGTTTATAAACGGGAAGGAGGTTTATCCTACATGACTATGTCCGATCCAATTGCAGATATGCTAACTCGTATTCGTAACGCGAACACGGTTCGCCACGAAACAGTAGAAATGCCTGCTTCGACGATTAAAAAACAAATCGCTGACATTTTGAAGCGTGAAGGCTTCATCCGTGATGCAGAGTTTGTGGAAGACAATAAACAAGGGATCATTCGTGTATTCCTGAAATATGGTTCCAACAACGAGCGTGTAATCACAGGTCTGAAAAGAATCAGCAAACCAGGTCTTCGCGTTTACACGAAGAGCAACGAAGTACCTCGCGTACTTGGTGGTTTGGGTATTGCGATCATCTCCACGTCTAAGGGAGTTATGACCGACAAAGAAGCTCGTCAATCCAAAGCTGGCGGAGAAGTTCTCTGCTACGTATGGTAATCAACGTCACAAGATAGGAGGTGTAATGAATGTCCCGTATTGGTCGTAAACCAATTGCTATTCCAAACGGTGTGGAAGTCACACTGGATAACACTGTAATCACTGTTAAAGGACCTAAAGGTACCTTGACTCGTGAACTGCATAAAGACATGCAAATTACAGTAGAAAACAACGAGATCAATGTTGTTCGTCCTTCCGACAACAAAACACATCGCTCTCTTCACGGCACGACCCGCAGCGTTGTCTCGAATATGGTCAACGGTGTAACTGAAGGATTCTCGAAAAACCTTGAGTTGGTAGGTGTCGGATACCGTGCAAGCAAATCCGGAGATAAAATCGTTCTGAACGTGGGTTACTCCCACCCAGTTGAAATTACACCGGAGCCAGGTATCGAGTTCGACGTACCGGCAAACACAAAAATCACGGTTCGTGGTATCGATAAAGAGCGCGTAGGTGCATACGCTGCTAAGATTCGTTCCGTACGTGAGCCTGAGCCATACAAAGGTAAAGGTATTAAATACGAAGGTGAACGCATTATCCGTAAGGAAGGTAAAGCTGGTAAGAAGAAATAAGTTAGCTAACCGGGGATTCACCTGGTGGATAACTTACTTCTTCTCCCATACTTACCCGATGCGTCTAAAAGTGAAGCTTTTAAGGCAAAACTGAAGGGAGGAAATGGAAGCATGATCACGAAACAAGACAAGAACAAAGCTCGTCTGAAAAGACACCTGCGTGTCCGTAAGAAAATCCAAGGCACAGCAGAACGTCCACGTCTGAACGTGTTCCGTTCTTCGAAACACATCTATGCTCAATTGATCGACGACGTGGCTGGCGTGACTTTGGCATCAGCTTCTACGCTGGATAAAGAACTGGCTAACGACATCAAGAACGGCGGAAGCGTTGAATCCGCTCGTAAAGTCGGCGAACTCGTTGCAAAACGTGCTGCAGACAAAGGTTACAAAGTGATCGTATTCGATCGTGGTGGATACTTGTATCATGGACGTATTCAAGCACTTGCAGAGGCAGCTCGCGAGGCAGGCCTTGAATTCTAAGATATTTTCAAAAGGAGGTAAACGACTTGCGTGTAGATCCTAACACTTTAGAACTGACTGAAAGAGTAGTAAACATTAACCGCGTTGCTAAAGTTGTAAAAGGCGGACGTCGCTTTAGCTTTAGTGCACTGGTAGTTGTCGGTGATGGCAAAGGTTGGGTAGGAGCAGGTATCGGTAAAGCAGGCGAAGTACCGGATGCAATCCGCAAAGGTATTGAAGATGCTAAGAAAAACCTGATTCACATTCCACTTGTTGGAACAACTATTCCTCACCTCGTAACAGGTCACTTCGGAGCAGGCCGAGTATTGTTGAAGCCGGCATCTGAAGGTACTGGGGTTATCGCTGGCGGACCGGTTCGTGCAGTACTTGAACTGGCTGGCGTAGGCGACATTTTGACAAAATCTCTAGGTTCTTCGAACTCCATGAACATGGTCAATGCGACTTTGGAAGGGTTGTCCCGCCTGAAGCGTGTTGAAGATGTTGCCAAGCTTCGCGGCAAATCCGTCGAAGAGCTGTTGGGTTAAGGAGGGAATCTCATGGCTAAACTTGAAATCACCCTCGTACGCAGCGTGATTGGTCGTCCAGAGGATCAGCGTGCAACCGTGAAAACACTCGGACTTCGCAAAATCAACCATTCCGTGGTTCAAAGCGACAATGCTGCAATTCGCGGAATGATCAAGAAAGTAAATCACCTGGTTTCTGTTAAAGAAATCGAAGGTTAATCCCGGGCAGTTTATTCCCGGACATATTAAGGAGGTGCAACGAACGATGAAGTTACATGAGCTGAGCCCAGCACCTGGATCCCGCAAAGAGCGCAAGCGCGTTGGACGCGGTACTAGTAGCGGCACGGGTAAAACGTCGGGTCGCGGTCACAAAGGACAAAACTCTCGTTCCGGCGGTGGTGTACGTCCAGGCTTCGAAGGTGGACAGAACCCATTGTATCGTCGTCTTCCGAAGCGCGGTTTCGTAAACCCAACTCGGAAAGAGTACGCGATTGTGAACATCGAAGAACTTAACAGCTTTGCAGCAGGTACTGAAGTGACTCCAGAAGTTTTGGTTGAGAGCGGTATTGTTAACAATACAAAGAGCGGAATCAAAATTCTTGGCAACGGTGAAGTTACCGTTTCTTTGACTGTAAAAGCTACTAAGTTTTCTCAATCTGCGGTAGAGAAGATCGAGGCTGCCGGCGGTAAAACCGAGGTGATCTAATGTTTAAGACCCTGAAAAATATATGGCGTGTGGATGACCTTCGCAAGCGTATTTTGTTCACCTTATTCGTTCTGATCATCTTCCGTATTGGATCCTTTGTTCCGGTTCCCGGTGTTAACAAAGAGGTTTTTACCCAGACGAATCAGACAGGCAATGAGTTGTTCGGTCTTCTTAACACGTTCTCGGGGGGCGCACTATCACAGTTTTCGATCTTCGCCCTTTCGATATTTCCATATATTACTGCGTCCATTATCGTACAGTTGCTGTCGATGGACGTCATTCCAAAGTTTGCGGAATGGAACAAACAAGGGGAACACGGGAAGAAACAGTTGGCTCAAATTACTCGTTATGGTACGGTAATATTGGGTTTGATCCAGGCGTTAGCGATGTCTATTGGGTTTAACCGCCTGTATGGCATGGATATGGTGCCTGGAGCAACCACTATCGACTTTATCGTGATCGCAATTGTGCTTACCGCAGGGACATCATTCTTGATGTGGCTCGGTGAACAGATTACGGAACGCGGAATCGGTAACGGTATTTCGATCATTATCTTTGCAGGTATCGCTGCTGGTATCCCGATGCACATTCGGACAACGATCGAATCGAACTTCATTCAGGATGGTCAAGTGTTTATGAACATTCTGAAGGGTGTCATCATCCTGCTGATTTTGGTTCTGATCATTACCGGTGTTGTATTCATTCAGCAAGGTATCCGTAAGATTCCGGTTCAATACGCGAAGCGTGTTGTAGGAAACAAAATGTACGGCGGACAGAATACACACATTCCACTCAAGATTAACGGAGCAGGCGTTATTCCGGTAATCTTTGCGATGTCACTCTTGCAGTTCCCGGTTATCCTTGCCAGCTTCTGGGCTCACCAGAGTTGGGCAAAATGGGTTACGGAGAATCTGGCTTATGACAGCCCGCTTGGAATGGTACTGTATGTGCTCATGATCATTGGTTTCACGTTCTTCTACACCTTCGTGCAGATGAACCCGAACCAAATGGCTGATAATATGAAGAAGAACGGCGGCTATGTTCCGGGCATTCGTCCTGGTAAAGCTACCGAGAAGTATCTGACCCGGGTTATGACCCGTCTGACCATGACAGGAGCTCTGTTCCTGGCCGTGATCTCCGTACTTCCGGTGTTCTTTGGATCACTTGCAGGTCTTCCGCGTACGGTTCAGATTGGTGGTACGTCCCTCTTGATCGTGGTCGGTGTTGCACTGGATACGATGAAGCAGATCGAAAGCCAACTGATCAAACGTCATTACAAAGGTTTTATCAATAAATAGGCGATAGGTTCCGGCGAGTGGTCTGTATCGCTTCCCGGCGCCTATTGTGTTGTTCTTGCTAGTCAATCAAGGGGAGGGAGTGACGTAAGGTGAACATCTTATTCATGGGTCCTCCTGGGGCAGGAAAAGGGACGCAAGCAGAAAACATCGTGAATGAATTCGGTATTCCTCATATTTCAACGGGCGATGCATTTCGTCTCGCGATCAAACAAGGAACTCCCATCGGGATTAAAGCGAAGGAATTCATGGATCAGGGTCTGCTGGTACCGGATGACGTAACGATTGGTATTGTGGAAGAGCGTCTGCAGCAGTCCGATTGCGAAAAAGGTTTTTTATTGGACGGTTTTCCAAGAACCCTTTCGCAAGCGGAAGCGCTGGATGAGATTCTCGCCCGCTTGAATACTGGTCTCGATCATGTCATCAACCTGAAAGTTGATCGGGAAAAGCTTCTGGCTCGCCTTACCGGCCGCCGGATTTGCAAAAACTGTGGTTCGACTTATCATGTGATCTTTAATCCTCCTAAACAGGAAGGCATTTGTGATAAATGCGGCGGCGAATTGTACCAGCGCTCCGATGATAACGAAGAGAGCGTCGGCATTCGTTTAGACGAATATATCAACAAAACAGCACCACTCCTCACGTTTTATGAGAACAAAGGTCTTTTGCGTCAAATCGATGGTGATCAGGAAATCGACGCGGTTTCAACACAAATTGCGTCTATACTGAGAGGTTAAGTATAATGATCATTTGTAAATCCGAAACGGAACTGAGCTTGATGAGAGAAGCAGGAAGGATCGTGGCGGAATGCCACAAACTCCTTGCAGCTCATGTAGAACCGGGCATTACGACCGGGGAACTTGACCTTATGGCCGACAAGTTCATTCGAAGCCAAGGCGCTGTGCCATCTTTTAAAGGCTACAACGGATTTCCTTCCAGCATTTGCGCATCAGTCAACGAAGAATTGGTGCATGGATTTCCAGGCAAACGCAAATTAATCGAGGGCGATATCGTTACGTTTGATATCGGTGCACAGTACCAGGGTTACCATGGTGACTCGGCATGGACCTACGCTGTAGGAGAGATTTCCGAAGAGGCCCAGCGTCTGCTGGACGTAACGGAAGGATCGCTCTATGCTGGACTTGCACTAATCAAACCCGATGTCCGCTTGTTTACAATCTCTCATGCCATACAGCGTCATATCGAGGATGCAGGTTTCTCTGTCGTCCGGGAATACGTTGGTCATGGTGTGGGTACCGATCTGCATGAGGATCCGCAAATTCCGAACTATGGCATCCCTGACCGCGGACCAAGACTCAAACCGGGCATGGTGCTCGCGATTGAGCCGATGGTCAATGCGGGTAAGCGGAACGTCAAGACGCTGGAAGACAACTGGACGGTTGTAACGGTAGACGGCTCACTATGTGCTCACTTCGAGCATACGGTAGCAGTCACGCCGGATGGCATGGAAATTTTGACGAAGCTGCCGGAATAGGGTGATAACATGAATAATGAAGTCACGCTTCAGCCCGGGCAGATTGTTAAGATACTGAAAGGCAGAGATGCCGGACAGTATGCCGTTATCGTTTCGATTGAGGACAGCAGGTTCGTGTGGATCGCGGATGGGGACAAACGCAAGTTTGACGGGGCCAAGAAGAAGAATGTTCTTCATCTTGAACCTCAATCCTACATTAGCAGTGAAGTGGTAAACAGTTTGCAAGAAAGCGGTCGGGTTACAAACGGTAAGCTGCGTTTCGCACTGGACCGGTTTGTATCCGATAAATCCAAGGCAGATCAGAAAGGAGACTAACTGTGGCTAAAGAAGATGTCATTGAAGTCGAAGGAACGGTTATTGAGCCGTTGCCGAATGCTACCTTTAAAGTCGAGCTGGAGAATGGTCATCAAATTCTCGCTCATGTTTCCGGAAAGCTGCGGATGCACTTTATCCGTATCCTTACAGGAGACAAAGTGGTTGTTCAACTCTCGCCGTATGATTTAACCAAAGGTCGTATCACGTACCGTAAATAGATTCAAGGTTCCCCTGGGGAATTAAGGAAAGCTGCGAAGCGGTTTTACTGACGTAAAACTCAGCAGCGGTAACAAACTACTTTAGTTTCGAAGCTGGTTTTACAACGTAAAACTTGGAGGAGGTAATTAGCATGAAGGTAAGACCTTCTGTAAAGCCTATTTGCGAAAAATGCAAAGTCATTCGCCGCAAAGGGAACGTAATGGTTATCTGTGAAAATCCGAAACACAAACAAAAACAAGGTTAAAGAAGGGGGTGTAGCGTAAAATGGCTCGTATAGCTGGTGTGGATTTGCCACGTGACAAACGCGTTGAGATCGCCTTGACTTACATTTTCGGAATCGGTAAAACGACTTCCCAGAAAGTACTGAAAGAAACTGGAATCAATGCAGACACTCGTGTCCGTGATTTGACAGAAGATGAAGTCAGCAAATTGCGCGAAACGATCGATGGTATGGTTAAGGTAGAAGGTGACCTGCGTCGTGAAATTTCCTTAAATATTAAACGTCTCACGGAGATCGGCTGCTACCGCGGTATTCGTCACCGTCGTGGATTGCCTGTTCGTGGTCAACGTACTAAAACGAATGCTCGTACACGTAAAGGTCCTCGTCGTACCGTAGCGAACAAGAAGAAATAAGAAAGGGGGATAATAGACAATGGCTAAACCAAAAAAAGTCGTACGTACTAAACGTCGTGACCGCAAAAATATTGAAAGTGGCGTGGCTCATATCCGCTCCACATTCAACAATACAATCGTAACGATTACGGATCCTCACGGAAACGCGATTTCTTGGGCAAGCTCCGGCGGCCTTGGATTTAAAGGTTCCCGTAAGTCGACCCCGTTCGCTGCGCAAATGGCTGCTGAAACAGCTGCCAAAGCGGCTATGGAACACGGTATGAAAGCGGTGGAAGTAATGGTTAAAGGTCCTGGTGCTGGTCGTGAAGCAGCAATTCGTTCTCTGCAAGCAGCAGGTCTCGAAGTCAACCTGATCAAAGACGTTACACCAATTCCACATAACGGATGCCGCCCACCAAAACGTCGTCGCGTATAATGAAGTCATCCTGTTAATGTGGTATAAATCCGTTGCAATCTGCTAATAATGGTTGTTTAGGCATACTACTACATGGATTACTGGATAAGATGACAGTTTCATATAGGAGCGACGTTTGAAGGAGGGGTACTTGCGTGATTGAAATCGAAAAGCCGAAAATTGAGACCGTTGATGTCAATGAAGATGGAACCTATGGGAAATTCGTTGTTGAGCCTCTGGAGAGAGGGTATGGCACGACGCTGGGGAACTCGCTTCGCCGCATCTTGTTATCCTCACTACCGGGAGCTGCAGTCACATCGATTCAAATCGATGGCGTACTGCATGAATTTTCCACGATTCCGGGTGTCATGGAAGACGTGACCGAGGTCATCCTGAACCTGAAAGCTTTGTCTCTGAAAATTCATTCCGATGAAGAGAAAGTGTTCGAGATTGATGCGGAGGGTGAAGGGGTTGTTACTGCTGGTGACATCCGTGCGGATAGTGATGTGGAGATTCTGAATCCAGATCTTCATATTGCAACGCTCGGCCCTGGTGCAAGATTTCATATGCGTATTTTTGCCAGTCGCGGTCGTGGCTATGTCCAGGCGGATCGGAACAAACGCGATGACCAGCCTATCGGCGTCATTCCCGTCGATTCGATCTATACTCCGATTAGCCGTGTTAACTACGGTGTGGAAAATACGCGTGTTGGTCAAGTAACCAACTACGATAAACTGACGCTTGAAATTTGGACGGATGGCAGCATCCGCCCGGAAGAAGCTGTTAGTCTCGGCGCGAAAATCTTGACTGAGCATCTCTTCCTCTTCGTAGGTCTGACCGACGAAGCGAAGGATGCTGAGATCATGGTTGAGAAAGAAGAAGACAAGAAAGAAAAAGTGCTTGAAATGACGATCGAAGAGCTGGATCTTTCCGTTCGTTCCTACAACTGCTTGAAACGTGCCGGCATTAATACGGTACAAGAGCTGACCACGAAAACCGAAGAGGATATGATGAAAGTCCGGAACCTCGGACGCAAATCCTTGGAGGAAGTACAAGAGAAGCTTGAAGAGTTGGGCCTGGGACTTCGTACGGAAGAATAGCATAGATTCGGCTTAGCTTAGCAAAGGAGGGAAAAACACATGGCATACCAAAAGTTGGGCCGCGATTCCAGTGCGCGTAAAGCGTTGTTCCGTGACCTGGTAACCGACCTTTTCTTATATGAGCGCATTCAAACGACTGAAGCCAAAGCGAAAGAAGTTCGTTCGATCGCTGAGAAGTTGATCACAAAAGCAAAAAAAGGTGATCTTCACGCTCGTCGTCAAGTAGCTGCATTCGTGCGTCGTGAAACAGTAGACGGTGAACAAGATGCAATTCAAAAATTGTTCTCCGAAATCGCTCCTCGTTACTCCGAGCGTCCAGGCGGATACACTCGTATCCTGAAACTGGGACCTCGTCGTGGTGACGCAGCTCCAATGGTTTACTTGGAACTGGTAGATCGCGCGTAATATAGCTTTGTTCCATTGAAGTGACTGTAGTTATGTATGCCCGGCTCTGTAGATGTTTATTCTTGGAGCCATGAACGGGAAGTGGTGCGAGATATAGTCGATCATCTGGTTCGACTCGTCTCGACTACTCCATGGGCAACAATAACGGGGACCTTCTAGTCATGTGGCTGACTCGAAGGGTTCGGCTTAACATGATGAAAAGGAGCTCCTATGGGGCTCTTTTTTTGATGGATGTAGAATGTATAAGTTATCAGCGAAGCTGATGGCACTCTATAATCGAAAGAAAACTTCCGCTATACTCAGGAGGTCAGCAATGCGTAATCTTCTGATGAAGGTCAGTTACGACGGTACCGATTATAACGGCTTTCAGACCCAGCCCGGTGGCCACACGATTCAGGACTATTTGGAGGAAGCGATCCGCCGTTTGTCTGGTGAACAGCTCAAGATTACGGCTTCTGGCCGGACAGATGCTGGGGTGCATGCTCGTGCCCAAGTATTCAATTTCTTCACAGCTTCTCCAATTCCCGTTGAGCGTTGGTGTATGGCATTAAACACCTGGCTGCCGGAAGATATCGTGGTTTCGGATGCGATGGAGGTACCGATGGAATTCCATTCCCGCCACGCAGCGAAACGCAAAACCTATCGTTTTACCATCAATGCAAACCAATATCCGGATCTATTCAATCGGCGGTACCAGATCCATCATCATGGGAAACTGGATATCGCAGCCATGGAGCAGGGACTTTCTCATCTGATCGGAACGCATGACTATACAACGTTTGCGTCACGGAAGTCGACGAAGCCGTCTCACGTTCGTACTATTTTTGATGCATGGATCGAGAAGGATACGTCCATGTGCCGTCCAGGCACGAGAGATCAAGGAGTCATTCATACGTACGTATCCGGGAACGGGTTTCTGCAGCATATGGTTCGGATCATTATGGGGACGTTGATTGAGGTAGGGGAAGGCAAGCGCCATCCGGATGACATGTTGGTCATACTGGAAGCCAAAAACCGGGCAGCAGCCGGTCCAACAGCCATGGGCAAGGGCCTGATGTTATGGGAAGTGGAGTATGATCTCGCCGGTAAGGATTAACCTTAATGCCGGTCGCTATCAGACCACAGGTATGGCGATCACATAAAGAAGAAAGAAATCGCTTCTGGATGTGATGGGCGACTTGTTAGAATAACACGCATGGTGTAAGGTGGAAAATCAAAAAACACTTGCGGAAGTGGGCGTAATCCTGTATTATATAAGTTGTGTTTTCTTAACGGCTCTCCCACAGCCCCGGTTAAGAAAATGCCGAATGCAAGACTGCAACACCATGACAATGCTTTAAACATGAATGAAGATAAATAATGAAAATTAATGATGATTTTCGGACGAATACAAGGAGGAACTATACATGCGTACCACCTATATGGCGAAGCCAAATGAAGTTGAGCGCAAATGGTACATCGTTGATGCCGAAGGCAAGACGCTTGGCCGTTTGGCAAGTGAAGTTGCGGCTCTGATCCGCGGCAAACATAAGCCTCAATTCACTCCACATGTTGACACAGGGGATTTCGTGGTTGTTATCAACGCCGAGAAAATCCACCTCACTGGCAAAAAGATGGAGAACAAAAAATACTATCGTCACTCCCTGCATCCAGGTGGATTGAAAGTAACTACAGCTCAAGACCTGATTGCGAAATACCCAGAGCGTGTAATCGAAAGCGCGGTTCACGGCATGCTTCCTAAAACTCGCATGGGCGAGAAAATGAAGCTGAGACTGAAAGCATATGCAGGCACAGCACATCCACATGAAGCACAAAAACCAGAAGCTTACGAACTTCGCGGTTAATTAAAAAGGAGGACAGTTTCATGGCACAAGTACAATACTATGGGACAGGTCGTCGTAAACACTCGGTAGCACGTGTACGCCTCGTACCGGGTGAAGGACGCATTGTCATCAATAAACGTGATATTAATGAATACTTCGGTTTGGAAACACTCAAGCTGATCGTTAAACAACCTTTGAATCTGACAGAAACACTGGGCAAATATGACGTGCTTGTCATCGCTCACGGTGGCGGCATCTCCGGTCAAGCTGGAGCAATCCGTCACGGTATCTCCCGTGCTCTTCTGAAAGCAGATCCAGAATTCCGTCCTTCTCTGAAAAGAGCTGGATTCCTGACTCGCGACCCTCGTATGAAAGAGCGTAAGAAATACGGTCTTAAAGCAGCTCGTCGCGCGCCTCAGTTCTCCAAGCGTTAATATTTGCGACTTACCAAGCCCTTGGCCATTATGGTCAAGGGCTTTTTTATGTTTAGAGAAAGCGGTTGTCCACAAAGATATTCACAGGATGGACAATTCACTTGGATTTCGTTGGTCAAATCTAGAACCGGTTGTTCACATGATGTGCACAACCTGCGGATAGATGGATGTAGATAGGGATGATCTTACATCGTTAACCACTTGACTTGATATGTAAATAGAGATATATTATTAATTGCGAATTAATTAAGTACTTAAATAATTAATATTTAATCATTAATTAAATAAGTAATTTTCGGAGCAGAGAAGGGGAGGATATGGTTGGATCGCAATGAAGAGATTTTTAAGGTGTCGTCGATGTTCCGGGCACTACTGAAGAACATTCATCAGGAATGGAACAAGTCGAGCGCCGGGAAGTACAACTTAAGCTTTCCACAATTTCAGGTGCTGTATGTATTAAAGCTGCGAGGGCCGCTGAAGGTATCGGAGCTTGCCGAAGCTTTGTCTTTAACACCGCCGGCTATAACCGGCCTAACGGATAAATTGGTTGCGGAAGGATACTTGCAGAAAGAGCGTGCCGAGGATGACCGGAGAGTTGTCAACATCACTCTCTTGGAACCGGGTCTAGATGTAATTAGGAAAGTGAAGAAGGATCAGAAGGAAATGATTCAGGGGTTTTTCAATTTTCTCTCTGAGGAAGACATTCAGCATTTGAGAAGAATCTTCTCCTTGATGCTGTCAAACATAGATAAAGACAATCACAACAACGGGTAGAGGTGGAGCATGGAGCATTTAACGCTTAAACGTAAAGTTTCAATTATGATTGCGATCATGGCTGCGATGTTCTTCGCAGCCATTAACCAGACGATAACGAGCACCGCAATGCCGCGGATTATCGCCATTCTTGATGGTATGGACTATTATACATGGACCATCAATATTTATTTGTTAACATCAACGATCGCAACGATATTGGTGGGTAAGCTGTCCGACATGTTCGGACGTAAGCCGTTTATTTTGATAGGTATATTATTTTTCATGTTAGGGGCTTTCCTGACGGGTACATCAACAGACGTATATCAATTCATTATTTATCGCGGTATTCAAGGTATAGGTGCCGGTATTATCCAATCGACCGCATTTATGTCGGTCGGGGACTTATTTCCACCGCGCGAACGTGGCAAATGGATGGGGCTGATGACCGCGGTATTCGGTTTTTCCAGTGTCCTTGGTCCTACGCTTGGCGGATATCTGGTCGATCACATCGAATGGCGTTGGTTATTCTGGATCTTCCTGCCGCTGGGTGTAGTTGCCTTCATCATGATTTGGACATTGTTTCCGAAGGTTGAACGCAAGCTTGGCCAGTCTATTGACTATTTGGGTTCCTTATTCCTTACAACGTCCATCGTTCCTTTACTGCTGGCCTTTTCTTGGGCAGGTACGGAATATGCTTGGGGATCACCGCAGATTATTGGTCTCATCGCAGCTTCAGTCGTATCAGCTTTTATCTTTATCTTGGTAGAGATGAAGGCGAAGGAACCGGTATTGCCACTTAGTTTGTTCAAAAATAGTGTCGTTACGGTTTCTAATCTGATTGGATTTTTTATGAATTTTGGTCTGATGGGTGCCATGATTTATATTTCCTTCTATGTTCAAGGTGTGCTTGGTATCTCACCAACCTATGCCGGTTATGTAACCATCCCGATGTCGATTTTCATGATGGGTACGAGTGCTATAGCAGGTCAACTCATTGCTAAAAGTGGCAAGTACAAACGGTACGCACTTCTTGGAGTTCCAATTATGATGGTCGGAATGGGCATTATGGTGTTCATGGACAACATTTGGCTTACTGTGGTTAGTACCATTATTTTTGGTATCGGTCTTGGTTTGGGTATGCCGGTATTCTCGCTGGCTACGCAGAATGCGGTACCCCACAATGAGCTCGGTGTAGCAACGGCTTCATCCCAGTTGTTCCGTAATCTCGGCGGCACAATCGGGATCGCGGTTATGGGAACGGTTATGTCGAACAGCCTGACGAAGAATTTGAAGGAAGCACTTCAGTCGACTAATGCACCGGATTTTAGCTCGGTGGATCCGCAGCTGGCACAGCAGATGTTGTCCTTCGCTAATCCGCAGACACTGATGAATAAACCGCTGATTGAACAAACGCAGGCAAGTCTTCCTGCCGATGTACAGCCTTTGTTCGCGCAAATGATCGACAGTATCCGCGATGCACTTGGAAATACATTGTCCATGGTGTTCCTCACAGGTACGTTAGTCCTCGTAGTCGCGCTGCTGCTCGTATTCTTCTTAAAGGAGATTCCGCTGCGAACGACGAATCAGGCATCCGCTCCCAAATCCGAGGACTCGGAAGGGAAGAGTGCCGGCGCTGGTACTAGAGCTAAAGAGGTATCGGTGGCAACAACAGACTAAGATTGGTATTTGTCAAAATGTTTGGAAATCGAAGAGAAAAAAGACCCTTTCTGCTTATGCAGGAAGGGTTTTTTCGTTTATCATGGTAACGATTTGATGGTTGACATTTATTAGGAATGTTTTATACTGTATTTAATTCATATTATTTCAGTAGGATTATCGGGATTAATATCGGGGGAGGCATCCAATCATGAATTTGCTGGAGAAAGAGGATTTGATCCGAGTGCAAGCAGAAGAGCTTGAGCATGCATCGGCTGAGGAAGTCATCGCATATGCGATCAAGACATTTCCCAATATAACGTTTGCTTGCAGCTTTGGAGCAGAAGATGTGGTATTGGTGGACATGATTCAAAAGATTAGCCCGTCGACGGATATTTTTTATCTGGATACCGATTTTCACTTCAAGGAAACGTACGAAACGCGGGATCGTATGGCCGAACGTTATGGCCTGGAATTCGTGCGGGTCTCTCCGCTCATTACGCCGGAAGAGCAAGCGGCACAGCATGGTGAAGCATTATGGAGCGTCAGCCCAAATGAGTGCTGCAATATCCGAAAGGTAGAGCCATTGACCCGGATTCTGTCTCAATATGAGGCTTGGATTACAGGAATACGAAGAGATCAAGCCCCTACACGGGCGAATTCGAAAAAGATTGAATATGATACCAAGTTCGGTTTGGTGAAGTTCAATCCGATTGCGGCCTGGACTAGCGAGGAAGTGTGGAACTACATCCGAACTAACGAGATCATCTACAACCCGCTGCATGATCAGAATTATCCGAGCATTGGCTGCGAATATTGCACACGACAGGTTATGCCAGGAGAAGACCCGCGTGCTGGACGCTGGTCAGGTCATGAGAAGACGGAATGCGGACTTCATAAATAAACGAATCATGATCGACTTAGGATCGTACAGTTACAGCATAAGAAGGAGGAATTATTCATGACAGCCATACTCCCTCATGGCGGTACGCTGGTACAGCGGGTAGCCCAAGGAGCAGAACGTGAAGATTTATTGAAACAGGTCGACACTCTTCATAAGATCCCCGTAAGCGCTTGGAGCATCTCGGACCTGGATTTGATCGGGGTTGGGGCATTTTCGCCACTGCAAGGATTTTTGAACGAACAGGATTACAAGTCTGTGGTTTCCTCTATGCGTTTAGCGGACGGTACGGTCTGGAGCATACCGGTTACACTGGCTGTTGATGAGCATACAGCGGCTAAACTTGCCGTCGGCGAGAAGGCCGCACTTGTAGGCGAAGAAGATGGGGTCGTCTATGGCGTTATCGATGTAGAGAGCGTCTATCAGGTGGATCAGCAAGCTGAGGCTGTTCAAGTATTTAAGACGGATGATCCGGAGCATCCAGGCGTGAAGAAACTTTTTGAACGTCCTTCAACCTATGTAGGCGGGCCGATCCAATTGCTGAATCGTCCGCAGCCGGAACGATTTAGCGAGTTTTATTTTGATCCGGCAGAGACTCGGGAACAGTTCAAAGCCAAGGGCTGGAATACAGTTGTTGGCTTTCAGACACGTAATCCGGTTCACCGTGCACATGAATACATTCAGAAGAGTGCCATGGAAATCGTAGACGCATTATTCCTCAATCCGCTTGTAGGAGAGACCAAATCGGATGACGTTCCTGCTAATGTGCGAATGAAGAGCTATCTGACCTTGCTGGAGAACTACTATCCCGCGGATCGAACCTTCCTGGGCGTATTTCCGGCTGCCATGCGTTATGCGGGACCTAGAGAAGCAATATTTCATGCAATGGTTCGGAAAAACTATGGCTGTACCCATTTTATCGTTGGCCGGGATCACGCAGGAGTCGGCGACTATTACGGCACGTATGAGGCTCAGGAAATTTTCAAGAATTTCACTGCAGAAGAGCTGGGTATTACCCCGCTGTTCTTTGAGCACAGCTTCTTCTGCACCACTTGCGGAAACATGGCTTCAAGCAAAACATGCCCGCATCCGAAGGAGGCTCATCTGACCTTGTCGGGAACGAAGGTTCGTGGCTTGCTTCGCGAAGGACAGTGCCCGCCACCGGAATTTACGCGCCCCGAAGTCGCGCAAGTGTTAATCGAAGGCATGAAAGAGCAGATTACGGTCTAACAAAGGCATAAATAGCCACCTTGTCCCATATGATGGAGTAGAACAACTCATGGGACGAGGTGGTTTTGTTATGTCCAGGCGGAGATCGGACAAGGTTACGGTATGGATATCGTTAAAGAGAGTCAAGCAAACCCTGATTGGAGCTGTGCTGCTGGCACTGCTCATTGTCGTTGTAACATACGAAATTCCCTCTGCCAAAACGTCGAACACCTGGAGTTTGCCGCTTGCCGGCAAAGTCATTGCCCTTGATGCAGGACATGGCGGCCCAGATGGCGGGGCGGTAAGCCGACAAGGTGTCATCGAGAAGGATGTAAACCTGGCCATCGCCTTGTATTTGCGTGATTATTTACAGCAGGCTGGCGCACTCGTCATTATGACAAGAGAAGGAGACTATGACCTGGCTGCAGAAAGCACAAAGGGGTATTCCAAGCGTAAAACGGAAGACCTCAAACAACGCGTGCGGATGATCGAGGAGAGTAAGGCGGATCTGTTTATCAGCATGCATCTGAACAGCATTCCGTCCAATCGGTGGAGAGGGGCGCAGACCTTTTTCCCTCCAAATAATGGGGAAAGTCAAAAACTCGCTGAATTGATTCAGGCAGAAATACGGCATAACCTGGAGAATACGCAGCGTTTGGCCAAAACGGATGATACGATATTTTTGCTTCAAGCCCTGCGCATGCCTTCTGCCTTGGTAGAGGTCGGTTTCTTGTCCCATCCGGAGGAATCCGAATTGCTGCGTGATGAGAAATACCAGAGAAAGGTCGCAGCCTCTGTGTACAATGGCATTTTGCGTTATACCTCCGGAGAGTCCGCCAGCGAGTCGTCACAAGCTGCAGAGTAATGGTATAATGGACAGGAATATCGAAACATTGTCTATTCCATTACATAGAGCAGAGGTGCTTATATGCTGACTAGAGAAACGGTACAGGAGATTCTCCAGCCTTTACGCGATCCCGAAACCGGGAAGAGCCTAATGGAGCTCCAGCGTATTCGAGATATTGTTGTGAAGGAACGCACGGTCCGATTATCCGTGACTTACAGCAGTGAAGATGTACGCGCTTCCTTGGAGGCGCAGATCAGAGAAATTCTTGAAGCTATGGGGGCAGAGGATATACATATCCGCATGCGCCCTCTGGACAATGCCGTTGGCGGAGCAGCCCGGGAGGAAGATAACGATCGCGAGAAGCTGACAAAAGGACATGCTGCCGGCATGGAGCAGAATAAACTCCTAAGCGAGCAATCCGGCGTTCACTTCATTGCGATTGCAAGCGGCAAAGGCGGCGTGGGTAAATCCACCGTTACGGTGAATTTAGCTGCAGCTTTGGCTCGGCAAGGCAAGAAGGTAGGCTTGATTGATGCCGATATTTATGGCTTCAGCGTACCGGATATGATGGGCATTGAAGAGGGGCCGTCCGTAACCGAGGAGGGTGTCATCCATCCGGTTGAGCGTTTTGGTGTCAAGGTGATGTCCATGGGCTTCTTCATCCGCGAGAATAGTCCGGTGATTTGGCGCGGACCGATGCTTGGCAAAATGCTGCGTCAATTTTTCACGGACGTCGCTTGGGGAGATTTGGACTATATGCTGCTGGACCTGCCGCCAGGAACAGGGGACGTGGCGCTGGACGTGCATCAGATGATTCCGCAGAGCAAAGAGATCATCGTAACGACCCCGCATGCTACGGCGGCGTTTGTAGCTGCCAGAGCGGGTGCCATGGCCTTGCAGACCGATCATGAAATCTTAGGCGTCGTCGAGAACATGTCTTATTATGTCTGCTCCCATGGCGGGGAGAAGGATTATGTATTTGGTCGTGGAGGCGGAGGGAAGCTTGCCGAGACGCTTCATACCGAGCTGCTCGCGCAGCTTCCGCTGGGAGCGCCGGATAACCACCCTTCAGAGCCGGATTTCTCCCCGTCGGTATATAAGGCAGGTACCGAGAGCGCAGGAATCTACGATGAAATCGCCGCAAGGATTGCAGCCAAGCTTGAGGAATCCATCTAGACACGGTCAATACGCATATAATGAACAGGCTCCCTTGGTAGGGAGCCTGTTTATGTGTATGGGAGAGGTGGGGAGGTGCTGTTTAACTGCCGCCGCCACCGCCACCGCCGCCTTCACCGCCTTCTTCTCCTTCGCCACCTTCGCCGCCACCTTCACCACCGCCGCCTTGCTCTTCTTGTCCTTGTCCTTCGCCTTCTTTTTTCTTCTCCACTTTAGGCTGAAGTTCGTCTTTTACAACCGTTTTAAGCAGTTCCAGCACCTCCATGCGGAACAGCGGGTTCTGCATAGCTTCCTGCATCACGGTCATGGACTGTTTGCGATAATCCGGGGTATTGGTCAGTTCAAGAAACGATTTCATCACGTCCGGAGATTTTAACATATCTTGAATCGCTTTTTGATACGTCGGGTCTTTGATAAGCTGCATATGCAGCTGCTTGCTCTCGGAATTGATGGCTTTGGCAAAATCACCCGCGAATTGCGGATCGGTCATAATCTTCTCAATTTCCTTCTTATATTCCTCCGATACCAGTGTATCCTTAACGGCCATGCGAATTTGATCCCCGGACTGGGCGGACATCATCCGCATCCCCATGGATCCGCCGCTTCCGGAGGAACCGCCAGATCCGCCGCCCAGCGCTTCCTCTACCGCTTTTTTTCCTTCGTCGGTTTTCAGAATGTCGACCACCATGGACTTGATTTCTTTATATCCGAGCTGCGGGGACGAGCTTTGTTCTGCACCACAAGCGGTAAGCACCACGGCAGCAACGAAGACGATAATACATAAACGAAATAACGGCCACTTCATTACCGTTGTCCTCCTTTTTCAAGATCATTGAATTTATAAGCGAAGCCGAACAATTTCGATAATCGCAAGAAAAACATCCGCAGCATTACGGTAGGTCCTCTGGTGAAGTACGCTCGATCGATGTTTTTCTTACGGTTCTTCGCATAGTATGTGATGGATTTGCAGAAATATGTCGGATTCAGAATGGTTTTTTATTGTGAACGTTGGTAAAATAATGATCTGTGGGGGTGGAAGTTAGTTGAGCTTACGAAAGTGGTCTAAATTGTTTTTGAAAACGCTCCTCGTCGGGGCAGTGGCGGCATTAATTGTAGGTCTGATCCTGCAGTTGTTTAATGGCGCGATCGAATTTACGGGAATGGCCGATTTATTGATATACCCGCTGATTTTGTTGGGCTCTGGGGCACTGGTGAGCGTATACTCCCAGATGGGCTTTTTTGCGTACCTGACTTTAAATTATATGGGGATAGGCATATTCCGCCGAAAGACTTGGCAGTACATTCAGATTGTGTTGGCTGTTCTAGCATTGCTGGAGCTAATGTTCTTCCGTACCTTTGTCGGCGGATCCACTAGCCTGCAGCAGGATTTGATTTTAGGTATTTCCATTTTGGTTATTGCCGTTGTTGTTGCTTATCTCAAAGTGAAGAGCACAAATGCTAATGCATGGATTCCGACCCTCTTCTTCATGATGGCGATTTCCATTGTGGAGATTATCGGTGTACTGCAAATTGGAGTCAGCAACGCAACGATCTTTATGGTGGTACCATTGCTCATCTGTAATGCATACCAAATTCTGACGCTTCATAAAGTTACACAAGACGAAAAAAAGAGCTAACACCTTAGCTCTCAGAGTGTCGAGAAACCCTGTACTTTTTTCAAAGTACAGGGTTTCTC
>NZ_JAMBDM010000026.1:0-66244 GCF_025142895.1 Paenibacillus sp. p3-SID867
AAAGCTAACGTATTAACGTTTGCTTGTATTACATTGACGTGATCCATTTGTTCAGTTTTCAAGGAACTTGTTGGCTGCTTTGCCGATCATCTCAATCAGCAGCGCAGGTTTATATCTTATCAAGTATTTAACTTGATGTCAACACTTTTTTTTCGACGCCGTTCGACAAGCTTCAAAAGCTTTCGTCAAAAGCGACAGTTAGTAATATACCATGATCCAAAAGATATAGCAAGCATTTTTAAAAGAAAATATGTAAAGTTTCGCATAACATCGTTCCTATCAGGATTTATACCTTATAGAGAACGATATCTAACCCCGCCTGCCGGCGACCTTACTATAAATTCGCTTCATCTCAGACTTTAAATTCATGAAGTATCATCTCGAAATGTAATTGATTTCCTATAGAATAAGGTTTTAAGGTTAGTTCATCGCTTTTCTGAAGCCCGACTATATACATAAGAAAGGAGTTCGCCGAATGGCAGACAAAAGCATCGCTCTCCAAAAGCCCACAGATACTCCAAGTCCTGCGCACGGAGAGGGAAATCAGGCTACCGTATATAAAATTCTAATCGCCATCAGTTTCGTTCATTTGTTTAATGATTCGATTCAGTCCGTGATCCCTGCTATCTTTCCTATATTAAAGGATAACCTGCTGCTTACCTTTACGCAGATCGGTTGGATCTCCTTTGCCATTAATTTTACTTCATCCATTATTCAGCCGGTTATCGGGTATGCTGCGGATCGAAGGCCAACACCGATTCTGCTACCGATCGGTATGTGTTTCACGTTTGCAGGCGTATTCATTCTTGCATATGCACATACATATATCCTTGTTCTGTTCGCGGTCGTTCTGATCGGATTAGGCTCGGCGACTTTTCACCCTGAGGGAATGCGAGTTGCTCATATGGCTGCAGGTATGCGAAAAGGGTTATCCCAATCGATCTTTCAAGTAGGAGGCAATGCCGGGCAATCACTTGCTCCGCTCCTGACACGATACATCTTCGTACCGTTCGGACAGTTCGGCGCGATCGGTTTCACCTTCGTTGCCGCGGCTGGTATCCTCGTGCAATCCTATGTTGCCCATTGGTATCATGGCATGCTGAAAGCTGGTTACACGTTTAAAAAGAAAGCTGCAGGACGCACGCTTGATCCCGCGCGTCGCAAAAGCGTACGCAATGCAACGCTGGTTCTCGTCATTCTCGTGTTTATCCGCTCCTGGTATGGCGCAGCCATTAGCAGCTATTATGCGTTCTACCTCATGGATGCGTACAAGATCACGATTGATAACGCTCAGATTTATATTTTTCTATTTCTCGCATCCGGAGCTGTGGGTACCTTCTTCGGCGGTCCGCTGGCCGACCGCTTTGGCCGCCGCAACATGATCATGCTCTCCATGATCGGCACAGCACCCATTGCGTTGATTCTGCCGTTCGCCTCCCCGTTCTGGGCGGCTGTATTGCTGCTGATCGGCGGCTTTGTTCTATTGTCCAGTTTCTCGGTCACCATCGTATATGCCCAAATGCTGCATCCGGGCAATATCGGTACGGTATCCGGGCTGATTACCGGATTTGCTTTTGGCATGGGCGGGGTCGGTTCGCTTGTGCTCGGTAATCTCGGGGATGCTTGGGGAATCGGCAATGTTATGATCGCCATCGGCTTCTTGCCGCTGCTTGGTCTGCTTGCCCTGCTTCTTCCCGGTGATGACAAGCTGGACCATTGGTCGAAGGAATAATCGAGATTATGGGAAAAAGACACTCATCGTGCTGCACAATACGTGCAAGCGGTGAGTGTCTTTTCACTTTATTTTTCTGACAAGTTTAATGAACCAGTACAGGAATATCCATGGGAGCACGTACTTCGTCAGCCATTCGATGCTCATGCGAATCATTCCAGCAGCATCCTCAGCCGCGATATCCCCGAGCACGGTAACCATAATAAAAAATAGAACTATTCCAATGGTTATATAGAAGACAGTGCTGTATCTCATCCCTATCCTCCCTTCACCTGATTTCACAAGCATATTATACATTACAGGTTGTCTAATCAATATTTTTGTTGATGGTTCGAATAAAACGGGACCTCCTTAAAAGGCAGCAAGGATGTTAGCGTTGACGTATTGATGTATCAAAGAAGCAACCGCAAATAAAAAGAGGAGATGCCCCGTCAAGTCACATGACATAGAGCAACTCCTCTTTTGCTTAACCACAATTGTATTCTAGATGAAATAGCTTCGCCTTCATTAGATTTTGTCCAGATAATCCAGCAAACGGTACACAATCACGGATACCTGAGCCCGAGTGGAAGTCTCACCCGGTCCGAAGCGGTTGCCATTCACTCCCTTCACCAGACCTTCCTTCACAGCAAAGGCTACGGCCGCACGCGCCTCCTCCGAAATCAGATTCGTATCGTTAAATGACAAGGAACCTGCTTCGGAATCAATCTTCAGCGCTTCCGCAATCATGACCACCATATCCTCACGGGTCAGTGGATTCTTCGCTCCCGCTTCTTTGCTGCGTGTTTCCCAATCGATGCCTGTTTCGAAAATACGATCAAGCAGTGTGGCAAATTCGGCACGGGTCACCGCATTGTTCGGCGAAAACCGGCCCGCACCTGTCCCGTTCGTGATATGCTGCGAGGCCACAACCTCGATCTCATCCTTAGCCCAGTGGCTGACGATGTCGTTAAAGGTCACGTTATTCTCGGCAGCCACATATGAACCTGGACCGTTAACACGGAACGTGATCGATCCACGCGCAGTCGATTGCAGCAATCCAGCGAATTGCAGGTCTCCTTTTTCCGACTGCACGTAGGCACCTACCTTGCGCGCATCCTTCACTTTTGTTGGGTCATAGTTCAATGTCAGCAAAAGCGGATGTTTAAACTTGTCTCCGTGTTTAACCGAAACGATCGGGGATACAGCGTTCAATGTGTTTCCGGATCCCGCTTTGCTTGCAGCTACGGAAACCGCTAAGCTGAATCCGCTGCTCGTTGTGAAATCATCCAAGGCATCAGCAGGAACCGTCAGGCTAAATCCGTTACCCGCAATCACAAGCGGTTTGCCGGATGCTTTCAATTTATCTACGGCAGCCTTACCGAGGGTAAGAGCTACATCGCTATATTTGCTGAAATCCAGCTTCGATACATCCAGCTTCACTTCTTTGCCGTCTTCGGTAATTCCTGCCGTAACCGCTGCTTCAGACAGAGCCGCCGTTGCAGACTCGGTACCATCCGCATTTTTCTTCGTGGTTACTTTGGCATCCCCCGATACTTCAGGGGCCGGAGTTGACGGAGTTCCCGTAGAACCTCCACCAGAGGACGAGCCGCCTCCACCGCCTCCTCCAGATCCGCCACCATTACCTGGATCAGGGTTGCCTGGTCCAGGCGCGCCCGCCAGCTGCAAAGATACGGAAGCCGTTCCTTGAAGTCCTTGACGGTCCTTGACGGAAAGCTCAACGGTATAGTTGCCTGAAGATAATCCGTCTAACGCAATGTTAAATGCACCATTCTGTTCAACATCAAAGGTACCTTGCTTGGCGACCGTTTTGTTAGCTCTTTTAATGACATAAGTGGCATCCAACCATTCGCTTACGTCAAAATCAATGGCCCACTCATCCCACAGAGCCGGAACAGCTGTTACATAGAGATCATCGATCGTGCCGGTTAGCGAAGGATTGTTCTTGCCGGAAATTTTGACATCCGCCTCCGTTTGTATCGATGGTGCCGATCTCTTCACGAAGAAAGGAATCGTGGCATAATCGGAATAAACGATTCCATCCGTACCAAGGGATAAAAGCTCTATCGAGTACAGACCGTCCTGAACCTCTACCTCTTTCTCGGTCTCATAATCGGCATACTTCCCGTTCCAGCCGATCGTAAACGAGGTGTTCGCATCAAAATAGGCTTCCCCTCCGAATATTTGGCCGATAATACCGTCGCCGTCAACACCCGCGCCCGGATTAAGACTGTCATACAAGTCCACAATGACGATCTGCATCGGATTGTAAAATTCGAAAGCCAGGTTGAGCTTGCCCAATTCACCCGTCACGGTCAACGGAACATGCGGTAAGTAATTCTCTTTGTCACTGTAGGCTTTTGTATATTTCACGCCTGTGATCTCAAGGTTAAAGTACGCAACGTAAGGAACTGAATAGGTGTAGGCTCCATTCGTAAAGGTAATATACCCTTGTTGTTCTGATACGCCCTCTATCCCTTCCGGCACTTGAAGGGTTATTGTGACCTCTTCTTGACCGTTTAGGGTGAAGGTGCTTTTATCGGTTGTAACACTTACTCCCGGCGTGACCTGTGTGTTATTGATTTCCACGTTAAAAGTCCCGCCCGCATTTCCAATACTCTCTATCTTTATTTTTTTCTGAACGGTCTTGGCAGCTTTGCCCGTGAAATTACCGAAGTTGATGCTTCCCGTAATATTATCCTGCTCTTTACTTGTTCCGTTCTCCTGATACGAGGTCTTGTCCAAGACCTTCACCAGAGCCTCTGCCTGGATGGTATTGAGTGCTTGTACGCGCCCGGCTCCTTGATCCGTTACATCGTAGGATTCGGTATTCAGCACTTTGGCGTTATTCATCAGTGCGACTTTGACGTCGAATGGAGTCCAGTCGTTGTGCTTCTCCAAAATGAGAGCTGCAAGCCCTGCCACATGCGGGGATGCCATACTGGTGCCCGTGAAGCGATCATAGGATCGACTGTAATCTGCATCGGCAATGTCCCTACCGTACGCCGGAATGGATGACAAAATGCTGGTTCCCGGTGCAACCACGTCAGGCTTGATGTCCAGCGTCTTTTTAGCCGGGCCGCGGGAGCTGGAATCATTGATTTCATCGCCTGCGGTTCGGTTTTTGATAAAATCCGTAAAATTCACTTTCATATTCGGATTGGCATCGAGCAGCGATTTGATATAATCGCCGTCTTCTTTGCTCATACTAAAGGTTGGAATGAAGGCAAAACTGTCTCCAAGCAACACAGCGATAGGTCCAGGGTTCTGGTTGAACACAATGGCACCCTTCGCGCCTGCCGCCTTAGCATTGGCAATTTTTTCGACGAAGGCAATTTCGCCGCGTTTAATCAATGCTATTTTGCCGGTTACGTCTTTACCCGTGAAATCCTCTGGCTTACCCAGATCCGCATAAACCAGTCCGAAATCGCCATCCAGGACAACTTCAGGATCTTCAGCCAGATTCCAGGCCATTAATTCAAGCTTATACGTTGCATCTGTCACCGTGATCGGAGCGGCATCGTCTGTCGAAGGCAGTTCCTTATCCTTGACAGGTTCAACAGCTTCCTCTTCCGTGACCGGCTCCTCTCCGGCTCCTTCATTCGGTAAAGCCGGCTCTAGATCTTGTTCCGTATCGACGGAAGTCTCCGTCCCAACCATAGCAGCCGTGTCATCAGTCGATGTTGGCCCAGCGGCTTCATCTGCCTGTGCTCCTACATCCGTCTGCTCTTCAGGCGTAACGGGATTTGTTGGCTCTGCTCCAAGCTCCAACGGACCCTCATTGTTATCCATTGGCTCACCCGGCAATTCCGAATCCGTGGAAAAGTGCGCTGTTGCCGCAATTTCGTCACTTGGACCCGTTGAGTTTCCTACCGTAATCGGAAAAGCCGCCGCCCCCGGCGATCCAACCGTCCAGCGGTTAGGCCCTGAATTGCCGCTTGCAACGACTGGCGTGACACCAGCCAGCGCAGCATTATTGAGTGCTACGGACGTCACATAGTCCGGATCATTGCGTGAATTGCCCAGCGAGAGGTTGATTATATCCATTCCGTCCTGGACGGAACGGTCAATACCACCCAGTACCCAGCTGGAATAGCCGCTTCCGTATGGCCCAAGAACTCGGTAAGCATAGATATCCGCTTCCGGTGCAATGCCCACAACTCCATATTCGCCGGCATCACGGGCCCCGATGGTACCCGCTACATGCGTTCCGTGATCCGTCCAATACGTACTTCCCCTGTCATCGACCTGTGGGGGATCGGAAGGATCATTCTCCCAGTCGAGCGGAGTTGTCTCATAAGGATCGTTATCATTGTCTACGAAATCATATCCACCCTTATAAGCATCCTTCAAAACAGGGTGTACGTAATCAATACCCGTATCGATAACGCCTACTTTAATGCCTTTACCTGTATAACCGAGATCCCATACTTCCGGAGCACCGATAAACGGCCCCGTATCCTTCATGTATGGATTCACTTCGCCCTTCGGTCCAACCGTTACCTCCAGATCGGGATATACGCCTAGAACGCCAGGGAGATCAAGCAGCGCTTCAACCTTGCTGCCGTCGATCTCCATGGACACCCCGTTGAATGCGTAACTATATTGCTCCGAAATTTCGTGCGTTATATTCTTCGTGCTCAGGCTGCGTATAAAAGTCTGCTGCTCCAATTGCACCTGTGCCTCAACCTTCGCCTCTGCGGAAGAACTAAAGAATTGACCCTGAATAGAGGAAAGCCCTTTGGCTAAGGCCACTGGCTCAGTAGACAGCTCTACAATGACTCTTGTAGGACCCCCGGCAGATCTCTGCAGACTTTGATCAAGCACCGGAAACTCCGCAAGCTTAGCTCGCTGTTTCAGAATATCCTTTATCTGCCCAGCTTCATCGGCGCTGAGCTGATTGTTCAGCTCGATCTGCCGTTCTGACGGAGCGGCCCCAGCCGCTGGTGCAACGAGTGATAGCGTTAATACAAAACTTAGTAGTGCGGACCATAACTTTTTACTCATGGCTTTGCCCCTCCCATAAGATAGATTTCCCAATCACATTAGGGTCTGGGATGTCATCAGCATATCTGCGCTGCCTAACGATGGTATCCACTCCTTTCCGCATAAGACTGACCCGTGGTAAATTATTCTAGAATCCAAAATTAGATTCCTTCATCCTTTTCTGTATGCTTTTGTTAAATTCAGTCGAATGTTTAGGAGCTTTTGGCGAATGATCGAAAACGTCATAGATTCATAGAAAATATGGCTTACATCGCAAGTAAGGGAGAAGTCAGGGAACCGGGGAAAAGAAAAACCGAGGCTATCGATAGCCTCGGTTCACATGGAGTTGCAACTGATTCTGCAAGATATATCCAGATTGTATTATGATTCGTCTAGCAACCGTACGAACTCTTCCTCATCTTCCAGGATGTCGATGCCGAGCTGCTGGGCTTTGGCCAGCTTGCTGCCGGCTTTTTCGCCTGCAATGAGGAGGTCGGTTTTCTTGGACACGCTGCCGGTGACTTTGGCGCCGAGCGCTTCCAAGCGTTCGGTCGCCTCTTCTCGGGTCAGCAGATGGAGGGTGCCTGTCAGCACCACCGTTTTGCCGCTGAAGTAGGAATCGGTGCTCACCGGCTTCGGTGCTTCCGGCGCTTTCGCTTGGACGCCCAGCGAGAGCATCTTCTGAATGCTTGCTTGGGCAAACGGGTCCGCGAAGTATCCGGCGATGCTTTCGGCCACGATGCCGCCCACGTCCGGCAGCTCGACCAATTCTTCTGCGGTCGCCGCCATCACGCGGTGCAGATCTCGATAGTGATCGGCCAGCATTTTGGTTGTGGATTTGCCGGTATTCGGAATCCCCAGCGCAAAGAGGAAAGATGCAAGATCCCGCTCCTTACTCTTCTCGATGGCATCCAGCAGATTCTGGGCTTTTTTCTCGCCGAAGCGCTCCAGCTTCAGCAAGCTATCAAAAGATAACGTGTACAGATCAGCCGGTTCTCTTACACCCAGTTCGTCGTATAACTGGATCGCAGTTTTGTCGCTGAATGTTTCAATGTCCATGGCATCCCTGGAAGCAAAATGCGTGATCCGGGCCACGATTTGCGGCTTGCACCCCGTCTTGTTGTTGCAGAAGAGATGAGCGCCGCGCTGCTCCAGCGGAAATCCGCAGGATGGACACTGTTCCGGATACAGGATCTCTTCGCCGTCCTGCTCCTCCGTTACTTTGCCGAGGATCTCGGGAATAACGTCATTCGAACGGCGAATGAAGACTCGGGAGCCCAGTGCGAACTTGAGGTTCTTGCGCTCAATATCCCCGATATTGTTCAGCGTACAATTTTGCACCGTGACCCCGGCAAGCTCAACAGGCTCTACACGCGCTAACGGCGTGATTTTTCCGGTCCGCCCCACATTCCAGGTTACCGACTGCAGCACGGTCGTGGTTTCTTCCGCTTCGAATTTATAAGCGACTGCCCAGCGGGGGAACTTATCGGTATATCCGAGAGCTTCGCGAATGCGGAAATCGGTCACCTTCACCACCGCTCCGTCAATGAGGTAATCGAGCTCGGAACGGCGTTTCTCGATATCAGCCAATTGCTCCATTACATCGCCAAATTGCTCAAAATAGAAAATGTACGGATTGACCTTGAGCCGGTTCTCGCGCAGGAAATCCATCATCTCCTTGTGATCGGCAAAGGTGATTCCATCCGAATAACCTACATTATAGAAGTAAGCGTTCAGTTTACGCTCAGCCGTCACCTTGGGATTAAGATTGCGGAGAGCCCCTGCGGCGGCATTACGGGCGTTCTTGAGCGGCTCGGCCGCGGTTTGATTGTATTTGTCCAGCACGGACAGGTTCATGATGCCTTCGCCCTGTACTTCAATCGTACCTTCCGTGTACGGGATCGTCATCGGCACCGACTTGATGGTTTTCACCTGAGCCAAAATGCCTTCGCCAACTGCACCGTTGCCCCGTGTCGATGCTTGAATCAGCTTGCCGTCCTGATAGGTCAGATTCAGCGTGAGTCCGTCAAACTTCAGCTCCAGTGCATAACAAGGTGCCTTAAGAGGATTGCCGGGATTCTTCGTATTATAGTCATTGACCAGCCTGACCACGCGATCATGCCAGGTACGGAGCTGCTCAATGTTCTGAGCCTTATCGAGACTCCATAACGGAGCCAAATGGCGGTGGGGGGCAAAACCCTTCAGAATCTCCCCACCCACCCGCTGGGTCGGAGAATCCGGAAGCGACACTCCGGTCTCGGCCTCCAACGCTACCAGCTGATCGTACAGGGCATCATATTCCTTGTCGCTTACAAGCGGCTGATCCAGCGTGTAGTAATGGTAATTGTAATTGTTCAGCTCCGCAATGAGCTTCTCCATCTTTTCCTTGAAATCCATGCAGGGGCAATCCTCCTTCAATAATATAAGGCCATAATAAGTTGCGTTACGTTATGTGGACTGTCGTTCAATCATTGTATTACATTGTTGTCCAAACATCCTGCTCTTAAAAATGAGCAACCGCCATCACCCGCGGTTATTCCACCTTCGTAATCGGCGCGAAGCCGGCAAGCAGACGTTTCACGCCCACAGGCGCCGGGAATGCAATCTGCAATTCCATGTCGTTGCCACTGCCTTTTACCGCTACGATCGTACCGGTTCCCCATTTGCCATGGGCAACTTTGTCGCCGGCTTTAAATTCCCCACTGCCCGAAGCAGCAGCTGGACGGGATGACCCACCGGTTGTCATCGTTACCCGGCTCTTCGGCGCGGCTTGCGCGGAAGCGGTCGATCCGCTGAGGGAGAGATCCACGCTGCGGCCGCCGCCAAAGTTGCTGCCTCCACCGCCGCCGAAGCCGCGTCCCGCATAGGAACCACCTACATTGCTTCCGCCACCTCGGCGGTAGCGGTCATGCGCCATCTGAGTGTCTTCCTTCAGCTCTTCCGGGATTTCCTCCAGGAATCGCGATGGCATGTTCGCCGTCGTGCGGCCAAATAAGGTACGCATGCGTGCACAGGATAAGAACAACTGCTTCTCTGCGCGCGTGATGCCTACATAAGCAAGTCGGCGTTCCTCTTCCAGCTCTTCGTTATCCATAAAGGCACGGCTATGCGGGAATACCCCTTCCTCCATACCGATAATGAACACCACCGGGAACTCCAGACCTTTGGCACTGTGCATGGTCATGAGCACGACAGCGTCGTCACGATCTTCTTCGTCATCGTTCATCGAGTCGATGTCCGCAATCAAGGCAAGATCCGTGAGGAAGGAGATGAGCGATTTATCCTCGTTGTTCTTCTCGAACTCTTGCGTAACCGACAGGAACTCGTCGATGTTCTCGAGGCGGGATCTGGATTCGATCGTATTCTCGTTTTGCAGCTCGAGGCGGTACTCGGACATCTCGAGAATTTTTTCCGTAAGCTCGGTCACCGACAGAAACTCGACCATTCGGCTGAGCGCGGCAATCATGTCGTAGAAGCCCACCAGCGCATTACGCGTACGTCCGGCAAAGCCGAGATCGTCCACGATTTCCAGCACGCGGAAGATCGAGATGCCCCGCTCTGCGGCTGCAGCAGCCAGCTTTGCAACGGTTGTGTCGCCGATGCTTCTTTTTGGCACATTAATGATCCGCGTCAAGCTGATATCGTCGTCCGGGTTGGAAATCAGGCGAAGGTAGGCGAGCAGGTCCTTAATCTCTTTGCGATCGTAGAACTTGATGCCCCCGACGATCTGGTACGGAATATCCGACTTGATCAGAATTTCCTCGATCACCCGTGACTGCGCATTGGTCCGATACAGAATCGCGTGGTCCTGATAGCTCTTGCCGTCCTTGATGTTCTTGCTAATTTCCGAGGTAACAAAATACCCCTCATCATGCTCCGTATCCCCGCGGAACACCTTGATCTTCGGTCCTTCGCCCTGCTCGGTCCACAGATTCTTCGGCTTGCGGCCAGTGTTCAGGCCAATAACATTGTTGGCAGCGTTCAAAATGTTCGCTGTAGAACGGTAATTCTGCTCCAGCAGAATCGTCCGGGCCTCGGGATAATCCTGCTCAAAATTCAGGATGTTCGTGATATCCGCGCCACGCCAGCGGTAGATCGACTGATCGCTGTCCCCGACAACGCAAATGCGGTGATGGCTGTCCGCCAGCATACGGCAAAGCATGTACTGCGCCCGGTTGGTATCCTGATACTCATCCACATGAATGTACTGGAACTTGCGCTGGTAGAAGTCGAGAACCTCCGGCACTTCCTTAAACAGCTGAATCGTGGTCATGATCAGATCGTCAAAATCTAGCGAGTTGTTACTCTTCAAGCGCTTCTGGTATTCGGTGTAGACCTTGGCTACAAGGGATTCAAAATAATCTCCGGCTTTCTGTTCATACTGCTGCGGGGAAATCAGCTCATTCTTGGCCGCGCTCATGGCCGCTTGAATCGCCTTCGGCTCGAATTTCTTCGGATCGATGTTGTGCTGCTTCATCACATTCCGAATAACGGACAGCTGATCCGTCGAGTCTAGAATACTGAAATTCGAGGTAAAGCCAATCCGCTCAATGTCTCTACGCAAAATCCGCACGCACATCGAGTGGAACGTCGATACCCAGATGTCCTGGCCTTCCCGGCCGACCAGCTTGGATACCCGCTCCTGCATCTCGCGGGCTGCTTTATTCGTAAACGTAATCGCAAGAATGCTCCAGGGAGCCGCTTTGCGCGTGGCGATCAGATACGCGATCCGGTGCGTCAGCACCCGCGTCTTGCCGGAACCGGCACCCGCCATAATGAGCAGCGGTCCGTCGGTTGCTTCAACGGCTTGACGCTGCTGCGGATTGAGACGTCTGACGGCTTCATGTATATCAATGGAATGCATAGTATTGCCTCCTAATAGGTGTAGATTTGATAAAGGGAAACACTTGGGTAAAGGTGAAAAGATTAAAAAAGATTGGGTCTGGCTGATAGATAAATTAAAGAGAATGAATAGTATAGAATGCTGTCTGTCTAAGACACGGTGCGTTCTGCCTGCTTGGTTAAATGGAATATAAAATCAAAATATTAAATAAAGTATACTTAACCGTTACAAGGCGAATGGAGAAAACACACGATTATAGAGCCTGAGCGAGCTTAACGCGCCTCTATATTTTTGGGCAGATCTTATAACAGAGACAAGTCAGCCCTTCACGGCCTTGACCGTCTCGAGCGCCTGCTCCAGATGATCATACACAACGTTGCCAACAACGATCGTATCAGAGATAGCAGCTGCCTCCGTCGCTTGCTGGGCGCTCGTTATTCCGCCACCGTAGAACAAACGGGCGTTATCAAGCGATCTTCGAACCGTACGGACGGTCTCCATATCCCCATATGCGCCACTGTATTCCAGGTACACGATCGGCAGATTCATCAGCTTGTCCGCAATCTGGGCATAAGCGGCGACAGTGCTCGCTCCAATCGAAGTTTCTGCTCCGGTCAGCTTCGCCACCGCGGCATTCTCGTTCAACACGATATACCCCTCGGTCACAACCAGATCCCACGGGATCATATACCCGTAGCGTTCGATTCCTTCGCGATGCCGGCCCATGATCCAGGTTGGATCCTGCGTATTCAAAACCATCGGGACCATATATAGATCAAATCCGGGTACAACGGCTTCCAGATCGGATACTTCCTGCACGCACGGCAGCTCGTAACGCCGAACTCGGGACAGCAAATCCACGGTATTTTCATAAGTGACTCCGGTTGAGCCTCCGACCATAATGGCATCGGTTCCTGACAAACATACCGCATCAAGGGTCTCGTCATCGATCTCCTTGTCGGGGTCCAGCTTAAACACATGCCTCCAGGATTGTATCATCTCTTTCAAGCGTCATTCCTCCACGTTCACGGGTTACTATTATACTAAAATAAGTCTATGCTAGCACGGTAAGCAAGTCAATTTATGTTCGCATAAAATACGAACATTTTTTTGGTAATTGTGGTCTATCGGTTCAGCCGATATACGAACCGCGCCTCTGGAAAGGGAATTGGACTGATACTTCGCTAAGAACAGCGTCTACAGGCGTACTATCCCAGACCGCATTTAGATGATGATTTTCTTGTGATATCAGGAAGGTCATGCTTCGAAGTTTATACTTTCTGATATCATGAAAAAGCCCGCGTCTCTTTTGGAGATAGCGGACTTCGATGTTCAGCTTCACTATATATGAAGAAAAGCCTGTTCCCTAGGCGGGCCATCCAACTTGAATTAAAGCCATGCCCCCTCTATGCGAGTCACTTTTTAATGGTATACCTCAGGCTGTTCTGCTCCAACTCCGGCTCTGTCAGCAGGTCCGAGTAAACGCCGTACACGCCCCATTTTTCATAATTGTTCACCGTGTTGGTGTCATTGATGGTGTGGACATAGGTCACGGCACCCGCTTGCCTCAGCTTCGCTACGAAATTCGGGCTGACCTTGTACTCCGGCATGGTAACGGCGTCAATGTTGTTCTCCTGTACGAAGGCCGTGATTTCGGCAGGGGAATCCTGCGTGGCATACAGCGTATAGATAATGGACTCAAACGGATATATTTCCTGGACCATCTCGAGCATCGGTTCATTATAAATTTGGACGACGACCCGATCCAGAAGTTTTCGATCCCGCTCTTTAGCAGCGTTTAAAATCTCCGTGAACAGGTGCTGAATATCCTGATCCTCCTGCTCCTTCGTATCCGTCACGATATAGATATCGGGATGACGCTCCATCATATGCATGATGGCCTCAATATCCATCGGTTGGTATTGCTCCAAAATCGGCGTATTAATGAATTCCTCATGGCTCAGGCGGGCCGCCTGCTTATCCTCGGGGAGTTTCTCCTTCTGACCCAGCTGCTGTGTCATGCTCTCCGTCCACTCGTGCCTGGCTACGACTTTGCGATCCTCCGTCAGCATCAAATCAATCTCGAATACCCGGGTGCCTTGCTCGTAGTTAACGACCATAGCTTCGTAGGCGTTCGTGTAGGGCTGCTCCCCGATGCTTCCCATGGCATGAGCAATCAGGCGATAGGCCGCGAATCCTTGCGGTTCTTCCTCTTCCAACTCCAGATGAGTCAGAAGCAGTATCATAATGGCGGAAAATAATAGAAGGACAGCTGCGATCCGTTTCATGGTATCCCCACCCCTTGTTTCGTTCATCGCTGTTGCTAGGTAAATACCCGGTTGAAGGGTGGGCAAAACAAAAAAACGCCACTTGGCGGCTGCCAAATGACGTTCACATCGATTATGATCAGTATGCGTTTTTGAATCCGTTGCGGATCGTGCGCAGAATGATTTTGATATCAAACAGAATGGACCAATTCTCGATGTAGAAAATATCGTGCTTGATCCGCTCCTCAATCGAAGTATCCCCGCGCAGGCCGTTGCTCTGCGCCCACCCCGTGATGCCCGGGCGTACGTGGTGTTTCACCATATACTTCGGAATTTCCTCTTTGAACTGTTCAACGTAATAAGGTCGTTCCGGTCTTGGGCCCACAACGCTCATATGTCCGAACAGGACATTAAAGAACTGCGGCAGCTCATCCAGACTGGTCTTCCGGAGAAATGAGCCGAACTTGGTGCGGCGCGGATCATTCTCCACCGTCCAGCCCGTATCCGGCGCCCCTTCCGGCAGCGGCTTCATCGAACGGAATTTATACATATAAAAGTTCCTGCGGTTCAGCCCGACCCGCTCCTGCTTGAAAATGACAGGGCCCCGGGAGGTCAATCGGACACCGAGGTAAATTCCGATCATCACCGGCAGGGTGAGGATAATCGCCACTAACGAGAATACGATATCAAACGCCCGCTTGAACAGTCGGTTTGCCGCTAGATCCAGCGGGATATCGCGCACGTTGATCATCGGCATGCCCGCAAAGTTATCAAACACCGGCCGTGCCGGGAGATAATCGAAAAAGTCCGGGATAATTAGCGTTCGGACACCTGCTTTTTCACAAGCAGCAATGATCTCCGGATACTTGTGGTGCGCATCCAGTGGAAGTGCCAGTACGACCTCATCGACGAGCTTTTCGTTCAGCACCTTATGTAGATCGCCGACCGAGCCCAAGATAGGTTTAAGCCGTCTCGCCTCGATGTCGTCCCACTTCTGGTAATCATCCAGGAAGCCGATGACTTCATACCCCAGCTCCGGATACTGCTTCAGATTTTTGAAGAAGCGCTTGCCTAGCGACCCTGCACCCACGATGAGCACGAATTGGCGGTTGTAGCCCTTTTCCCGAAAATGCTTGAGCGATTTCTTGAGGAAATAACGATATAGGATAATGAATGCTACGTTGAGAATCATGTAGATGGCGAGATACCAACGGGAGATATTCACCTCTTTAACAAAAAACATAATGCTGAGGAGAATGAACATTCCGATGAAATGCATCTGGAAGATCTTCATGAACTCGTCGGCAAAGCGCTTTTTCCGCTTCGGCGAGTACAAAGAAATCATGATGCCGACAACCACGGCAACCGCGCCGTATATCAAGCTCCACATCCCGTAAGATTCGATGGGCAGCGGTTTTTCATACGGAAACCAACCGCTCTCGAATTTCACCCACCATGCAAGCAGAAACGCTAACTGGATAAAGGCAAAATCGGTCAACATATACAATTTGGTCAGAAAGCCCTGATTCTGGCGGATCATGATTTCACCTCCACTCCACCTGAAGATTGCGTTATCGTTGCTGGACGAATGGGCTTCAGCTGGTTCGTGAGCAGGGACAGGAGCAATTTCAGACCAACGCCCGCATACACGGCTCCATTAACGAATATGTTGTACTTCTGCCGGTAATGCTTCCGATGAAAAAGAATCATCGCCCGATGGAACTCATAAATGATCTTAAACGGCCGGCGCCGGGCGCTGCCGCCTTTATAATGGATAATCGTCGTCCGGGGATAGTAGTGAATGCCCCAGCCTGCCTGCTTGATGCGATAACACCAGTCGATATCCTCCCCGTACATAAAAAACGTCTCGTCCAGCCCGCCAACCTGCTCGATCGTCTCGCGGCGTACCAGCATGAACGCACCGACCAAACAATCCACCGGATACTCTACGTCCGGATTCAAATACCCCAGCTGATACTGGTTAAACTCCGGCTTGTTCGGGAAAAGCTTGCTGAGCCCAAAAGCATAATAGAAGGACGCCGAAGGCGTTGGGAACCCTCTTTTGCAGGCCTTATCCAGCGAGCCGTCCGGGAGGACGATTTTGCAGCCGGAAGCGCCAATGATCGGGTTATAGTCCATAAAAGCAACCATCGTCTGGATCGTATCCTGCTGGATAATCGTGTCGGAATTTAGCAGCAGCATATAGCGGCCTTCCGCCACTTCCATCCCCTGATTGTTGGCTTTGGCAAAGCCGGTATTTTCCGTGTTCTCGATCAGCTTGACCTGCGGAAATAACTCTCGGATGGTCTGAACGGACTCGTCCTTCGAGTTGTTATCTATCAGAATCACTTCATATGTATATTCCGTTTCCGATGCAAACACGGATCGCAAACAATCCACCGTCAGCTGACAGGTATTGTAGTTCACGATTAAAATGCTTAAATCCATTGCATAACGTCTCCTGACAAATATAGTAATCTATCGACATTATAGCATAGTTCGTAGGGAAATAAGGAATATCAAGGAATAAGTCTGCTATGTCCTATTTCATTCAACCTCATATAAACCCGATCAAAATAAAAAACTTAAACAACAAACTCTCCGACTTGGATTGTCTGTATAATTTGCTCTTGCGTGCATAATGTAATCTGTCCATGAATCTTGTTCGAGTTGCAAGAAATAAATCCAGCTGCTCCTTCTGTTCGCCAGTCAATCGCGATCCATAGATTCGATCAAACTCGCTCGCTTGTTTATGCAGCAAGTCTTTGCCTGTATGCCTCTTAAAACTGGCCCATTTGCTCTTCAACTTACCCACGATGGAGTTGCTGCCCCCTACCACATTGTTACTGTGCTGACGGTATAACATAGATGGCGAGTTATCGTAGATTACAGTTCCAAATGCGGATACGAGTAAGTAGAACCACCAATCGTGCATAAGGACCCTTTGACTGTCAACCGATTTACTATTCATAAACAGGTTTCTTGCCGATCGATTCATCGTGATTGTCGCGCCAATGGCGATATTCTCATATAACGCATTGAAGAAAGAAGGTTCCTGTGCAGGAGGCTTAGGCCAAGTACCTTTCTGGTTTAACTCGTCATCCGTAAGGTAGGTCGATGTAAATACCATCGCCGGTACTTCTGTATATATAGAGGAATCTAAGCGCGTTATAGCGTGCTCTACCTTATGATCAAGCCACACGTCATCCTGGTCGCAAAAGCAGTAATAATCAGCTTCAGCGTCTGCAGCACGTAGCAATTCAAAGAAGCTGGACACAACGCCAACATTCGTTCCTTTTATGAGCTTGATCTTATCGGGGTGTGTTGTCACCCATTGGTCGAGAAGCTGTATCGTTTTATCAGTCGATCCATCGTCTCTTATCAGGATGGAGACAGCAGCATGCGTCTGGTTGAGAATACTCTGGATTTGCTCGGATATATATTGTTCGCCGTTATAGGCGGATAACAATACTTGAACTTTTTTCATACGGGAACCTCCGGAAAAACACATTGGCTTCATACTTTTATAATTCATTAGATCTACAAGTGGTTTTAGGGAAGAGGTTAATAAAAAAACCCGATCATACAGATCAGGTTTCTAACATCGCTGTATTCACTTTAAGTATAGTTCAGGGCGCTGCTTCATATCCAGCATAAACTGCTTCAGCCCTTCACGCCAATGTGGCAAATCCTCAAATTGGTTTAGGCGGATAGCCAGATGATCCATGACCGAATTGGCCGGACGTGGAGCGGGTCTTGGAAACTCTTCAGTAGTGCAAGGCTGCAATTCAGCGGTTATGGTAAGTCCCAATTGTTCACGAGCCTCTTCAAAAATGGCGCTAGTAAACTCATACCAAGTACAAGAACCACTGTTGGAGGCATGATATATACCGTATTTTTCAGTGGAAATTAAGTTTATCAAGAACTGCGCCAGATCTACCGTGTAGGTGGGCGAACCTTTTTGGTCGTTAACCACCTTTAACAGCGGTTTTTCTTGTCCTAGACGGAGCATCGTTTTCACAAAATTATTCCCGTGAAGCCCGAATACCCAAGATGTTCTTACAATAAACCACTTGGAGCAGAAGTCCCGAATCATTTGCTCACCCGCCAGCTTGGATCGGCCATAAATCGTTTGCGGGTCGGTGTCATCATACTCAACATAAGCCGTCTCACTATTACCATTAAAAACATAATCCGTGCTTATATAGACTACCGTGGCACCCATCTTTTCGGCGGATACTGCGATATTTCGTGTACCTATAGCATTCACATGATAGGCACCGTCCACATCACTTTCAGCTGCATCCACTGCCGTATAAGCCGCACAATGAATGATAATATCCGGATTATGGGCGGAAATAACCTGTCCGCATTGCTCCATGTTGGTAATATCCAGCTCTGCTCTCCCGCAGCCGATCACCTCATGTCCAGCTTCAGTTAGTAAATGCGTTACATCCTTCCCCAACTGACCGTTTGCCCCGGTTACGAGTACCTTCATTCAACTTCACCCAACCGCTTGCCGTACTGCTGGGTCATGTATTCCCGGTAAGCACCAGACTGGATACGCGTCCACCAATCCTTATGATTCAAATACCATTGAATCGTCTCCTTAATACCGCTCTCGAAGTTATACTTCGGCTCCCAGCCTAGCTCATTCGTAATTTTTGCAGGATCAATGCCATATCGGCGATCATGACCCGGGCGATCCGCTACGTAAGTGATCAAGGACTCAGGCTTTCCGAGCTCTTCCAGAATCGTTTGTACGATGTGCAGATTGGTTCGTTCGTTGTTGCCCCCAATGTTATAGACCTCGCCTAACTTGCCCTGATGGATAACGAGATCAATCGCACTGCAATGATCCTCAACATAAAGCCAGTCCCGTATATTCAAACCATCCCCATATACAGGCAAGGATTCATCATTTAGAGCCCGAGAAATAATAAGGGGAATCAGCTTCTCCGGAAATTGGTATGGACCGTAATTGTTTGAACAGCGGGTAATGTTAACCGGCAGACCAAAGGTCTCATGATAAGCTCTTACAAGCAGATCCCCACCTGCCTTGCTGGCTGAATAAGGGCTGTTAGGAGCAATTGGTGTCGTTTCAGAAAACAGCCCCGTCTCACCTAGAGAACCATACACTTCATCTGTGGACACTTGGACAAATTTAGTCACGCCATATTTTTTGGCTGCATCCAGAAGAACTTGTGTCCCCATGACATTGGTGTTCACAAAGATCTCTGGTTCCAGAATACTGCGATCTACGTGTGACTCTGCCGCGAAATTAACCACAACGTCGATGCCTTGTTGGAAAACTACATCTACTGATGTTTTGTCAGCTATATCTGCCTGGACGAATGAGTAGTTAGGGTGGTGTTGAACAGATTTTAAGTTTTCAAGGTTGCCCGCATACGTAAGTGCATCCATGTTGATGATCTGGTAATTCGGATGCTGCTGAATCATATATAAAATAAAGTTACTGCCTATAAAACCGGCACCGCCGGTAACAAGAAGTTTCATCCTCACTGCCCCCTAGTCAAAATTCATCTCTGCGTCTTTCAGCATCGGGTGCCGCTGGTCTTTATCCGATAATATCGGATTCGACGTTGGCCAATCAATCCCCAAAGCAGGATCATTCCATAATATGCCACGGTCATTCTCGGGGGAATAATATTCGTCCACTTTATAGAGGACCTGGGTATTGGGTACAAGCGTACAAAAACCATGTGCGAAGCCCCTAGGCACCAGCAGCTGACGATGGTTATGCTCGCTCAAAATGACGCCAACCCACTGACCAAAAGTAGGGGAGCTTTTTCTGATATCTACGATGACATCGTAGATTGCACCTGTTAGGACACGTATGAGTTTGTTTTGAGCCTTAGGGGTGAGCTGATAATGAAGACCACGCAGAACCCCAGCTTCGGCGGATAAAGATTGGTTGTCTTGGATGAAGTTATAGGTAATGCCATGTTGTTTAAAAAGTGAATCATTGTAACTCTCCATAAAAAAGCCCCGGTGATCGCCGTGGACCACCGGTTCAAGTACAAAGGCGTCTGTGAGTTTTAAAGGAGATACGTTCATCGTTCAATTCCTCCCTAACTACAGTTTAAGTTTTCCGAAATCGTCACCGAATCGAACATCTTTAGCCAACTCATTGGCCCGAGCGAGCGACGCATGCGTTCCCGCATCCGTCCACCAGCCTTGAAGCACATCAAAGGTAAGCTCTCCTCGTTCAATATATGCATTGTTGACGTCTGTGATTTCCAATTCGCCACGAGCCGAAGGCCTTAATGACTTAATAATTTCGAATACGCGATGGTCGAACATATATATTCCCGTCACCGCAAAATCCGATTTTGGGTGATTTGGCTTCTCTTCAATGGAAATGATTTGGCTGCCTCGGATTTCCGGAACACCAAAACGGTTAGGATCAATCACTTCCTTAATTAGGATCTTGGCACCGGATCTTTGACTTTGGAAGTTGACCACATAGGTGGAGATGTCATCCTCAAACACATTATCACCGAGGATAACAGCTACTGATTCGCCACTTGCAAATTGCTCCGCGAGGCTCAATGCTTGTGCAATGCCTCCTGCTTCATCCTGCACTTTATATGTAAAGGAGACCCCCATTTCGCTACCGCTGCCTAATAGGTTTACGACATCCCCCATGTGGTCCTTCCCCGTCACAATGAGTATATCTGTAAGACCTGCTTGGCGGAGTTTATATACCGGGTGGAAGATCATCGGATAGGCCCCGACTGGCAGAAGGTGTTTATTGGTGACTTTGGTTAAGGGATAGAGGCGTGAGCCTGTTCCGCCTGCTAGAATGATGGCTTTAACTTCAATCACACCCCTTAATATTATTTAAAAGAATATAACTCTCCTGATAAATTACTATCATTATACAAGATAAGAACAGCATTTATATTATGTTTCTCAATGTAATCATAAACGTTCATACGATTATAATGGCGAAGATCTAGAACAAATGTCTTAGAGAAGTGTTTCGCAAGGAATGGTACGATTGGGTTAGCATATGAATCTTTTAATATCAATAAATTATTTGAACTTGAATTTCGATAATGAAAATGTATTTCAGCAAAATCATTAGAGGATAAGTTTGAATATCTTAGTTCCTTGCTGTTAATTCCTCTTCCAAAAACCTCTTCCATATGTTCAAAAACTTTCCCTGTTGCATTGCTGGCTTTAAATGATATTAAATTTGATTGATCTGATGGAAAATAACCACAAACATATTCAAAGTCATAGTCTTTAAGCCCAAATAATCTTCTATTGTAACTACCAATAAATCTAGCATCATTATTACACTTTATGTCGAAATTTGAAATCGGCTGTTTTAAGTCTTTCAGATCCTCTTCAAGCTGACTTATGATGTATTGATACGCTGTGTGGGCTCCTTTTATATTCCAATGATGGTCAGTTTTAAAATACATATCTTCTAATTGTTTTGTACTATATTTGCTTTGAAATAGCTCATTTAAGTTAATGTAATGAATTTTTGAACTTATTTCATTGACAAAGTACTGTCTACCTCTGGCACCAGCATTGTTCTTTAAATGAGCAGGATAAAGATGCGCGAGAATGTTCTTCTTATGTGGGGCTAATGCTAAATATATTGAAATATCTTTATTAGTTAAAAAGCGTTCTAATTCATTTACTTGCTGAATAGACTCATGGTAGTGACTTCTTTTAACTGAAGCAATGGGTAACTCCATAAGCCAGCCATTCTTAGCAATAACAGTATTATTAACAACCGTTCGATTCAATTCTAACTGTAATTTTGTATAAGTCTTTATTAATAAATCTCTTGCAAGAAATTGATCGTTGAAATATTCTTCAAATTTATTAAAGTAGCCCCCTGACAATATATCTTGATGACTGATGACTGGCTTCTGTGATAAATTTCTGTTCTCAACTTCTGATTTAATTCTATCGGGTTTTAATAACATAATCCCCCCAATTATAATAATAGAGCCAAGAAACATAAACGTCATAATTAGACTAGATACTCTATTCATAATTTTTCTCCAATTTCATAAATAAGTTAGAACCGAAAGTAAATAAACGGATTATATGTTGAATTAATTAGATAGATAACACTTAAAATAAACAGTAAGTAAAACAATATAGGAGTTGCCCAATTACTTATCTTCAACCTTCTTACAGTAGTTAATTCGTTCAATTTAAAGATCTGGTTAATCGGAAGACAAAAAACAATACCAATTATGAAGTATATTCCATAATCATGAATATAATTAATAGTAGTGTAATCTAAATACTCTGGGGTACTGATTCCAAACATTATTTTTAAATAGCTGAAAGAATATGAAAAATTATCAGCTCTAAAAAAAACCCAACCTATCATTACAATAAGAAGAACATATATATGCTGCAGTGGAGCCCAGAGTTTATTCAACAATTTCCCTAATCCTAATTTTTCAAAAGCAATAAATGTTCCATAATATAGCCCCCATATAACAAAAGTCCAACTAGCACCGTGCCATAAACCAGTTAAAAACCATACGATAAATAAATTCCTGATGTATCTAACTGTCCCAACACGGTTACCACCCAGAGGAATATATATATAATCACGGAACCATGAACCTAAAGTTATGTGCCACCTTCTCCAGAATTCTGTAATACTCCTAGATATATACGGATAATTGAAATTTGCCGGGAGCTTAAATCCAAACATTTTCGCTAACCCGACTGCCATATCAGAATATCCAGAAAAATCAAAAAAAATCTGAAGGGAATAAGCAATGATTCCTATCCACGTAAGTGAAGTTGTTAATTCTCCTGGTGGCTTTGAGAATATATCATCAGCTACAATCCCCACTTGATTAGCAATTAAGACTTTCTTTGCTAATCCTATAATAAATTTTATGCAACCACGGGCAAACAACTCTAAACTTTCTTGTCTTGATTTTAGCTGCTCCCTCACAATATCATAACGAACAATTGGTCCTGCAACTAATTGAGGAAAGAAGGATATGTATAATGCAAAATTCAATAGATTTCTTTGAGGTTGGGTCTCATCTCGATAGACGTCCACTAAATACGCTATTGCTTGGAATGTATAGAACGATATTCCAATTGGCAAGGGTCCTGGTGTAAAGTCATAGTATAGATTGAATGCTTCAGTAAGTGTGGTAAGAATAAATCCTACATATTTAAAATATCCAAGAAGGAGAATATTTACAGAAACCGCAAATATTAATTTCACCCTCCTATATTTCCCTCTGTTATTCATCAATTGACCCATAGAATAGTTAATGATGATTGAGAACAACATAAGAAAAAGATAGAGAGGTTCACCCCAAGCATAAAAAATCAAGCTTGCAATAAGTAATACTACATTTTTAAACTCATCCCGAATCAAATAGTATATAGATATAACTAATGGGAGGAACGCAAATATAAATACTAAATTACTAAATACCAAGTTACAAACCTCTTCCCTTATCTTATCTCATAACTTTATACATAAATCTGTATATTCTTTGACCTGAAAAAGATAATAGAAAACATACTAACTGAGCTAATGAATAAAATTGATGATTTATTGATGAAGCTAAAATTTTTCTACCTTTCTTAAGGTTTCCATACAAGGCCAAGTTATGACCATACGAAAAAAGAAATCTGGCAGTATATAAAGGACCCGCATTTAAAAACAACTTATTGTGGAGTTTCCATATTAATCTGTAAGCTTCTAGCAGTTTATTTTCATCAGATGATATGCTGCTCTCAGTATAATATGCTTCTACTAACGGTTCCTCAATCCATACAAAGGGGTAATGAATAGATAACCGAATCCATAGCTCCCAGTCTTGAAGTCTTGGCATAGTCACATTGAAGCCTCCAACTTTCATTAAACACTCTTTATGAAGCAATACGGTTGGAGTAGCAATAAAATTGCCAAGAAGTAATTGTTTATGCATATCCTCTACAGGATTTATATGTCTATGATCAGGAATATGTTCTCGCTTCCTGTTTTTATATCGGATAAAGCTAGTGAATATAACAGTAGGAATATTTTCTTGTATTAACTTGACTTGCTTTTCCAGTTTGGTCGGTACCCATATATCATCACTATCGTGGAATGCAACCCACTGATGCTTCGAATTTATTATGCCTTCATTTCTGGCGGCTCCCGCGCCTACATTCCTGTTAAGTCTAATATATTTCAAACGCTTATCGTTAATAGTTTCAACAATATCCCTTGTACTATCAGTTGATGCATCATCAACAATAATAAGCTCAAAATTTGTATACGTTTGATTTAATATGCTCTCTATCGCGGGGAGAACCACGTTCTGTCTATTATACACAGGTATTATGATACTAACTGGAATTAGATCTTTTGATGACATCACGAGTCCTCCCAAACAATATAGGCATTAGCTATGCTCTTATAACAATCTCAGATTCAACATTTCTGTAAACTCCACGAGTATCTACAATCAATTTACTATGTTCTAGAATAAATTCATAATCGATTAAATCATGATCTGTTGTAATAACAACACAATCCATTTTTGCAAGCAAGTCAGACGTTATAGGCTGTGATTTCAAATCAAAATAGTATTTTCTCATTTTAGGAAAGTTAGCAACATAAGGGTCTGAATAGGAAACTTTCGCACCTTTTTCCTGTAATAACTCCATTATTTCTACAGACGGTGATTCTCTTACATCATCTATGTTCTTTTTATATGCTAATCCCAATATTAATATATTGGAATTCTTCATTGACTTCTCATGTTCATTCAGTGAATCGCTAACCTTCTGAACAACCCAATGTGGCATAAAGGTATTCACTTCTCCTGACAATTCTATAAACCTTGTATTTACCCCATACTCTTTTGCTTTCCAAGTTAAATAGAATGGATCAATAGGAATGCAATGTCCACCCAAACCAGGGCCTGGATAGAAAGCAGTAAACCCGAATGGTTTTGTAGCTGCAGCATCTATTACTTCCCAGATATCAATATCCATTTTGTCCGCAATCATTTTCATTTCATTAACCAAACCAATATTTACTGATCTATAAATATTTTCTAAGAGCTTGGTTAACTCCGCTGCTTTTGTAGAACTTAGCGGGATAACTTTATTAATGATACCTTCATACAGAGCTACACCGACATCCAGGCAATTTTGTGTAGTACCTCCCACTACTTTAGGTATACGGGAAGTTGTAAAGTCCGGATTTCCTGGATCTTCCCTTTCAGGGGAGTACACAACAAAGAAATCCTCGCCAACCTCTAGTCCTTTTTGACGAATACGTGTAGAAATTTCCTCTTCCGTAGTCCCGGGGTATGTTGTACTTTCTAAACTTAGTACTTGCCCCTTTCTTAAATAGGGAAGTATATTGTCCATTGTTCTAATTATATATGATAGATCTGGCTCTCTATATTGATTTAAAGGTGTGGGTAAACACAAAATAATAGCATCAACAATACTTATCTCTGAGAAATCGGTAGTAGCATAGAACTTTCCGCCTTCTACTACAGATTTTATTGACCCCGAAGAAATATGATTAAAATAGCTGACCCCATCATTAATGAACTGAGTTTTGGTTTCCTCAATATCGAAACCAATAACCTTTGTATTAGAATTCGCAAATGCCAGAGCTAAAGGGAGCCCAACGTAACCCATACCTATTATTCCAATTGTGGCCTTTCTAGATCTTAACTTTTCTAAAACATTTATTTTCATTTTGAGCCAGTCCTTTCCTACTACTTAATAATGGTATTATATATTTTTCTTAAAAGAGAAGCAGTGTAACGAGCTGGACCCATAATTTTCCATGACCTACTATTAGTTATTTCTCTGTATTTATTCTTAAGCGTAGCTATTTCATCTTCTAACATTTTATTTCTTACTTGCTCAAGAAGAATCTGCTTGCTTGATAAAGTATTTTTCTGATCTTCACTTTTTTTACGGATATTACTTTTGGAAATATCCTCATAGAAAGAACTATTGATCTTTAATTTTATATTAAACGATTCTATTACCATTTCTTTATCTATAGATGAAAGTGTTGTAATTTTATTTATTGTTTTATCATTGCCTGAGTCACTCAAAATGTGCACAGTTCTAAAAAAAATAATATCTCTAGAATCAACAACAACCGGACATCTACTATCAATTTTCTGATGATTTCCTAAATGAAATATGGTTATTATTTCACTGTCTATTTTATCTTGAGGATTAAACTGATCAATATACGCTAGGCCAATTGCTATTTTAGGTTGATAATATTCATGCACGGATGTAAATACTCCACTTAATGGATCATAAACTCCTGCTACCCCAAGCCCAAAAGATATGCACATTTTATTGAATTTAGAATGCATGTATTGCTGAATTTTTTCAAAATAGTTAAACGACAAACCATCATCATCATCCAATCGAACTGTACAATAGCAAACCTCTTCATTAAAAGATAATAGCTCAGTTTTTACAATTGAACTTATTGAGTTACCAAAATTTCCGTCAGGTGGTAACGAGATTATTTTTACCCATGGATAAATAGACACCATATCATGTAGCTTATTATAATGTTCCTTAGGTAATTCATCCGATGTCAGTATTATTAATGTACAGTTATCCTTGTTAGGTTTGATACTTTGATTTATAATAGATGACAAAGTGATTTTTTCAAAAAACTGTTCCCTTTGACTTAATCTCCCATTATCAAATAATTGTTTCCTATAATTTTCAAAATCCTGTCGAGCTATAATCCATGAATCTCTTTTGCTCGTTAATAGGCTATATCTAACAATAATAAATATGTGTTTTTTCATATGCCCCCCTAAATTCGTAATTCGGTTAGACTAATTTTCCTCTGCTACGTAAACACACTGAAGGTTTTCACTTTGAATTTTTTTAACTTCAGACTTAAATATATTTTTCCAGTGGATAACAATCGACCTTTATCTGACCAAAGTATTCTTCAATATTATTTATACTTTTAGCGAACTCTTCTTGTTTGTACATTTCCTTTGTAATTAAAACTTCTAATCTTTCTGTTTTCATATCAGGCAAATAATCCTGTTTCTCGATAAATACCATTGGATTATTAATAACCGTTAAATTACTAATTACCCTTTCACCAAAAACAAGGAGTTGAACTTCATCACCATCAATTAATGTACGAATTTCATTTGATATCGTAGTATCTCCTATCTTCAAATCATAAAATGACATCTGTACTAAACCAATTCTCAAGCCCAAATTAAGGTGCTTTTGTATAACTTTCAAACTTAGGTCTAATGTTGGATTAGATCTAAAATCAGCTATCAAAATCACTTCCAACGTCCTGCAGTTCTCTCTATTGGGTTTCATTGGATTTGGCACAGGAAAAGGTCTTACAGACTGAGGGAATTCAAATTTCAAATTACTATTTGAGATATTGTGATATGCGGTAAAACTCTCAACATACTCCTTACGAGCCCCGAAGAAAAATCCATAATAACCATACGGTCCGCTTTCAGTAAGCGAATTTTGAGAGACCCTTGAAAATGACAGTACTCCTGTATTAATATTTATCACGGAATATTTACCAAAACATTTTCTAATTCGACGTATAAATTCTCCATCTGCACCGAAACGAACGCTATCCCAATAACCAACTGCACTTAGAATTTCTTTACGTCTAAACATTAGGGAAGAAAAATTGCTCCCTATAAATCGCCCCACCTTCCCCTTCCTAGCAAAAATCAAATCTTCAGAGGTTCTAACAGCCTCAGAAGTATTCGCTATAACTCCTAGGTTTCTCAATAAATGATTTGCTTGAACTTCGATTTTTTGTGGATGAGCCCAATCATCAGCATCTTGACATGTAACAAAGTCACCATTTGCTATTTGTAATGCTAAATTCCTTGAGACATAGGTACCTTGATTTTTTTGAGCCGATATAAGTTTCACTCTTTTATCTTTTCTTACATACTCATCAATAATTGTTGTTGTAGAGTCGGTACTACAATCATCTACAACAACAACCTCTATATTACTCCATGATTGGTTTAATATAGACTCCAATGATGTTATTATTACATTCTCGGCATTATAAACCGGCATGATTACCGTAACTTTCACAGGATTAATTGAACTATGTGGTTTGGAAACCGTTTCGATAGAGTCAAATAACGGTTTATTAATATCCCTGGATTCTTTGATCTGTAGAGGAAGTATATTTTGTATCGAAAGTGATTTATTAATCCAATTTATCTTTTCCTCTGGTGATTTCTCTAAAGTGGCTGCAACCAAGAAAACATCGGGATCCTCTCCAAGAGGCAAAATATTATGTAAAGTTTCTTTAGCCTCTTTATATAAATCGAGTATTCTTAAGCATTCGATTTTAATTATTGAAGCACTCCGTATTAATTCCACGTCAGTAAGGTTATTTGAGGCCGATGGAAATATTTCAAGAGCTGTCTTAGCTGAATCTTTGCTGTATTGATTGGCGTACCAATTAAATAACTCCCATGCAACCAATCTTTTTATTTCTGTAGAAGCGCTAGTATTATAAAGGTACGTTAAGTCAGTTAGAGCTCTCTCCTTAAATCCTAAAGTTGTTAATCTATATTTTAATTTTTTTATCTTTCTAAGATTATTTTTATAATAATTTTCATTCGAATTCCCCAGCTTACTTTTGTGTTTCTTTGTTTTTTTAAAGATGGAAATCAGCTTTCTTATTGGTGATGTAACTTTCCAGGATGTACTTCGTTTTATTTGAGTTAACTTGTTTTTATTATTTTCTGTTTCTATATCTACTTTAGTCTTTTTCTCAGTGATGAGCGACAGATCTTTCTCAAGAGAGGAGTAACGCGTTGCCATCTCTCTCTCTGTCCTTACTTCTTCCTTTAATTGTTCTTTAAGACTGTCCAACTTATTAATTAATTTATCCAAACTCTCTTCACCATAGAAGTTATTTTCCATAATTACCGACCAACTCTCGGATGCATTCTAGTATAAATCTTGCAGGCCTGGTGATTTGCCAAGACTTACTCTTTAAAATCAAATTGTATTCCTTATGATATTTTTTACTTAATAAAATCGAATGATTAACTTGCTTCTCCAATTTTTGTATCTCGTCAATTTTTTCATTGATTTTATCAGTTAAATCAGTGTTTCTTTTCCGTTTATTTAGAAGCTCCTTTTGGGTTAATTCTATTTCATTTAAAATAAACTGTCTTTCAATAAATTGTTGAAGTTTATAATTAAGGAAGTTGTTATTTTCAACAACTTCTGACATTTGTTCTTTTAATTGAACAACATTTTGGTTCAATACATTAATATCTCGTTTCAACCTAAAATTTGTTCTTAAATCCTCTGGCAATATTTCACTCAAACTTGGCTTAAGTGACTGTATTTTATAGTAAACTATTAAATATTGAATCCGAGGTGAAGTTATTAACGGTTCCTCAACAATTATATAATAATCAGGCTCCCTACCAATCCATTCAGTTAACTTAACTACGTCTATAGGACCATGAATATTCTCACTATATAAATCTGCCTCTACCTTATAAGGAACCGATATTAATATTTGATCACCAATCTCAAATAGCTTTTTAATAAATATTTCAACATCCTGTATGTGCTCTATAACTTGAGTACATGTCACAAAATCATATCTCTTATTAGCTTCCATATTAAAAAAATCAGACTCTATTATTTCTTTATTTATTGATGGGTGCATTAAAGGGAAGGTTAGAGTCGTCTTTTTAGGAATCCATTCATATAACTGAGTATATTCATCATCACTCGAGTTAGTGATATTTAAAAGACTCTTCGCGTCCTTCGCTAGAATTCTCATCATATAATCAATGTAGTGGTACATCATATCAGATCTGTTCTTCCTAAATGCAATTTCATCGGCTTGATGTTCATTTATCTTTTCCTGTAACATTTCTTCACCTCTGAACCCTTTCGATGTGGCATGAATAATCTAATTTGTTTCCCAGAAACTCTAGGGCCTTGTGAACTTGCAGTTCGTATTCCCTTTCATCCTTTAATAGGGAGTTTATCTTCCATCGAACCTCATGCGGTTCAGCATAGATAGCAGCATCTTCAAATAATAAGGAATATTCCAGTGGCAAGATTACAGGTACACCGACAGCCATCGCCTCAATGATGACCCTTCCAAATGCCTCGATACAGTCTGGATGAACATAGTAAACGAACACATCTATATTTTCTAAAAACTCCTTTGGATCTTTCTCCCCGAACTCCAACACTCTCCAATTGTTGGGTAATTTCCCTAACGTCTTCTCTGGTACCTTTGCCCCTCCCAGGATATGAACTTCAAATGGATCAGAATCTGGATATATTTGAAGTAATTGTTCGCGATCAGCAGGCCATTTCACATACTGATCTCGGGAATGCCTGCCTATACGCATTTTATCTGTTCGTATATGGCCCGGCCTCTTCCATAAACTAATATTTATAATGTTATGCCAATCCTCAGATGCAAGTTGAATTGCAGACAACTCATTCGAGTGATGCTCATTCAATGCTTTCCTTATTAAAGGACTAATTGGATACCAAATGCCATCTGCACCAAAATATTCCCTTAGATTCTTTTGACATTGCTTAATATCGTATGCAATATCTCCTTTGCCACTATAATCAACTTTTGGCGTCTGATTCACTATTACACAAATTCCCTTTGCTTTCACTTCCGGTACATATTTTTGTTTCTCCTGTAGAATTGGCGGATGCCTTACAATCATTACATCACAAGTGACCTTTTCTCCGTATACAATCATCTGTACATTGTCGCCATCAATTAATTGTCTGATCTTAGGATGTACACCTTGAACACCACTAGCTGCATAACTAGATAGTTGTATCAGGCCTGTTTTTAGACCCACTTCTCTCTGCGCTTTAATCTCCTCCACATTCGAGGAAGTTGTGCCCCCAGCCAAACGGAAATCAGAAACTATTATAACGTCAAACTTCCTATAGCCCCCCAAGCCATTCCTATCCGGCCTCATTGGCTCAGGTACCGGAAAAGGTCTTGGTTGTTCTAAAAAGTTACTGTATTTCAAACAAGTTGCATTATTGTGATGATAAGTAAAACTCTCTACATATTCCTGTCGAGCACCAAAAAAGAATCCATGGTAACCAAATGGTCCGCTTTCAGTTAATGAGCTTGGGCTAACTCTTGGAAAGGATAACGGCCCTGTGTTCAAAGGAACGATTGATTTATCTCCAAACACCTTTCTCACTCGACGAATAAATTCACCATCAGCTCCAAAACGAACACTGTCCCATAGCCCAATCTTCTCTAATACTTCTTTTCTTCTAAACATTAGTGATGACATATTGTTAAATATATAGAATCTTTGTTGTTTTCTTCTATAAAAGAATAAGTCTTCAGTTAATCGGCACTGTTGCGACATGTTCCCTATCACCTTGGGGTTTTCGATTAAATGAAGAACTTGTTTTTCTAATTTTTCAGCATGAGACCAATCATCTGCATCATGACATGTTATATACTCACCTGTAGCGGTTTCTAGACCAATATTTCTTGCAACATAAGTACCACTATTGCTTTTAGTAGATAACAACGTTATTCGATTATCCCGACTAGCAAATTGCTGAACTATCTCTCTCGTTCCGTCTGAACTACAATCATCAATAACTATGAGTTCAATATTTTTCCACGTTTGTTCCAAAATGGATCTGATAGCCGTGCCCAATACGGACTCAGAATTAAATACCGGCATAATAACTGAAACTTTTGGTCTTTTAGTAACGTCTAAAGCAATGTGTGAGTTTATCGGTAGTGTTGTTAGCTGATCGTATACGGATTTTGAATCATCATCAAGAATTCCGATTTCGCCTAAACCGAAATCACTTATCATTTTATTTATCCATGATCGTTTCGTTTCAACACTATATTCAAGATTCGCAGCAGCCAAGAACAAATCAGGGAATGCTTCTTTCTCTAAATCATTTACGATCCGTTTTGCTTGCTCTTTTTGACCCAACACATTAAGAAGCTCAAGCTTTAAAATTGTTCCTTGCCGAATCTTCACTTTATTCTTCTCATCCACTAATAATTCTGAAAGATACTGCAATCCAATTCTAGCATCTTCGCGATTTTTTTTGTCGGCATGCCACAGTGCGAGCTCCCACATCGCTTCTCTTTGGATGGGTGTATTATCCTCGGTATTTGTTGCCAATTTAGATAATTCAGTATAAGCTTTTTCCTCAAATCCCAAGTTCAGCATTTTATGCTTGATCTGGCTTACTTTTAACAGGGCATTATATCTTTCTCCCATTATAGCGCCCTTCAGTAAATTTTTTGTACGGAGAGAAAGCTTTCTTTTTACAAACTCTTTTTGCTTCTCGGAAAGAATATTATCTGCAAGCCAGATTAATGTATCAATGCTCCGACGTATTATTTTTCTGTTTAGCAAAATTGCAATATTTTTTTGATGTTTAATCATTTTCTTCTCTCCGTCAGCTAAGCTTTTTTTGGGCATTCTGAACGTATTCCTTGTAATTCTTTATCACTTCTTTTGGCTCACCATCCTGCATGATTTGCCCTTGATTTAACCAGATTGCACGAGTGCATACTTTCTCAACGAACCCCATACTATGAGACACTACAATCACAGCTTTAGCCATTCGAATCATCTCTTGAATCTTTTCACTTGCCTTCTGATTAAAGGATAAATCACCGGCTGACAAGGCCTCGTCAATAATAAATATATCTGGTTCAAGGAACGCTGCAATACTAAAACCTAGTCGAGACCTCATCCCACTAGAGTACTGCTTAACTGGCTGATCTATCCTACTTCCTAATTCCGAGAATTCAACAATATCTGTATAGCTTCTTTTGATTTTGGCAAGAGGGATACCTAGCAGCATACCATTAAGGAAAATATTATCTTTCCCTGTCAACTGACCATTAAAACCTGTACCATAGCCAAGTAATGCCGTGGTCGTCCCATTAATAGTGAGGTTACCTTCGTCAGGGACTAATATATTGGTTAATAACTTGCATAGTGTGCTTTTGCCTGCACCATTATGCCCTATAATGCCTAATACTTCTCCTTCATGTATCTTCAAGCTTATATCTTTCAAGGCCCAATATTGATTACCGTTATTTCGATAGGAAACACCAACACCCTTAGATTCTACTGCAATTCCCTCCCCCTTTTTCATCTCTATTTTCTTTAAACCCAGTTCCTTTTTAGCTTTCTTAATATTGTTCTTTCTTTCTTTCACATTATCTTCATACATCTCTACAATCTCTTGCGGTTTGCCAACCGCTCTAACTACACCACGCTCAATCCAAATTAGTCGATCGCAGTTCTTTTGGGCATATTTTAGACTATGTGTTACGATAATCACCATCTTGGCCTTACGAACCAACTCTTTCATTCTATCTGCTGCCTTCTGACTAAACTCCAGGTCACCTGTATTTAATGCCTCATCAAGGATTAAAATTTCAGGCTCCATAAAAGCCGCAACACTAAAACCTAGTCTGGCCTTCATTCCACTTGAATAATTTTTAATAGGTTGATCAAAATAGTCCCCTAATCCAGAGAATTCCTTAATTTCCTCAACAAAAGAATTAATCTTCTTATTACTGATCCCAAGCATCGTACCATTTAAATATACATTCTCTCTTCCTGTCATCTCTTTGTTAAAACCAAGCGCCAGAGAAAACAAGGCTGATACTCTTCCATTAACAGTAATTCGCCCTTCATCAGGCTGCAATACTCCAGCAATAAGTTTGCATAATGTTGTTTTTCCAGATCCATTTGAGCCAATTATCCCTAATATTTCTCCCTTATAACCTACCAAGTTTATATTTCTCAACGACCAATGAACTTGAGGTTTATGACTTCTATTACTTCTATTTTTTTTACGATTTAGAACATCGTAGATACGTGATTTGTAATCATCAGGTTTAGAATCTTGATTAAATGAAACCCCAATATCATCTAATGAAATAACGACCTCTTCTCTAGCTTCCTTTTTTTCAACACATTGGGTATCCATAATACCAAAGACTCCTTCTTATAACGCCTTAATTATTTTATGCTCATTTCGACTATAGTAATATAATAAACCTGTTATAATTGCGATCGATAACCCCCCAATTAACGTCAAGATTTTAATATTTGGTTCATTCCCATACATCAATATGTCACGATAACCATTCAATATATATGACATCGGATTTAGAGATTCCACCCATCGGTATTCGGCCGGAAGGCGACTGCCTTCCCAAATCACTGGAGAAGCATAGAACCAAACTCTAAGAATATGACCCAAAATATTACCAATATCTCGAACGAATACTGATACATAAGCAACAAATAAACTAATGGCCACTAAAAAAAAGAGCTGGACAAGAATAATAAACGGTAGATATAAAATCTGCCAATGAACTGGGACTGCAAATATAAGAAGAAAGGAACCTACAACAATTAGCCCAAATACAAAATTTATCATTTGAGATATTACCCTAGTCATAGGGAAAATCGCTTTGGGTAGATTTACTTGTTGAATTATTGAAGTGTATTGAATAATTGATCTCGATGAGTTGCTAATCGAGGCATTTGTCCATCTCCATGCTACTTGGCCAATTACAAGGTATACCCCATAATTTTCTCCGCCTCTCCCCATTACAATTACGACTAAAAAGTAATAAACCAAAGCCCCAAGCAATGGATCAAGTAACCACCAAAAATAGCCTAAGTAGCTATTTCTATGTTCTGCTTTTAACCCCGATTTCACCAAATAGACTAATAAATCTTTTCGTTTTAAAAGCTCTAGTAAATATATCCTCATAGTTTTGCGAAGCGCACCTTTCATAAATAACCCATATATTAATGAGTATATTGACTTATTAAAATGAATATATCCATAATTTATGCTAGAATATTGTCGTATCTACACGAAAAGGAGCTAATTACGTTGTCGAATCCAGTATACGGTAAAAAGGTCGCCTCGTCGAGGAAAGCTGAAACGAGTTCGGCTTTATTTTGGGTGTTGATTTCAGGAATTATTCTGTTCCTAGCTTGGACACCTTTCCAAACAGCTCTATTTAACGGACAAATGTTAGTATTTGAGAAACCGATTTTCTGGGCAGCTATCTTGGCTTGTCTACTACTATTTCTCTGGATTGCTCATTCTTATAAAAGCATCCAATTAAAAGATCAAAAAGATTGGCTGGCCGTGGGTGTACTTTTACTCCCCCTAACTTACATACTCTCACTCATTAGCGCCGCCTCCCATGTTCTTGCCATGAATATGGTCATCATCAATTGTATTTACGCCATAATGTTTATCATCGGATTATATGTGTTACGCGAGAATTTGGGGAATCGAATGATTCAAATCACGATTATGACGGTTTCTTATCTGATCGTGGGATTCGGCTTACTCAACTGGTTTGGCCAAGGCAAGACAGCGGGCGCCATTGCGAAATGGTTTTCCAATACCGTTTTAAACGGCACGTATACCCATGCCGTCATGACTGACTCTAACGGTCTGCGTCTGACTTCGGTGTTCCAGTACGCGAATACTTATGCCGCTTTTCTCATGGCATTCCTTTTCGCGGCAGTCTTTTTCGTTACGACTTCTCGAAAATGGTACGGTCAAGCCTTTCATAGCTTCATGCTGGTACCCATCATCGTATCACTGCTCTTGACGTTGTCTCGGGGCGGTCTGGTGATGTTACCTGTTGTGTTTGTCTTGTTACTCCTATTCCTGAAGCCAGCTAAGCAATTATTGTGGATCCTGTACTGCGGTATAGCAGGCGTGTCTTCACTGATCATTTCCAAACCGGTAACAGAGTTAGGGTTGAAATTAAATGAAACCTTTAGCAGCAGTGATGCCCTTAAGGCCTGGGGAATCTTGCTTGGTACGTCCGCGATTGTAGGACTTCTCGGATGGGCTATACAAAACTTCATTGCTCCCAAACTTGAACGGTCTTTAGGCAATTGGTCAGCTAAAAAAAACTCCAGCTTATGGATTCCACTCGGTTCCGTTGCCATTGGAGGCTTCCTAATTTTCCTATTCATCGGTACTGGATTGAAAAATATACTACCGCAAAACATCAGCGTCCGACTCGAAAATATTAACTTTAATCAGCATAGTGTTCTGGAACGCTTTACATTCTATAAAGACGCTATGAAGGTTCTGGCAGACTATCCGATCATCGGAGCCGGAGGCGGAGCATGGGCTTCACTCTATGAGCAGTATCAAAACAACCCATACACAAGCCGTCAAGCGCATAACTTCTTTTTGCAGTACTTGATCGAGGTCGGAATTGTCGGATTTGTGATATTCATGTCGTTTATCCTGTATATTTTCTACAAGTATATTCGCGGTTATATCAAAGGAAATGAAGGCGAACGTAATAGTCACTTCCTTTATCTCATCATCGTCCTTTCCATTTTGATTCATAGTATTTTGGACTTTAACATGAGTTACGTGTTCATGGGAATCCTAGTATTTCTGGGACTTGGCGGAATGGCAGCTGTAATGGATAATAAACCAGTGAAGAAATGGAGCCTCAAAGATTCAACTGCCAGAAGTGTATTTAGTGCAATCGTCGGACTTTGCGGTATTCTTGTCATGATTACATCTATCCGGTATGTACAAGCCGCCGACTCTGGAATGGAAGCAGGCAGAATCGTACAGGTCAGCTCTTCATTTGAGGAAATTAAGGCTCCCCTTGATAAAGACTTGAGCATACGCCCGAGCCATCCCGACTCGGTACTGTTAACCGTGTCTCTCTATCAGACTATATATAGGCAAAATCAAGATGAAAATTTTTATAACGCATCTGTTGATTTACTTAATAAAGCGTTAAAATCTGAACCTTATAACAAATCTATGCTACGTCGATTAATTGAAAGTTACGAAATGAAACAGCAACCGGAGCAAGCCTATGAAGTACTTATCAACAATGCCTATAAATTTAAATGGGACATTAGCTGGTCCGAACAGATTATCAATAAGGGTTATGATCTAGGGATGAAGGCACTTGGAGCTGGAGACGCAGCAACGAAAGACAAGTACTTCAAGCAAGCAACCGAAGCATTTGCCAAGGTTCAGACAGGTATTCAGCATTTGGCTACATTACCGGAAGGACAATTGCAAGGGCGCTCATTTGAAAACACACCCGACATGATCCTCCATACAGGCAAAATGTACTTCATGATGAATCAACCGGAGCAAGCAGCCGAAGCACTTAAGCTTGGCATACAAGAAGATCTCTCGCAGACAACCCAACAGGAGATTGTACGTTGGTATCTGGCAGCATTACAAAAACAAAACTTGAGTGATGATGCCCTTATGGGGAAACTAACCCAAGTTGATCCGAATGCGAAGGACAATGTTCAACAACTTGCTAATCTTCAATTCTAATTAAAAAGGAGGCAGTTCGTGGTAGAAATCTTCTACCCAACTGCCCCCTTTTTTTTCTTATGTGTATAAAATCGCTTTTACCGAACTTTCGCCAAAACCCCGCTTAAATAAGCAATCAAATCCTCTCTCAAATCTTCCCGTTGCAATGCATAATGAATACTGGTTTCAATAAATCCCAACTTCTCGCCGACATCATGACGTATTCCGTCAAAGTGATAAGCATAGATCGGGCTGTGATGAGCTAAGGTGGAGAGAGCATCTGTCAGTTGTATCTCGCCGTTCTTCCCTACCTCCTGATTCTCCAGCATGTCGAAAATATCCGGCGGCAAAATGTAACGGCCCATGATGGCCAGGTTGGATGGTGCCTCCGCACGAGACGGTTTCTCTACTAATCTCGAGGATTCATAGATTCTAGTTGATTTCTGTAGCCCATCTACGATCCCATAACGGTCCACTTCGTCCCATGATACAGGCTGTACGCCCACAATAGTAGATTGATAGGTATCATATACCTTCATCATCTGCTTTAGGCAAGGGACCTCTGACTCCACGATATCGTCGCCTAGCAGCACGGCAAACGGCTCGTCCCCAATGAATTTTCGTGCGCACCAGATGGCATGACCCAGCCCCTTAGGCTCCTTTTGACGGATATAATGAATATCTGCCATGTTGGAGGGCTTGCGAACTTCTTCGAGGAGGTTCCATTTCCCTTTCTCTGCTAGGTTATGTTCCAGCTCAAATGAAGAATCAAAATGATCCTCAATCGCCCGCTTCCCCTTACCCGTCACAATAATAATGTCCTCGATGCCGGAAGCGACCGCTTCCTCGATGATGTATTGTATGGTCGGCTTGTCCACAATGGGAAGCATCTCTTTCGGCATCGCTTTCGTGGCTGGCAGGAACCGTGTACCAAGTCCAGCGGCAGGTATGATCGCTTTACGAATGTTCATCCTATCTTCTCCATTCCCGTAAGTCTCAACATATTGATGACATTGTACCATGAGTCCGGCCAACCCATCGATTAAAATCGGTTTTTGTCAAAGGCAGGGAGTTCATTGTCCGTGCTTTAGCCGCTTAGGCGGTGTTACCTTTCTCTTCACCTTATCGGTTTTGATGTGGCTTTTTCAAGGTGGGGCCGATAACTGGAAATGACGCCTCCCAGTTTTATCCATGGAAATAGCCAAGACTCCTCCGATATACTAGTACGAAACTTCGATGGACCAAAAAGCCAAAGGAGCTGGTTACTGATGAAAGAGAGAGACGCCTATTTCGATAACCTCAAATTCATACTGATCCTGTTGGTGGTCGTGGGGCATCTCATCGAGCCGTTTAACGGCGAAGCAGCAATGGGAGCGATTTATCAGTTCATTTACTCGTTTCATATGCCGCTGTTTATTTTTGCGGCCGGTTATTTTGCCAAATGCATTCAATCCCCCAAACAATACGTCGGCCTGCTGTCGGGACTGGTCGTGCCGTATTTCATATTCGAGACGCTTTATACCCTGTTCGACTATTACATGCAAGGCTTGGATCGGCTCGATTTCACGTACTTTTACCCCAACTGGATCCTGTGGTTCCTGTTCAGCATGATGCTGTGGAAAATGCTTCTGCCGTACCTGCTGATGCTCAAATACCCGCTCGTCGTCTGTTTCGCGATGTCCATCATGCTCGGGTACTCGATCGATGTCGACTATTACGCGAGCATTTCGCGCACGCTGTACTTCCTGCCCTTTTTTCTCATCGGATATGTTTTCAAAAGGGAATGGCTGGATGCCATCAAGGCCCGGCCATTTCAACTGCTATCGATCATCCTGCTCTCCGCCGGATTTGTCCTGTTGTACGTCATATCGCCGATCTTGCCAACTAACTGGTTCTACGGGGCGATGCCTTACCTGGAGTTTGGCTTGGATTCATGGTATGCAGGCTTTTACCGTATGATCACCTACGCCTTCACCGTCATCATGGGACTATGCGTCCTCTCCCTCATTCCGAGGTCGGATACGCCTTTCACGGACCGTGGGGTTAATACCATGTACGTCTTTTTGCTTCACGGGTTCATCGTCAAAACGATGCAGCATCTGGGCTGGTTCGAAGCTTTCCGGTCCACGGGAGGCAAGCTGCTGCTGATTCTGCTCGGCGCAGTCATAACCTGGCTGCTATCCTCGTCCTGGATCAAACGCGGCTTCGGGTGGATCGTCGAGCCGAACGTCGGGTTTCTATTCCATTACCGATCCAAGCACCGCCATGAACGAGCTGAAACGAAGCGTTCCGACGCAAAAAGGAGTGATGCCTAACTTGGCATCACTCCCTCATATTAGCTCAGTATATACGCAATACGCGTGCTGCTTCCTTACTTCACCAACTGCCCCCGCGTAACGCCAAGCTGGTTGGTCGCCTTCAGCTTCTTCCACACCTGGGTTCCGCTGATCTCGCCGCGCAGGGCGCGGTTGTAGAGGTCGATGACCTCGTGGACTTGCTCCGGCGTTTCCTCGAGGAACTCCACGCGGTAGCTGGATACGCCCAGCTCCATGAAGTTGGCCAGGTACTCGGCACCGGATTGCTCGATGGCATTGTATACCGTGTTCCGGCAGCCTTCGTCGACCCGTACCGGGTGGGACATGCCGATCCGGTCCTGCAGGGACACGCGGCTCTCTTCGCACGGACGACCGCAGTTCGTGAAGTCCGTTCCTTCGCTGAGGAACGTACAGTACACGCAGTGCTCCGTATGGAACATCGGCAGATGCTGATGGATGACGATCTCCAGCTTGGACGTGTCCGCCTTGCCAAGAAGATCCACCATCTGCTGGATGTTCAGATCATAGGAAGGCGTGACGGTGTCGCATCCGGCTTCGAGGAACAGGTCAACAGCCTTGTGGTTGGCAATGTTCAGGGAGAAGTCGCCGATCAACCGGGGATGCTTCGCCCCCGGGTTCTCCATCCGGTGGCGCAGGTAGAAATACAGCGCACCGGTGTTGCGCACCAGCACGGCGTCCGGCTGGAGGCGCAGGATGTTGTTGTGGTAGCCGTTCTCGCCCGGCATGTGAATGCGCGGCGTTGCCAGCGCAATCTGCTTGCCGGCTGCACGCACGGCTTCCACCGCTGCCGGGAACTGCTTGATGAACTCGAAGTCGGCGTAGATCATCTCGACGCCGGCCGCAAGCGCAGCCTCAACCTGCGGGAGGCTGCGGCACAGCGCGGTGAGCTTCGCCTCACCGCGAGCCACGGGCGCTGCGGGCACAGCCGCATCGCCATACACCGACACCGCCCGTTTCACGTACACGGGCGGCTTTGGCCGCTCGCCAGCGAGCAGCTCCACCGCACGGCGGCGGATGCTGTTGAGCTCGCGAATCGGCACAATGACGTCGCCGTACAGGTCGACGTCAAGTGCCTCCAGCTGGAACACCGTTCCGCCCAGGCGGCCAAGCTGCTCCTCCAGGATCTCCTGGCTCAGCGGCCGCTTCTGGGCAATCTCCAGTTCCAGCTCCGAATCCACCTGGACCGTCGTGCCCTTCTGCACATCGGTCCACCAGGTCGACAGCGGCTGTCCGGGACGGCCGCTGACCCGCACATGTACCGGGAATACCCGGTACGGCTTCTCCGACTCGTACGTCTGACGGAGGCGCTTATCCAGCGCAGGATCGTTGGTCTTCCAGATCCGGTCGCCGACATGCAGCTTGCGCAGGTCCACGTCGCTCCGGCCCGGAACGATATCCACGATCCAGCCTTCCTGCGCTTCGCCCTCCAGCTTGACGCCTTTGCGGCGTACGTCGTAGACTCGTCCGCCTTCTTCTTTTTTCGTTGGGTCGCCGGCATCGAATACGATACCGTCCCCGCGCTTCAGTGGCGCATCCAGCTTGCAGACGACACCGTCACGCAGAATTTGCTCTACCCGACCGAGGTACACGCCGCGGCTTTTCGGGAACGTACCCTCGACCAGCTTTTTATTGTTCGTTCCATCCAGGAAGCCATGCGTGAAGCCGCGGGAGAAGCTCTGCTGCAGCTCGCGCACCTCTTCCTTGCTCGGTCTTGCATCCTCGCCGTCAAAATACCGGTCGATCGCCTTCCGATACTTGCTCACAACGTTAGCCACGTATTCCGGGCTCTTCAACCGGCCCTCAATCTTGAACGAGGTCACGCCCGCTTCAATCAGCTCCGGCATCAGATCGATCGCCGCCAGATCTTTCGGTGAGAGCAAGTAGGCGACGTCGCCCATTGGTTTCTGCTCTCCATCCACGATCAGATCGTACGGCAGACGGCAGGCCTGCGCGCACTCCCCGCGGTTGGCGGAACGACCGCCCCACATTTCGGAAGTCAGGCATTGGCCCGAGTATGACACGCACAATGCACCATGCACGAATACTTCCATTGGGAGCTTCGCCTGCTCCCCGATCTTCTGGATTTGCTTCAGATTGTTCTCGCGTCCCAGTACGACACGTTCCATATTGAACGGCTTCGTGAACTCAACGGCCTCCGGCGACGTAATCGTCATTTGCGTAGAACCATGGATCGGGAAATCCGGGGAAATCTCGCGAATCATTTTCACCAGACCCAAATCCTGTACAATCACCGCGTCCACGCCTGCATCTACGCAGGCATCGATCAGCTCCTTGGCATCCTCCAGTTCGTTCTCGAACACCAAAATATTGAAGGTCAGGAACCCCTTAACCCCATAACTGTGCAAGAAGGCCATAATCTCGGACAGCTCGTCCATCCGGAAATTGTTCGCCCGTGCGCGCGCATTAAATTTCTCGACCCCAAAAAAGATCGCGTCCGCCCCATTAGCCACCGCAGCCCGCATGCAATCCCAATCCCCTGCCGGTGCCAGCAGCTCCACGTCTTCTCTTCGTAGTGCTTTCGTGTCCATCTATATCCTCCCAGGCCGGTTCAAGCCGGCGTGCTGTGTACTACTATTCTTTCATTGAAACCTGCAAGCCATACTCTATTTTCATAGAACAGGCTTCCGACATCTATATCAATTGACTTTGTAAACACTCTGAAAGCTTTTCAACTTATCTAGTTTACCAAAAGTCCGGCTTCTCTTCTACCTGCTAACTTGATTTCCACACTTTTGATAGTGTTGCCATAATCCGCATAGCACTCTGCTTCGCTTGCCTGCGGTTCATTGTCTAGTTCGGTGGGGGAGCGAACGCTAAAACTCCCTGTGATGATCTAATGCCCTCTTATATTTTCATAGCCATAACGCTTTAAAAGAAAAACAAACAAGCCCTCCCATCGGAAGGCTTGCCTCACATCTTCCGCAGCGACTGCTACTGGCGCATGATCACCTTGCGGGGCTAGTGCTCTTAACTCTTTTCTTTGCCTAAGGAGATTCCCTTCCCTCACCTTATACCAGGGATACCGCATTGGGATTGCAAAATCCTTTAGTCAGAACCTCCTTAACATCTCAGCGGTCGACAGCCATCCAAGCATGCTCCAAACCACATATCGTGCGCATAGGGGAGAAGTGCGCACGATGTACAAAACTTTAGAACGGAATCGCCCCAATCCGTCAACTGGTTCCAGGATTTCATCACAGGTTTGCCAGCGCACGACCTGCCCCCAAGTTTGCCAGACATCGTCCTGCACCATGCCCCCTACTCTTACTCCGCACCCTCCAGCACAAAATCCATGCTCGCTAACCGCTTGCCATTCACAACAATGTGAAGACGGTGATCACCCGAATAGAAACGACGCGTGGAGATCGGTTTAAACGACTGCTTCTTCTCGACCTTCCAGCTTCCGGGCGCATAGATCTTGTCCGAGCATTTATAACGTTTCGGCGCAAGCTTGCCGCTTGCCTTCATATAATCGATCTCATAATCGATGCGGAGCGCCATCGGATGGCCGGTTTCGTTGACCACCTGAAAAGCGAACTCCAGATCATCGCCCATCGCGATCACAGAACGTTTGATGCGAAGCTCGCGCACCTCAAGTCCCTCCAGCTCTTCAAGCTCCTCATACCCGAAAATGGCCAGTGCCCGGATATCCCCCTTCCGCAGGAGCGAACGCAGCGCATGCCGTACGATCCAATCCGTTAGCGGGTGTTTGCCATACCATTTGGCGGCGATCTCAAGCACAAGCTCCGGATGATCCTTGGAGATATCGTTCAAGTGATTGGCGACGCTTTTTCTAACATATAAGGAAGGATCCTCTTTCAACTGTTCCAGGATTGGCAGCGCCGGACGCGGATCTTTAATCAGGGCCGGCAGCTGCGGCGCCCAAGGCAGGCGCGGTCTGCAGCCTTCACTCGCCAACCGGCGCAGATGCTCGTCATCGGACTGTGCCCATGTCATCATCTGAGCCAGCATCCGTTCCTGATCCTGGATGATAAAAGGCCGAACCGCAAACTCCGCCGTGGATGAATGCGTGAATACCGCCAAAGCCTCCATCGAGGTCTCCAGATCCTCCATCCCATTAATCTCTACGTAATCCGGAAAGAACACATATTCCACGCCTCTAAAATGCGGGGCTACCTGTTTCAGAATCTGAACGGCTTCCGGGTAAGAAGCAGGCAGCGTGTCCGTTAAGGCCAGCGTAATATGCCGGATGCGCTGCTTGAACTCCTCCTGTCCCCAGGCTTCATTATGAATCAGCTCCATGAACCGGTTCGAATCGAATGCCGGATAAACCTCCTTCAACCGGTCGGTCACTTGCTGGAACAACGTATTTGAATATAGATCCTTCAGCGTTTCTCTCATATAAGATCTCCCTAAAAAAATAATTTTTACGATATTGTATCCACGTCTTATGGAATCCTGAAAGCCCTTTATTTATGCGATAACCCGGCGGTTCCAACCCATCTCCAAAAGAGCCGCCGACCGCTCTACCCCCGTTCCCCACCTCTTCCCAATCCAAAACTTGTGGTGTAGGATGAAGTTGCACGCCTTTCGCTTTAGCGCAAGCAGTCTGGTTCATTCCAGTTTGCCAAATTAGGGGGGCGTTTTGCTTTATCCGAATCCGGCCTCCCGATGCTGGGGCGTCACAATGTATACATGAACAACTTTCTTATCTCTACAGAAAAACGTCTATCGACGTACTTTCACAGATGACAGACCGCATGTAGAGGAAGTTTTTCTTTCGAGATAACACAGCGCCTTCTCCAAGATCCGACGGTAAACCGACGGATTCTCCTGCAGGAACTCCTGCAGCTTCTCGGCGAACAAGGACTCCAGTCTCGAAGTTTATACTTTTGCTATCTCTGAAAATGTAATACATACATCATTACCCCATTTAAAAAGACAGGAGGCGAAGCTCGAAGGATTACAACAAATCGCACATCAGGAGATGAAGAAGACATGGAAAGCTGGAAAAAGAATTTATGGATACTATGGTTCGGCTCATTTATCGTTTCATCAAGCTTCTCGATGGTCATACCATTTCTCCCGCTTTTTCTGATTGAGCTCGGCGTTACCAAGCATACGGAAATGTGGTCGGGACTGCTGTTCAGTTCCGCTTTTTTTGCGGGCGCCTTGTCCTCTCCCTTCTGGGGAGCCGTCGGGGATAAATATGGACGCAAACCGATGATTATCCGCGCGGGGCTGGTGCTCTTTGTCATCTATATTCTGATGGCATTCGTCACGAATGAGTATCAGGTGCTGATTCTCCGCCTGTTGCAAGGCCTTCTCTCCGGCTTTATCCCGGGTGCAATCGCCATTGTAGGCACCAATACCCCCGAGAAAAAGGTCGGCTACGCACTCTCCATGATGTCCACGGCCACCGCAACCGGCGGCATAATGGGCCCGATGATCGGAGGCACCCTGGCCTCCCTGTTCAGCAACCGGATGGCATTCGGATTGGCAGGGATGCTGTGCTTCGCAGCCACGCTGCTTGTCATATTCTGGGTCAAGGAAGAGAAATTCGTACCCAGCAAAGAGCGCGTCTCCGTCATAAACACGTTTAAGGTCGCCGGACATAACAAGGCGCTGATGACCGTGCTTATGCTTACGGTGCTGACGCAGTTCTCCGTCATGACGATCGAGCCCGTACTGCCGCTGTATATCGCTCAAATCGGCGGCTCTTCATCACATACCTCGATGATTGCCGGCTTTGTGTTCTCCATCGTCGGGATCGCCAGCATCCTGTTTGCGGCCCGCTGGGGACGCTTATCCGACAAAATCGGGTTCCAAAAGGTGCTGCTGATCGGTCTGCTCGCCGGCGGTATCGGATCGCTCGCCCAAATCCTGTTCAGCAACATTTGGGCATTCTCGGCCATCCGCTTTGTTTATGGCGCCTTCTTCTGTGCCGTATTCCCGGCACTCAACGGCCTAGTTGTCAAACATACGCCAAGCAAATTCCGCGGGCGTGCGTTTAGCCTCAACCAGACAGCCAACCAAATTGGCGGGATGGCCGGACCACTCGCGGGCGGCATGATCAGCGGCATCTTTAACATCCATTCGGTATTCTTGATGACTGGTGTGTTAATGCTGATTACGACCGCCATTACTTATTGGACAATGCGGCCAACGCGACAGCAGCCTGTTGAAAAAGGATCGCTCTCTTCATAAAATCTCTTTACGATGCGCACGCATGATGTATTCAAATCACGCGTGCGTACTTCATTACGGATTTAAATTGAATCATCGGGTGGGCTTATATAGTCCAACATCGTTAACTCATAATCGCCCGATTGTCTATATACTCCATTACATAATTAATGTCATTGATATTTAATCCTATTGGTAACGGCTTCGTTACGCATGATTGCCTTCGCAGCATACTGCCTCGCTACACATCATTCGATTCATTCCTGCACCATTCACTTGTCACGAACGATGTTAAATCCAACGAATACCTCACGACCGCGAGACATCTTGCCTAACCACCAATCGCTTCCGCAGCATCCCATCAATTACACATGCATATGACGGTCCGCTTCATCCCATGGCACCGCATAACCGCTTCCCTTCGCACAAAATATCGAAGAGGAGCTGTATTCCGGGTCCGCATTTTTATCGTATCCTTTACGTTCAATGACCTCGGCCTCGTTATGGCACCGGCCATATCCGCCGTAAACCAGGGATATCGTACCTCTTCCCTTCGTGTAGGCGGCTAATTCCATGCTGTAACTCATCATGGTCGATACGGGAGCCGATCCCGTGACCGTCACTTTGTTTCCCGCCGTTTCCGGCGGCTCGAAGCTTGCCTTCGCCTGGGTCAGATCCGACATCAACCGACCGACATACTCGGCATCCACCTTTACCTTGAAGTGATAGTAAGGCTCCAAGAGCATATTGGCTGCCTTCTCCAGCCCTTGGCGCAACGCACGGTAGGTGGCTTCCCTGAAATCCCCGCCATGCGTATGTTTGTTGTGCGCCCGCCCTTTTAGCAGGGTAATCTTGATGTCCGTGACGGGTGAGCCTGTAAGCAGCCCGTGATGATTCCTCTCGCCGACATGCTGGGCGACCAGATGCTGATAATTGACCGGGAGCACATCAGGATGACAGGCATTGGCGAACACGATGCCGCTGTTCCGCTCTCCAGGCTCCAGCCGGAGGTGCACCTCCGCATAATGCTTCAACGGTTCAAAATGACCACAGCCTACAACGGCTTCCGTTATGGTCTCTTTATACAGAATCTCTGGTTCACCGAAGGTGATCCGGTAACCGAACCGCTCGAGCACGATGCGTTCCAACACTTCAAGCTGAATGATCCCCATCACATGGATATGGATTGCCTGAGCATGCTCATCCCACTGTACAGACAGGGAAGGATCCTCCGCATCGAGCAGACGGAATTCGCGAAGCATATCCTTGGGATGAATCGAGGACTCGAATTGCACCTTCGACTTCAGTGTCGGTACAAGCTCATATACCGTCCGGCCACCCCCCAGAGTCCCAAGCCCATCCCCTGCCGAAGCTGAAGAAATACCCGTAACGACAAACAGATCACCCGCATGCACCTGATCGACATTCGTCACGCGCCCCCCGCTGATCAAACGGATATGCGTTACCTTCTCCGTGATCGTCTCCGTTCCGGAGAAATAAGTCATTTCGTCGCGAACCCGCAGCGTTCCGCCCGTGGCCTTGATATAGGTCAATCTTGCGCCCTGTTCGTCATGGCGAATCTTATATACCGTTCCGGCAAAATCAGCCCCGGGATCATAGTCCGTAACCGTCAGCAGATCCAGCTGATGCAAGAAATGGGACACGCCCACGTTTTGCAGAGCTGATCCGCCGAAGCAGGGGAATAGCTGCCCTTTTCTTATCATCGCGGTCATCGTATCCAGCCACCGTGAAACCTCATATCCCGGTTCCATATACAGCTCCAGCAGCTTCTCGTCCCGCTCCGCGATAGCCTCAATGACCGAGGACTGCATCACGCCTTCGTGCAGCATATCCTCCTCTGTGATCATACAGACGTCTTCGGTAAGCTCACTCCGAATCTCTGCAAACACACGCGCCACATCCGCGCCTTCCCGGTCGATTTTATTAATAAACAAGAACGTAGGGACGCCATGTTTGCGCAATAACTGCCATACCGTCTCCGTATGCCCTTCAACACCCTCCACGGCACTTATGACGACGACGACGGCGTCCATGACCTGAATGGCCCGCTCCATCTCCGGCGAGAAGTCGACGTGACCCGGCGTATCGATTAAATAATAAGTGGACCCGTTAAAATGCATGGTAGCCTGATCGGCAAATACGGTGATGCCCCGTTCCTTTTCAATGTCATGTCGATCAAGAAAAGCACTCTGATGATCCACGCGACCGCGCTCCTGAATCGTATCGGTCATATATAACAACTGCTCCGCCAACGTGGTTTTGCCTGCATCCACATGGGCGAACATGCCTATCGTTTTTTTCATCCGCTTATTCCCTCTTCTGTAAGCCGGTTTAATTACATATCCATTGCTCTCACGATTTAATTTTACCATACCAGGTCGCATAAACGGCACATATGTTCTATATTATCGGGGGAGAATCGACCGTCCTCCTTATAAACCAAAATAGCTGCCTGCCGGCACCCCTATGGATGCAGCAGGACAGCTATCCGCGTTATCAAAAATATGATTGCCCACTAAAATGTGATATGCGTTTTATATTCCATCCTTCGGACTACTTCACCAGCTCAAACGAGGAAAGCGCACGCTCCAAAGCGGCTTGCTGCATGTCCGTAGCATTAGCATCATTCAACGTTGTCGTAATCGTGTACGCGATATTTCCGCTTTCAAAGACAATCTCCTGGGTGGTAAAGCCAACGCCGTTCTTCACCTGATGCACCTTGAACGACACGGCAGGCACACCGGCAAACGTGATCTTATCCTCGCCAAGCAATTTCACCGTCGTCCCTGAAGCCGTGCTGGCTTCATTATAATAACGCTTCAGGTTGCTGACGATGAAGTCTGCGGATGTATCCTTCTGAGCATTAATTTCAAACCCGCCTCCGGCAAATCCATATTCGACCGTTCCCTGCTCAAACTGATCATTCAGCGGTTCCCAGTACTTTGGAATGTCGATATGATAGCGGTACGTTTCGGAGTTCTTGCTCCGCATCTTGGTTTTATCGGTCAGGTAGCCTTCTTCGCCAATGCGGCCGAAGTTCTCAGGTACCACATCATAATCGATCTCGATCGATTCCAGCACCTTCTTCCAGTTGGCAGCCGTCTTCTCTTGGCCATCCGGTACCGCATATTCCAGATAATAACGGTAACCGTTCTTCTGGATCATCACTTCATATTCCGTCACCCATTTATCTCCGAAGTTGTACCGAACCTCTTGAATCTGCCCTTTGACGCCCGAGATCTCCACCGGCGTAAGTCCGACGTATTCGTATGAATCCTGGACGAAGGATTCCGACAGCCAGTCTTTAAGCCGCTGCCCCCAAGCTGCGAGCGTGCCCTCAACCCCTGTCGGCACGGATGTCACCGAGACGGACAGATAACCTTCCCCTTCGCTACCGTATAACATATCCTTGTTATTGATTTCCCAGCCTGCAGGAATGCCAAACCATATGCCGTATTCTTCATTTCCTGCTTCGCGGAGCCCACCTACGATGGAAGAGACGTCTTTTAATGATTTGTCCTCCGCCTGATAGGTCGTTCTAAAAGAACCCAGCAGGCTCGCGTGCTTGTCCATATCTTTATAGTGAACCGCTTCTGCATCGGCAAAATACAGCTCATAGACACGGTCATTGGCATAATACTGCCGGCCTTCCCATAGGACGCCGTCGATATCGCGGGAAATGACTCTGGCATACGGTACAGCTCCGCTTGCGACTGTCTCTTGGTGAAGAACAACATCTCCGGAATCGCTCAGTTCTTTCAGGAGCCGTTCTAACAGATCGTCAGGACTCAGCTTTACTTTCTGGGAGGAGGCATGAACCTCAAGATAATAGCGGCCCGTAGCATCGTTGAAAGCCGCACCGCTCTCGTCGTCCGTTCCTCTCCCAACGATCATCCAGGAAGGATAATTCATACTCCATTCATAATAGCTATTTCCGATTCGAGTCTTCCCGGTCGTATTGTTAATCTCGCCCTCGTCATGCTTCTCTTCCTTATCCGTGACCATGAGGCTGATGGACAGCTTGCCTTGGGCGGAGCTTACCTTGGCTCCAATCCCCGCGGCAACCGGACGCAGCGGTACCATCAGCGTTCCGGACACCATCGTCGGTTCTACCGGCAGCTGTACCTTTTTCCCATCAATCCAGGCAGTCTTGTTGTCGATAACGAGCACAACCGTATGCGGTCCTTGCAGCAGTCGAACCCGGTCCTCGCCCTCCAGCTTGATCTCGCTGCCAAACGCTTTTTTAAACACGCCCAGCGGCACCATCAATACGCCCTGCTTCAGCTGCGGCTTGGCAATCGTATAGGAGGTGCCATTGACCGAAGCTGAGCTGCTGCCGCTTTGCACGGTCAGGATACGCTTCTCCGGCACAACGTCATCTCCCCATACGGGAAGGGATAATGACGTGAATAGCATCAAAGCCGATAAGGTACCAGCTGTCATCTGCCGCAAACGCTGGCTTGACTCCGTTCTTACTCTCTTCACCATTACTCGGCCTCCCCAACGCTTGACGAAGCAGCTTGATTACCATCCTGGCTGAGCGTCAGTTTTACATTTACAATATCTCCATCCCGCTGCATCAGCAGCTGAACCTGCTGGCCTGGGATGAAGGGCTTTAACCGTTCGTTGATATCCACGACGGAATAGATGCGCTTTCCGTTAATTGCATATAACACGTCATCTTCTTGGATTCCAGCTTTTCGGGCTTGCTCGGACAGCACCTTCGTAACGGTCAATGGATCGTCTGAAGGCAGACCCACAATGGCGGACCAGCTTTCTTCCAGTTCCAACCCAAGGCTGGCTCTTCGAACCTCGCCGTATTCCAATAAATGATCCACAATATAATGAACCGTTTCCGCAGGAATAGAAAAGCCCATATTTTCAATGCCAACGGCGGCAAACTTCTTGCTATTGATGCCAATGACCTCGCCTTTCAGATTGACAAGCGGCCCTCCGCTGTTGCCCGGGTTAATGGCGGTATCGGTTTGAATCAGGCGATAAGAGCCGTCGACGCTCCGGTTCAGGCCGCTTACCACACCTACGGATGCCGAGTTTCGTAACGAGAAAGAGATTGGCGTACCAATGGCAACCACCGTTTCTCCAACCAGCGCATTTTGCGCGGATGCGGCAAATTTGGCCGGCTTCAGAGACTTGGCGTTTATTTTGACTAAGGCAATATCACTCATAGGATCGCTGTATACGCCCTTGGCTTTATAGGATTTGCCGTCTGACGTCACGACCGTGATTCCGGTAAGCCCGTCCACTACATGAGCGTTGGTGACGATCCAGCCGTCTGACTTCCAGATCACCCCTGTACCGTGCGCCAGGTTGTATCTGTCATCCACTTCGCTGCTTCCTTGTGCTGCCTTTCCGATAATGCCAACAACCGATGGCGACATCCGGCTGATAACCTGAGGCACCGCATGTTGTTCATATGTACTCTTGGGCTTAGCGCTTGCTGCAGCCGCAACGTCTGTATGCATAACCGCATTCCCGCTTCCTGCCATAATGATGGCCCCCAGCAGTAAAGCCGTCGATCGTTTTTGCCATTGTATATTCTTCAATTCTTTTGTTCCTCCCCCGGTTCCATCCTCTACCCAACCAACCTGTACTCCTCAATTTATCATGTTTTTCCATTTGTAGCCATTGCTTCTAGACCTATTTCTTTTACGGTTTTCCTGCGGACCGTGTAACTTTTCCCCGAAGAAACAAAAAGACGCCTCCACACTGCGAACAGCAGACGGGCGTCTTGTTTGTATGTATTTCATTACATTCGTCATATGAAGCCGCTTTAAATAAGGTACTTAAGACAACCTAATTGTTAAACCATCCTGTAATCATGGCATAGTCAGAGTACAAGAACACAAATAAGCTGACGAGACCGAAAGCGATTGCGAATTTATTTTTTTGGCGGGCCATCAACAAGCGAACCACACCAACAAAGATCAGAATCGTAAACAGGATCATGAAAATATCAAATGTCTTAAATGTCGCGCTCGCATCCGATGCTGCTGCAAGGATCATGAAACGTACCTCCTCGTGGGTTTCTTCTCGGGCAAATTTACATATCTTCTTCTATGTTATCCATGTGCCCGTCCAGATGCAAGCCCTCCGCCCCTAAAAATCAAAAAAAGTCATAGAATTTTCTCATTTTTAACCAAATTTTCAGATATTAGCATGACTTTCATCACGGCAGAGGTTAAATCAAGCTTGCGTAATGGATACAGGCATAGGCTGCTTCGACTATCCAAGTGACTCCGGTCAGGACGAGAAACGTTCACTACTGTGCCTCATACTCCTCAGGAGTCGATTCCTGCTCTACTGCCGTTTCCTCCTCCAAGTCTTCACTTGGCAGCGCGACGGAAGGATCTGTGATCGTAATCCGATCCTCTGGGTCCTTCTTGACCTCCAGCGCAACCTCGGTGGACGGTTCACTGCTTACATTCAATTCGTTCACAGCAACGACATGGATCGCATACCGGCCGGACGGACCTACTAACATATTGCGGTTCGGAATAAGATAGGAACGGCTCACTAACGGCTCCTCATTCAAACGATACAGTACTCCGTCAGGCCCTATGTAGTATACATGATAGATTACGCCTTCCTGCACATCTGTCCAGGTTAAACCAATGGATTCATCTTCCTCATTTAGGATGGCCTGAAGACCGGATATTTTATTCGGACGGCTCGAAACTTCGTTAGAATAACCACTCTTGCCGAAACTGTTCACTGCCTCGACCACATAGTAAGCCGTCTCCTGAAAACGCACATCGGATGTTGCGTAACTGCCTGTCTCCACATTCGCTCCGTCTGACAATAATGTATAACCCGTCCCGGACTTCTCGCTGAAATAGATATTGTAGGTTTCCCCTTGCCGCTCTGTCCAGGTTAATTGAATCTGCCCCTTCTCATATCGGAACTTCAGATCCGTCGGAGCAGTTGGTGCCGTTGTCGGCAAATCCGGCTGAGATGCCAAGTTCTCTGTCCCCGCATGGGACTGTGCTGTTCCGGGAACGGAAGGCGTTGTGGATGTTGATCCCGATGATGAGGTTACAATACCATGGATTACCGGGTGAGAACTTTCTGGTAGTGTCTCTACCTCATCCTCCGCAGTATTGGAGCTGATGTGCTCCACGGCTTTCAACCACTTCACGGTAAGCAAAGCCGCTTCTTCCTGAGTAACGATGCCCTTGGGATTCCAAGCACCGGCCGCGGATTCCTGAAAGAGGCCTAACTCCATGGCCAGTTCGATAGCTTCCCTAGCATAAGGGCTGAAGGAGCCCTCATATAACTCCAGCTGCTTGGCTTCCTCGTCCGAGTTTTCATTATCAGTAATCCCTTGCAGAGCTCTTTGATACAGCACAGCCATATCCTGACGTGTCAGCGATTGTCCAACTCCAAACCTACCGTTCCCTACCCCTTTCACCAGCCCTGCATGAACCGCACCTTCGATGGCGGAGAAAGCATAGTGATCGTTAGGTACATCCTTGAAGGTAGCCACTTCCGGCGGTTCAGCCGCGCTCAGGTTTAGAGCATTGACAATCATTATGACAAAATCCTGCCGGCTGATGCCCACTTTCGAATGGAGATCCGCTCTACCGTCAGCAGGCTGGAGTTCTCCTTCGGTTAACCTGTGAATGACTTCCTGTGAATCGAAGCGCCCCCTATCTGAGACGGGTATGGGTATACCATCATCTGCTTGAACGCTATCGGATGAGTTTATGTATAAAGCACTTGCTGCCAGAGCTATCAGAACGGAACAGGTGATCCTCTTCATACAATCCCTCCAATTTTTCGCAATCATCAAGATCATACCATATCCTGGAATGCGAAGATATTGGAGGATGATATGAAAATAAAAAAAGAGCCCCCATTCATGCACGGGGGACTCCATTATTACGCTAACCTTGTTCATCTGCTGAATATGAAATGCAATAAGGTGTGTGCTTCACAGTTCACTTCCAGCATGGAACAGATTCGTCTAAGACACTGCCAATTCATGCGGTCTCCCTTGCAGAAGCAAGGGAGCAGCTATTAACGTGCCGCTTCCACCTTGTGCAATTCCTTAGTTCGCTTCGTATCGCGTTCCAGGATTGGCTTCAGGTACTTCCCTGTATAAGACTCGGGTACCTTCACCAAATCCTCAGGCGTTCCGGTAGCGATAATGGTACCACCGCCGCTGCCGCCTTCCGGACCCAGGTCGATTAGATAGTCTGCTGTCTTAATGACATCCAGATTGTGCTCAATGACAAGGACGGATTCCCCGGATTCCACCAGGCGATGAAGGACAACGAGCAGACGGTCGATATCGTCCACATGCAGGCCGGTGGTCGGTTCATCCAGAATATACATCGTTTTGCCTGTGCTGCGGCGATACAGCTCGGAAGCCAGCTTCACGCGCTGCGCTTCACCACCGGACAGCGTGGTGGCAGGCTGACCCAGCGTTATATAACCCAAGCCCACATCCATCAGCGTTTGCATCTTACGGTGAATCTTCGGAATGTTCTGGAAGAAGTCCGTTGCATTCTCCACCGTCATCTCCAGGACTTCAGCGATGTTCTTGCCTTTATATTTAACTTCCAGCGTTTCGCGGTTGTAACGCTTGCCCTTACACACTTCGCAAGGCACGTAGATATCCGGCAGGAAATGCATCTCAATCTTGATAATGCCGTCTCCACGGCAGGCCTCGCAGCGACCGCCCTTCACGTTAAAGCTGAAGCGGCCCTTCTTGTATCCACGAATCTTCGCTTCATTCGTCTGGGAATAGATATCCCGGATATCGTCGAAGACGCCCGTGTAGGTCGCCGGGTTGGAGCGAGGCGTACGGCCAATCGGTGACTGGTCGATGTCAATGACCTTCTCGATATGCTCCAGACCCTTCATCTCGCGGTATTGCCCCGGACGGACTTTGGCTCTGTTCAAGTCACGAGCGAGCGTCTTGTAGAGGATCTCGTTGACCAGTGTCGACTTGCCTGAACCGGACACACCGGTTACCGCCGTAAAGACGCCAATCGGAATTTTCACGTTGATATTCTTCAAATTGTTCTCTTTCGCACCTTTAATCTCGAGCCAGCGTCCATCGGTCTTGCGGCGCTTGCTGCTGACCGGAATGAACTTGCGGCCGCTCAGGTACTGGCCCGTCAGAGAGTTAGGGTCGTTCATAATCTCCTTCGGGGTTCCCTCCGCGATGACCTGGCCGCCATGAATGCCTGCGCCTGGGCCGATGTCGATGATATAGTCCGCGGCCATCATGGTGTCTTCGTCATGCTCGACCACAATGAGCGTATTGCCCAGATTCCGCATATGCTCCAGCGTCGAAATCAGGCGGTCATTATCCCGCTGATGCAGCCCGATGCTGGGCTCGTCCAGAATGTAAAGAACGCCCATCAGGCTGGAGCCGATCTGCGTAGCTAACCGGATCCGCTGAGCTTCCCCACCCGACAGCGTTCCCGCCGAACGACTGAGAGTCAGGTAATCCAGGCCTACATTGACCAGGAAGCCCAAACGGCTGTGAATCTCCTTCAGAATGAGATTGGCAATCTGCTTTTCTTTCTCGCTAAGCTCCAGGTGATCGAAGAATTTCAGGGATTCTCCGATCGACAGGCTGGTGACATAGGCCATGTTGCGGTCATTGATCGTAACCGCCAGGCTTTCCTTCCGGAGACGATGACCTTTACAAACATCGCATGGCTTGCTGCTCATATATCCTTCGATGTATTCGCGAATACCCTCGGAACTGGTATCGCGATAGCGACGTTCCAGATTCGGAATGATGCCCTCGAAGGTCACATGCGCTTCCTTGCGCTGACCGAAGTCATTCTCATAACGGAAGTGAACCTTCTCATTGCCCGTGCCGTACAACAGTTTATTCATCTGTTCCTGACTAAAGGTACTGACCGGCTTGTCCAGCGGAATGCCGAAATGCGCGCAGACCGATTTGAGAAACTGCGGATAATAAGTCGACGTGCCCCCGCTCCATGCAGCAAAGGCGCCTTCCTCCACGCTTTTGCTCGTATCCGGTACAAGCAGCTCCGGATCCACAATCATCTCGACGCCAAGTCCGTCGCAATCCGGACAAGCGCCGAAAGGCGTATTGAAGGAGAACATTCTCGGGGTCAGCTCTTCCATGCTGAAGCCGCAGATCGGACAAGCAAAGTTGGAGCTGAACCGCAGCTCCTCCTGACCCATGATATCGACCAGAAGCTGGCCGCCTGACAGGTTCAGTGCGGTCTCGATCGAATCGGCCAGACGTGCCTCTATATCTTCCTTAACTACGATCCGGTCCACAACCACCTCGATCGTATGCTTTTTGTTCTTCTCAAGTTCGATACTTTCCGATAGATCGCGCAGCTCTCCATCGACGCGCACCCGAACGAAGCCCTGTTTCGCAATATCGGCGAACAGGTTCTTATGCTCGCCCTTGCGCCCGGAAATGACCGGCGCGAGAATTTGCAGTCTCGTCTTCTCGGGATACTGCATGATGCGGTCTACCATTTGCTCGACCGTCTGGGAGGTAATCTCCACGCCATGCTCCGGACAGTGCGGGTGTCCCACCCGGGCAAACAGCAGACGCAGATAATCATAGATTTCCGTTACGGTACCTACCGTAGAGCGCGGGTTGCGGCTCGTCGTTTTCTGGTCAATTGATATCGCCGGCGATAGGCCTTCAATGGAATCGACATCCGGTTTCTCCATCTGTCCGAGGAACTGGCGTGCATAAGCGGACAAGGATTCCACGTAACGTCGCTGACCCTCGGCATAAATCGTATCGAATGCGAGAGAGGATTTGCCCGAGCCGCTAAGCCCCGTAAGAACGACGAACTTGTCACGCGGTATCGTGACGTCGATATTTTTCAGATTGTGTGCACGTGCGCCTTTGATCACAATATTTTCACTTGCCAAACGATATCATCTCCTACTCCTTATGGCATGCATGTGGTGCTTATATTTTCACAAAGAGAACGACCACTTAGGCCGTCCCCCCTGTCATTCATCTCTCCAAATTTATTCGGCTTGCAGCTCCAGCAGCGCATCACGAAGCTCGGCCGCACGCTCGAACTGCAAATTCTTTGCTGCTTCCTTCATTTCGGCCTCGAGACGCTGGATCAGTTTCTGACGATCTTTCTTCGACATCTTCTGTCCTTCGCCCACCAGATAATCCGCCTTGCCCTCCGCAACCTTGGTTGCTTCGATGACATCGCGGATCTTCTTGCGGATCGTTTGCGGCGTTATGCCGTGCTTCTCGTTGTAGGCAACCTGGATGCTGCGGCGGCGCTCGGTTTCCTTGATCGCCCGATCCATCGAATCGGTGATCTTATCGCCGTACATGATAACTTTACCTTCCGAGTTCCGGGCTGCCCGGCCGATCGTCTGAATGAGCGAGCGGTCCGAACGGAGGAAGCCTTCCTTGTCCGCATCCAGAATCGCTACCAAGGAAACCTCCGGAAGGTCAAGACCCTCCCGTAGAAGGTTAATACCCACCAGCACGTGGAATGTACCAAGCCGCAGATCGCGCAGAATCTGCATCCGTTCCAGCGTCTTGATATCGGAGTGCATGTAACGAACCTTGATTCCAATTTCCTTCAGATAATCGGTCAGATCCTCTGACATTTTCTTCGTCAGGGTCGTCACGAGCACACGCTCGTCACGTTCCACCCGGTCATGGATCTCGCTAATCAGGTCATCGATCTGCCCTTCAGTCGGACGCACATCGATGATCGGATCAAGCAGGCCTGTCGGCCGGATGATCTGTTCAACCATCGTATCGCAGTGCTCTATCTCATACGGTCCCGGCGTGGCCGACACGTAGATGATCTGGTTCACTTTCTCCTCGAACTCCTCGAACTTCAGCGGCCGGTTATCCAGCGCGGATGGCAGGCGGAAGCCGTGATCGACCAGCACGGTTTTCCGTGCCCGGTCACCGTTATACATCGCGCGGATTTGCGGGAGCGTAACGTGCGATTCATCAATGACAAACAGCATATCGTCCGGGAAGTAGTCAAGGAGCGTATATGGCGTAGCACCAGGCTCCCGGAAGGTCAGAGGGCCGGAGTAGTTCTCGATGCCGGAGCAGAATCCGACTTCCTTCATCATCTCGATGTCGTAACGGGTACGCTGCTCCAAGCGCTGCGCTTCCAGCAGCTTGCCTTCCGAGCGCAGCAGTTCAAGGCGTTCTTCCAATTCGCGTTCAATGTTCACGAGCGCGACCCGCATCGTCTCTTCACGGGTAACGAAGTGAGACGCCGGGAAAATGGCGATATGCTCGCGTTCTCCAACCAGTTCGCCCGTCAAGACGTCGATCTCCGTGATCCGCTCGATCTCGTCTCCGAACAGCTCGACGCGAACGGCCTGTTCCCCCTTCGAGGCAGGGAAAATCTCGATGACATCCCCGCGAACGCGGAAGGTACCGCGAACGAAGTTGATATCGTTCCGCTGATACTGGATATCAACCAGCCGCGACAAAATCTCATTCCGCGGCTTCTCCATGCCTACCCGGAGCGATAGCAGCATTTCGCCGTATTCATGCGGCGAACCCAAGCCATATATGCAGGATACGCTCGCCACAATGATGACATCGCGCCGTTCAAACAGCGAACTCGTTGCAGAGTGGCGGAGCTTATCAATCTCTTCATTAATGCTGGAGTCCTTCTCGATATACGTATCGGAGGAAGGGATATAAGCTTCCGGCTGATAGTAATCGTAATAACTCACAAAATAATCCACGGAGTTGTTCGGGAAGAATTCCTTAAACTCACTGGCCAGCTGTGCAGCCAGCGTCTTGTTATGCGCAATAACGAGTGTGGGACGGTTTACTTTGGCGATTGTCTGCGCGATCGTAAACGTCTTCCCCGTTCCTGTTGCACCTAGCAGCGTCTGATGTTTTTTCCCTTGGCGGAGTCCTTCGACCAACGCATCAATAGCCGTGGGCTGATCGCCCTGCGGCTGGAATTCAGACTGGATCTCAAAGGATTTGGTACTGACAACTAAATCGCTCATTGCCCTTCATCACCCTCATACTCTAAAATGAAATTCATGCTAAAAGATATGTCGAAACTTCCCGATGATATACTATGGGAAATTAGTGGTGTCTACGTAAGGAATAAGAATATTTGTTCCCGTCTCATTATACCCTTTACGTTTTTTTGATGCAAACAGTTTAATTAAAATTTCAATAAGTTCCAGTGCGAATGTTCCGGGCCTCAGCTTCTAGGGTCCGGCAGCCTTCAAATTCCATGTCGGACTAGCTTCATACAACCCAATGATCTACAATTAACTTCCTTAAGGAGATGATACAGCGTTATGGATATTACGATTATTCTTGGCATTCTCGCCGGTTTGGCCGCGTTGATCGGAGGGTTTTTATGGGAAGGCGGACATCTGAGCGGCCTGCTGCAAGGAGCGGCTGCGCTTATCGTATTCGGCGGCACCATCGCCGCCGTCATCGTCAGTTTCCCTGCTACCCGGCTCCGTACCATCCCGGCGGCGCTCAAGCTGGCCTTCGGCCGCAGCAACCGTTCGTCGGACGAGCTGATTGACGCCATTGTCGATATGTCGGTTACAGCCAGAAGAGACGGGGTGCTGGCGCTGGAGCGCATCTCGGCCGATCACGAGGACCCGTTCCTGCGGGAAGGCATGCAGATGGTCGTGGACGGCAATGACCCGGAAATGGTGCGTCAAATCCTGGAGCTCGATATCAATGCCGCCGAGCAGAAGCACGAAGGATATGCCAAAATTTTCGAGTCCGCCGGGGGATATGCTCCTACCATGGGGATCATCGGTACCGTCATGGGATTGATCCACGTGCTGGGCAGTCTGCAAGACCCAACCGGTCTCGGACCTTCGATCGCGGTCGCTTTTACCGCCACTTTATACGGTGTCGCGAGTGCCAATATTATCTTTTTGCCCATTGCGTCGAAGATTAAAGCACGTTCCGAAGAAGAAATTGCAAATATGGAGCTGCTGCTCGAAGGAATTATGGCTGTTCAGAACGGAGAACACCCGCTGTTGGTTCGTAAAAAGCTAGCCTCCTTCGCTTCCGCAGGCACCACGGACATTCCGTCCTCAAGGGGGATCGCGCATGAGACAGCCGAATAGACGGCGCCGTCATCGCAAGCAGGCGGAAGGCGACCAGCGCGAACGCTGGATGATCACCTATGCCGACCTGATTACGCTGCTCCTGATCTTTTTTGTGGTGATGTATGCCATGAGCCGGCTCGATACGGAAAAATACAAACTCGTCACCCAATCCCTGCAGGCCACCTTCCAGAGCGGAGACAGCATCCTGGAGATGGGCTCCGGCATTACCGGCACAGCCGATACGGAGAACCATAAGAATCCTCCGCCGAAGCCTGCTGCCGAAGAGGAGGGCGGCGAGGATAAGGATACGGCGGCGGAACCGCTAACCGAGCGGGAGCTCGCTTTCCGTGCCCAGGAGGAAGAGCTGGCGAACTTTATGGGGCTCATTCAACAATACGTGAAGGACAACCAACTCGAAGAAGATATCTTCATCGCGGACGAGCCGCAAGGGATTGCCATTACGCTAAGCGACCGCTTCCTGTTCGATGTCGGCAAAGCCGAGCTTAAACCCGGAGCCGCTCCAGTTCTGGGCAAATTAGCCAGCCTGTTCAGCGATTTAAACACCACGGTGAGCATCGAGGGGCATACGGACAATGTGCCGATCGGCCGCTACTCCAGTTACAAGGATAACTGGGAGCTCTCCGGTGCCCGGGCGATGTCGGTGCTGCGGTTCTTCCTCGATAACAGCAAGCTGGACCCGGAAGGCTTCCAATACGCAGGCTATGCCGATACAAGACCAGCCGCGGATAATGCGACTGCCGACGGCAAGCAGAAGAATCGGCGGGTTGAAATTACCGTTCTACGACAGCTTAAGGAGTAGGAAGAGGCGTCATGCGGCTAAACCCGCTCCCCTGCCTTGCCTTAAGAAAACTTTTAACCCATCGTCACCTATAGTAAATAAGCGCCCGGCAGACTGAATGGACATACATTCAGATCTGGCCGGGCGCTTTCGTTATTTTCAAAAAAATGATTCGATCACTGACAACTTTCCTAAGAGCCATGCGGTATCCAGCATACCCGTTTATGCGCCGTGCCCAACTCCGCTCTCGCTTGGCCGCAGGATAGCAGAACCGACGGCAAGCAGAATGATCGCCATCAAGCCGAGAACGGCCAGCGGCAGTGCGATATCGGATAACGTACCACCCGTGGCCGCGATTTCCACCGCCTCAATGGCCCATTTTTGCGGGATGAAGTTGGCGATTTTCTGCATGAACTCCGGCATGATGGCAAGCGGCCAGAAGCACCCGCCCAGCATACAGGTCGGCGTGACGATCATGGAATTGATCATGGCCGCATTCTGCCCGTTCCGGATCAACCCGGCCACCGTGCTTGCCACGCCTAACGATACCAGCATGAAGGCCATCAGAATAAGGAAATGCAGTAATAACGGAACTCCGTAATCGTAACGGAGCACATACCGGCTCAGCACAAGCACGATGATCACCTGCAGCGAGCCGACCACCAAGCTGCCCAGAAAATTGCCTAAAGCGATCTGATAGGCACGCACTGGTGCCGTGTACATGCGGGACAGCGTTCGCTGCCTGCGGTCATCGATCATCATCGAGACCACGCTGGAGATGAGGGTCATCATGAACATCAGGGTAAAACCCGTTACGTTGGATAGGCCTGGCTTGGCGTACAGATTCAAATCCGTGACCTCCGTATCCACCCGATTCATTGCGGATTGCTTGAGCACATCTTGCAGCATCAGCATTCGGTCAACATCCGGCTCCGAGGTTTCCCGGATCAAAGCAGCTGTGCCGCTCAGACGTGTGACCGCAGAGTCTGCCGTCATTCGTATCATCACCGAAGCCTCCGAGGTTGAGACCTCGTATATCTGAACCAGCGGCTGCTGTCCTTCAATCAACCCATCGCTGAAGCCCTCCGGTATATAAACGCCTACGGTACTTTTATTCTCCACCAAGTCTTCTCTCAGCGTAATCTCGGATTCGGACTCCTTGAGTACGTATTGGCCGCTGCGCTCCAGCTCATTCATCAGATACTGACCTGCCGGGCCTTCGTCTTCATTCACATATGAGACCAGGATGCTTGCAGCCGAGGTCTGCCCCAAGAGAAACACCGTCAAGGTAACGACCACGCAAGGAACCAGCAGGTAGACGATCCAGCCTCTTTTTCGCCCCAGCGTGCGCCGCACCATATGCCAGGCAATGGTTAGGCTATGCATGGTATCCCACCTTTCTGTACGTAATCATGGCTGCAGCTGACAGAGCTGCGGTAATCGCCGCCAGCATGCCGAGGCAGGTGACGATCAAATGCACGTCGCTGTTCAGCATCATCCGCAGCATGCTCTGCATGGCCCAATGATTGACGGTGAAGGAAGCGATCTTTTGGAAAAATTCCACGGGAAGCGGCATGAATCCCCCGCTCACAAATGTCATGGCGATAATGATCGCCTGCATCAGCCCCCTGGCTCCTGCCGCCGTTGAGGAGACCAGGGTGATAAACGTGGCAATGGTCATGGACGATAATGTGATTAATACGCAGACAACGATAAGCAGCAGAGGGTGGGGCCCCCATTTCACGCCGTACAGCCACATGGACCCAAGCACAATGGCTGCTGCCTGTACAAGCGTGATCAGACTACAGCCGATAATTTTACCGGCAAATACGGTTCCGGGGGTGACGGGTGCGCTTTGCAGGCGATACAGGGTCCGGCTTTCCCGCTCTCCCAGCAGGCTGCTGCTTGCCATCAGACCCGAATACAACAGAAACATAATCAGCATGGAGGCAGCGTAGTATTGGGCTGCTGAATATGTGGCTCCTTTCTCGCCCAGTTTCCCGATGGTTACGTTCGGTCCAGACGAGGTTTCCACAGGTGCTGCCACTTGAGCCGCAAGAACTTGATCTCCGCCCATAACGATAACCTCAGCCTGTTTGTGATTGACATCTGCGATAAAAGTCTTAAAGATCGTGTCTGCCACCAGGTTGAGATTACGGTCTCTTCCGGGCAGCAATTCAAGCTTCACGTCCGCTCCCTGACCCATCCGTTCATCAAAGGAAGCGGGAATCACTACCGCGTAATCGACCTCGCCCCTGCGCAGCTTTCCTTCAACCTCTTCACGGCTGGCTGCCATCTCATGAACGAGAATCTCCTGGATCTCCGGCGAGCCGGTTAGAGCCTGAATACTCCCCGGCAGCTGGCCTCCATCTGCAGCATCCAACACAAATCCCACTCTGACCGATGACTGTTTAAATTCCTGATCATTGCCGAACCAGCCCGAGAGCGCGTTTCCCAATATAAAAATAAGGATGAGCGGCAGCAAAAACTGGTTGATCAGCACCGTTCGGCTGGTAGCCATCCGCTTCAGCTCAAACCAGGCGATAATCATCATATTCATCTTCGGTATTCCTCCTTTATGGATTCCTCTGCACGTGTCCCTTATGATCAATCGCGAAGCGTGCGCCCGGTCAGGCTGAGAAACAGCGTTTCAAGCCCCGGCTCCTCGCATTGCAGGGAGCGAAGCGTCGTATGGTGTTTACTGCAGATGAACAGAATATCCTGCAGCTCATCCTGAGCTGACGGGACATAAACTTCGATCTCGTTATCATTCTGCGTGACGCGCCGGACGCGCGGGTGAATGGTCAGCTCCTCCACCAGTTCCGGTGTGATCCCATCGGCAGTAAGAATGATTTTTTCCTCATTCGCAACGCGTGCCCGAAGCTCCTGCTGCGTCCCGCAGGCGATAACATGACCTTGATCCATAATGGCCACCCGATCACTGATCGCAGCAACTTCCTCCATGTAATGACTAGTATAAATAACGGTAGAACCCATGCGGTTTAGCGTCTTCACGGATTCCAGGATATGATTCCGGGACTGCGGATCAATCCCTACCGTAGGCTCATCCATAATGATCAGCTTCGGACGGTGCGTGATCGAGCATGCAATATTCAATCTTCGTTTCATCCCCCCGGAGAAGGTGGACGGCTTTTCCTTCGCCCGATCCTGCAGGCCGACAAACTCCAGCGCCTCTTCCACTCGTTCCTTTAACAAAGGGCCGCGCAGTCCATATAATTTTGCAAAAAAAGCAACATTGTCCCAAGCCGACATCTCTTCGTACAGAGCCAGATCCTGCGGCACCAACCCGATTCTCTGCTTCACTTCCAGCGGCTGCTCTTCAATCGAGATGCCGTCCACCTTGATGCTGCCCTGATCCTTGGGAAGAAGTCCGCAGATCATATTGATGGACGTGCTTTTGCCCGCCCCGTTCGGTCCCAGAAGCCCAAAGATTTCCCCTTCGTTCACTTCCAGGTTCATATGATCCACCGACAGCTTGTTTCCATATCGTTTCACGACATCCTTCATCTGCAGAAAGACCGCCATCTTCACCATCTCCATTTCTCCAATCTCGTATCCATTTGTTGATTTTATTCTATCTGGAATCGCCGGATTTTTAAGGTAGAAGAAGTCACTTTATAGGGTGACGAAAGTCATCTCCTTACTGAAAACATCCATGTGATATAATGATGCCAATGGTTTGAACGGTTTGATTTCACTAAGGAAAAGGGTTTGATCGCACGTGACATCCCCACTCACCTATCTAAGGTATGGCTTCATTCTCCTTCCGGCCGCCGCGGACATCTTTTTGCAGCAGCTCGATGATTACGGGGCATACATGGTGTACATATTGCTGTTTCTGGCGATTTCGGTGCTAAGCCGCTTTTTGCCATCGCCTGCTTATCTGAAGGCAGCCGCTCTGCTGGAAATTTCACTATCTCTGTGGCTATGCCATCAATACGGCTTCATGATGGTGTTCCTATCCATCTCCACCCTATGTGTTTATTTGCCCTTGTTCGAACGGCCAGGCAGGCTATGGGCGGCGTTCGGTCACCTCCTGCTGCTCACCATGGCTATTATCGATTACGATGCGCTGCTGTTGACGACCGCCAATCTGTTGTTTCTGTTCATGGCGGTAACGTTCAACCACATCCATGAAATGAAGCAGAAGGAAGCGGATCATATTCAGTTATACGACGAGTTGAAAAGACTGCATTTCCAGCAGGACGAGGCCGGCAGACAATTGCTGCAATTCGCTCATCAGGTAGAGAGTGCGGCGCAGGCAGAGGAGCGCAACCGGATCTCCCGCCAGCTGCATGACGACATCGGCCACCGGCTGATTCGCGTTAAAATGATGATGGAAGCAGCCCTCCTCACCGTTCCGCATGATTCCGCGCGCGGCATGGATATGCTCCGTCAAATCCGTGACCAGCTGGGAGAGAGCATGGAGCAGATGCGAACGGCCGTGAAACAGATGAATCCGGTCCGGCGGATTACAGACGACTATTCCCTCGATCGGCTCCTGGAGGAGACAGGCAGGCAGACCGGGATCGAGACCGAGCTTATATTACAGGGTTTTCCCTATCCGCTCTATCCCAGTCAACAGGTGGTGTTATACAAAAATGCCCGTGAAGCTATCACGAACGCCATCCGCCATGGCGAGGCTAAACGGGTCCAGATCATCCTGCATTACGGGGAACAGGACGTCCGGATGGAGGTTTCCAACGACGGTGCAGTCCACAAGCCGGCAGGCGACGAAGCTTCACCGAACCGTCAAGGTATCGGAATGAGTGGCATGCTCGAACGAACCCAAGTGGTGGGTGGAACGCTGGAGGTACGGAGAACCGTGCCTTTTACCGTCATCACCCGGCTGCCTGTCTACCGGAAGCGTGAGATTATGTAATTTAACAAGACGCAGTATCTTATTTTATCGAAAAGGTCGTGGACATCCATGATATCTGTTTTAATTGTAGATGATGATCCGTTCATTCGGGAAAGCTTGAAACTGCTGGTGGGGATGGACCCGGATATCGCAGTATCGGCTGTCGCAGAGCACGGAGAGGAAGCGCTGGCTTTGTTGGAGGAGGGACTTCCTGTCGATGTCGTGCTCATGGACATTCGCATGCCGGTATGTGACGGCGTAGAGGGAACGCGGCGGATTCGTGAACGTCACTCGGATGTACGAGTGCTTATGCTGACCACCTTCGATGATGATGAATATATTGTCGAAGCTCTGCGGAACGGGGCCAGCGGTTATCTGCTGAAGAACATTCCGCCGGACCGGATCATCCAGGGGATTAAAACCGTGCATGACGGAAACATGCTGATTCATCCCGATATCGCGCGCAAGCTGACCGGCATGCTTCGTCCAACGGCGCAGCCCGCCCCTAAACCTGCTGAGCTGGAACAATTCGGACTGACCCCGACCGAGAAAAAGGTTGTCGTCCTTATTGCGGAAGGTCTGTCCAATAAGGAAATTGCCGGACAGCTTTATTTAAGTGAAGGTACCGTCAAAAACTATGTCACCGAAATCTTGGGAAAGCTCAATCTTCGGGACCGAACGCAAATCGCCATTTTTTATTTAAAAAAAGTGCAGGGCTA
>NZ_JAMBDM010000027.1:0-63232 GCF_025142895.1 Paenibacillus sp. p3-SID867
GGCGGAAGGGTTCCACGCGTACCCATACCGAACACGACCGTTAAGCCTTCCAGCGCCGATGGTACTTGGACCGAAGGGTCCCGGGAGAGTAGGACGTCGCCAAGCGAAAAACCACTGTCGATGTAATCGATGGTGGTTTTTATTTGTTTTCATCGAAGTTTTGATGAAGTGCAGACTTAGAGATTGTCCGACTAATGATATATGCTGCAGCGTGATGTCAGCAGCTTCTCTGTTATATAACATGATCCTAAAATTGACGTAAACAGATGAAGATTTTGTTACCGATACCATGCCAAAAATCAGTATAATAGAATTAGGTATAATCGGTAATGTGTTTACCGATATGCGCAGGCTGTAGGAAATAAGGCCTGATTGGAAGGTTCTCCATTAACCAACCAACTATGAATACTCATCTGGAGACCGGTTATTGTGGGGGAAGGAGGACAATTACATGTTGTGTAAACGTGGTCTGCATGTGGCAGGGATGATCTGTGCGGTTACGATCGTGTTGATCGGATCCGGATGTGGGGCATCCACAAAACCAAGCTGGGAAACCTTTGACGGCGCGGCGAATGTGAAGTCATTCCCGGTTCCGAAGGAAGCGAATAAAACGGAGCAAACCACAGGCAATAGTGACTTGGATTATGTACGGTATGCGCTTCCGGGCTTAAAGGGAGACGATAGCATTCCTGAAGCCTACCTGGAAGAGATTGAGTCGTGGGGATGGAAGCAGAAGGAAGTTGAAGATAACGGTTCTTCGTTAGTATTTGAAAAAGGTAAAAGTATCGTCCACCTATCGGTGCATGACGATTTTCTTATAATCACGGTTCCGGCACAGCTTAAAAAACAAGCCATACAAGGATTGGAAAGCAATAAAGCAAATGAATAAAGACCTCGTTCCGACTTCGGAATGAGGTCTTTATTTAATTTTGAAACGGAAATAGGGTTTATAGCGCTATGTAGTGATGGATGCAGAAACTTCAACATTATTGCAGGTAGTAGGAGATGTCCTGTTCATTCATTTTCAACATGCCATCTTTACGCTGGCCGCTCAGACGCAGCATCGTATAACCGCGCGGGAGAAGGAGCCAAAGATGCCAGAACAGAAGCGTAATGGCAAAAGGCAACGGAGACCAGAAGGCCATGATAGCGCTTAAGACAATCCCCACCCAACAGGTATAGAACTGCACTAAATTAAATACGCGACGGCTGACGTGTTGATCCGGAATATAACCAAGCCAAGGCAACCTCAGACGGAAGCGCCAACGTTTACGGTAGCTTGCTCCCAATAGGACGAGCACGGTATGTCCGACGACATACTGGATCCATAACATAAGCGGAAAGGCGATTAGCAGATAGAGCAGGAAATACGGTGACACCCAAAATGTCCCTGCTGCCGCTGCTAGCCAAGGCAAACTTAAGTAGAGGATGAGCAAGCTTTTGGAAATTTGGATTTTCTTAATTAATCGATAGTGATAAAAGGTGGCTTGACCGTGTGGATCTGCCATTGGGCTATGCCGTCCCCCTTTAAGTAGAAGTGAATTTCGATAGACGAGAAGATTAAGTCTTTTATGTCTTTATCGGACAAAATCATATTTTTATTAAGCTGAAAAAAAGGTACAGACACAAGGCCACCAAGGGGTACATATACATAAAGCGTAGACCGATATCCTATGAAAAGGTTTAAAATAATAGAAACTGTGTCATACTAATAGGAAAAGGATCAAGGTGGGATGGTTATGGAAGAATTGACCGAACACGTGTGTATCATATGCAATCAGACGAAGACAGAGGGAATCACCATTGTCTCGCAATTCGTGTGCGAGGAATGTGAATCCGAAATCGTTCATACCAATGCGGAAGATGCCAAATATCATTTTTTCATTCGTCAATTAAAACAGATTGCCATGCCGAAAAATGCATAGATGCGGGTACACGCGTCAAATGGGCCTGAATGAAAGGCCTTTTTTTGTTTAGAGGGAATTTCCGTGATGGAGACGTAGGCGTAGGTTTCAAATTGCGTTAAAATAGGTTAGAGAATGTAATCCGAAGGGATATGTCGATGACTACACATAGAGAGCGTGCCCCACTTGCAGAAGCTTTAATATGGTATCGAGAACGTGGGGCTTCATCTTTTCATGTACCTGGTCATAAAAATGGCAGGGCATATGCAGAAGAAGGTAACGCTGCGGAGATGCTGCAAGAGGCCATGCGCATTGACGTGACGGAAATTAGCGGAACCGATGATTTATTTCATCCGGAAGGCGTTATTCAGGAAGCACAGGAGCTGGCCGCAGATTGTTTTGGTGCAGAGGAAAGCTTCTTCCTGGTAGGGGGAAGTACAGCCGGCAATTTGGCGCTAATCCTGACGGTTTGCCGTGAACCGGGCGATATCATGCTTGTACAGCGGAACGTACACAAGTCTGTGTTGAACGGATTGTTGTTGGCGGGTGCAAGGGCGGTGTTTCTTCAGCCAGAGATGGACAAGCCAAGCGGATTAGCCATTGCTCCATCTGCGGCTACGCTGTCAGCGGCTCTTGAGGCCTATCCTGAGGCACGAGGGGCGATCGTCACGATGCCGAACTACTACGGGATGGGGAGCGACTTAAGGCCGCTCGCGGAAGCGTGCCATAAGCGCGACATTCCGCTCCTGGTGGACGAAGCGCATGGAGCTCATTACGGACAGCACCCCCAGCTGCCGATGAACGCTTTGTCATGCGGAGCGGATGGTGTGGTTCAATCGACACACAAGATGTTAGCCGCTATGACGATGGGAGCCATGCTGCATGTACAGGGCGGGCTGCTGGACCGAAGCCTGCTGCGTCAGCGGCTGGCCATGGTGCAGAGCTCCAGCCCCTCGTACCCGCTCATGGCTTCGCTGGATCTGGCGCGGCGCCTGCTGCACACGCAGGGCGCAGGCGCCTTCACGGCTGGCCTGGCCGCCGTGGAGACCTTCCGGCGCGGCCTCGCGAAGCTGCCGCGCTTCGGGCTGCTGCAGCCGCCGCAGCCCGGGGGGCACGCCGCGGGCACGGCCGCTGCGGCGTATACCCGCCAGGACCCGTTCAAGGCGGTCATTTATGACCGCACCGGGTCCCTGAGCGGGTATGCACTCCAGCGCGCACTAGAGGCGCGCGGCTGTGTGCCGGAGATGAGCGACGAGTTGCGCGTCGTCTTATTGTTTACGCTGGCATCGACTCGGGAAGACGCGAATCACGTCTTATGGGCTCTTGTGCATATTGTAGAGCAGGGGGAGAAGACAGAAGGGATCGGAACCGGACCAGGCGCTACGGCAGAGAGCACGGAATTACTGATCCGGACATTGCGGGATCAGGGGGATTTCATGAGCTATGAGCCGCGAGTGACCCACGAGAATATGGATTCCAATCATTTCGGTGACGATGCTAAATTGTTAAATGAATCCAGACTAGTGTCCGATGTTTCCACGTGGAACAATTTGTCCGCGGAGATTCCTTATTCGGCCCCAATTCTCTTCACACTCAAGCCGATTGACAGGGAAAGGTTGGAATCGGTGCCGTTAGCGAAGAGCGCTGGGCGAAAGGCGGCGGAGATGGTTATTCCCTACCCGCCAGGCATACCGATCTTATACCCAGGCGAAGACATCACAGCGGAAATGGAACAGAGGCTCCTGGCATTAAGGCATGCAGGGGCGAAATGCCAGGGGATATCAGATCCAACGCTGCAAACCATTGTCGTTTATAAGGAAACGTGAAGGAAGGAACTCCACTCTACGCTGGTATACCGGAGTGTATAACTTAGAGCTCCTCGATCAACAAATGATGAAAGCAGGATACGCTATGAATAATCGCAGACCACTATTTATTACCATCGAAGGAGGAGACGGATCCGGAAAAACAACCATGATGGGCAGACTCGCTGCCTTTATGCAGAACCATTCGATTCCGTATCTGATTACACGTGAGCCCGGCGGCATTGAGATTGCGGAGAAGATCCGCTCCATTATTCTCGATCCGGAGCATACCGCGATGGATGCACGCACCGAAGCATTGTTGTATGCGGCAGCCCGCCGCCAGCATCTTGTGGAGAAGGTGGAGCCGGCTTTGAGCCAGGGCTTGACGGTACTGTGTGACCGGTTCGTGGACAGCAGTCTGGTTTATCAGGGATATGCACGCGGACTGGGCATGGAGGAGGTATGGAACATCAATCAATTTGCGATTGATACCCGTATGCCGGATCTAACGCTGTTGTTTGATGTTGAGCCGAAGATTGGCATGTCCCGGATTACGGCAAATGCAGAACGGGAATTGAATCGGCTGGATATGGAGACCATGGCATTTCACGAGAAAGTTAGGGAAGGCTATCTATTGGTAGCAGAGCGTAATCAGGATCGAATTCGCATTGTGGATGCTTCCAAAACGCCGACTCAGGTGGAAAGAGAAATGATTCGTCACTTGGAAGACGCGATATTAAAGGATTTTTGAGGTTGTTTGTCAAATAAGTACTGTTAAGGACATGCGATGTCCAAATAAACAAGGAGGGTTTACCATGAAATTGATAGTTGCGATTGTCCAGGATAAAGATAGCAACCGTCTCTCCGCCGCATTGGTCAAAGCTAATTTTCGGGCAACAAAGCTTGCAAGTACAGGCGGCTTCCTGAAGGCGGGCAACACCACCTTTATGATCGGGGTAGACGATTCACAGGTTGAAAGTGTGCTCAGTGTCATTCGCACAAGCTGTAAAGTTCGTGAACAGCTGGTCACCCCGGTAACCCCTATGAGTGGTACAACCGATTCCTACTTGCCGCTTCCGGTCGAAGTGCAGGTTGGTGGCGCAACCGTGTTTGTTCTCCCTGTAGAACGATTCGAGCATTTCTAAATTCATTTTCTGGATCTGTGATAGATACGTAACGGATGTTTTTATTGGGATATTTGACGGCTGTGTTCTCCTGTCACCAAAGTCTTCTGAACCACTTCTGTATCATAATAAAAATAGTTACCGTAGATCGCCGCACTCGGGAGATGATCTTAATAGATGGATGATTTCATTGAATTCCGGATAATCGTCCAATTTATCGATAATTGTCAGTAAATCGCTTGACAAGCAATCCATTTCAAGGTACGTTCACGTGAGGCACAGGTTTGTTCGATATGAACGTACCGGATGCCTCCGTTTTATTAGATGCAAGAAATAACGCAATAGGCGGTGGATTCAGGTGAAGATCAATCCGGGCTTTCGGCCCATGAAAAGTGAACTCACGGTGCCGGATGGCAACGCCAGACCGATTCAGAAGCGATCGTTCTCGGATATGATGCAGCAGCAGGGAGAACGTGCGACCCATGAAGAGCTGAGTCGTCAAATGCGTGAAATTGCAATGCAAGGAGATCGATTGGCTAAGGCGATGACCGTTCGAGAGCTCAAAGCGTATAAATTGATGGTTCGCCGATTCCTGGAGGAAACAGTACGTCGCGGTGTAAAAATGAAGGAAACGCGCGGCTGGGACCGCCGGGGACGCGGAAAGCGTTATAATGTAATCGATGAAGTCGATTCTGCGCTGCTCGCCATGGCGGATGAACTGCTGGATACGGAGCAGGGGAGAATTGATCTGCTGAACCGAGTTGGTGAAATTCGGGGCATGCTGATCAATCTTGTATTCTAGCTGCAAAAAGCAAGGAAGCGTATCGTAATTCATGATTGCCCCACATGGAGGAGGATCATGAAGGATTGATAGAAAGTGAGGACTTATGTCTTTTAATGATATCGTAGGTCAAGAGACTGCGAAGCAATTGCTGCAAAATGCCTTGCGCCGTAATGCGGTCAGTCATGCCTATCTGTTTAGCGGCCCTCATGGTGCCGGACAGATGCAGACGGCGCTTACGTTTGCCAAGGCTTTGTTTTGTACGGAACTTGAAGACGATGCCTGCGGTCAATGTTTGGAATGCCGCAAGGTAGAACATGGCAACCATCCCGATCTTACATTGGTTGAGCCGGATGGAGCCAGCATTAAGATCGATCAGATTCGCGATCTTCAGCGTATATTCTCCTATCGATCGGAGAATCGCAATCCTAAGGTTTATATCATTGACCGGGCGGAGAAGATGACCACACAGGCAGCCAACAGCCTGCTGAAATTTCTGGAGGAACCCCAAGCGCCGGCCGTAGCGATTCTGATTGCCGAGAACGGACAGGCTCTTCTGCCCACCATTCAATCGAGATCCCAGCAGGTTCCATTCCGGGCTTTAGATCCGCAGATGATGGAGAAGGTTCTTGTAGGGGAAGGTTATCCTGCCGCACTTGTACGCTGCGCTGTTCACCTTTCATCAGGTCTTGATGAGTGCAGGAAAATATTGAGTGAGAATTGGTTTGCAGAAATTAGAAACGTAGTGTTACAATTAGGGAAGGAGTCTTTGAACCGCAGCGGCTCAGCGATCATCACAGCGAGTCAAAAAGTGTTCAAAACCGAACTCTCAGATCATCTGGACCTATTGTTCAGTATGTTTCATTTATGGTTTAAGGACATGATCCATGTCCAGTATGGAAGGAAAGAGTCTCTCGTTTTCATAGATCAGGCAGAGTATATCTCTGGTCATGCATCAGCCCGCAGCACAGCACAGTGGGTGTCATACATGGATTTGGCCGCAGAGTGTCAGAAGAAGTTACGCTATAATGTCAATGGACAGCTCAGTTTAGAGCAGTTATTGATGGGTTTGGGCGGTAACACTCCGGCGTGAGAAGACCCCCAGGCCCGCAGAATGGCCATTATGTACAGGCACAAGGGGGTTTATTTTTGTACAGTGTAGTAGGTGTCCGCTTCAAGAAGGCGGGCAAAATATATTACTTTGATCCGCTCGACCTGCCCGTGGAGAAGGAACAATCCGTCATTGTGGAAACCGCGAGAGGTATTGAGTATGGTCAAGTTGTGATAGGAAAGAAGGAGGTCGGTGAATCAGACGTTGTCCTTCCGCTCAAGAAGGTCATTCGGATCGCTGGTGATTCTGATGCCCGTGTGGTTGAAGAGAACAAACAAGCGGCTAAGGATGCATTCACCACCTGTTTAAATAAAATTCGGGATCACGAACTGAAAATGAAGCTGGTCGATGTGGAATTTACCTTTGACCGCAACAAAATCATTTTCTACTTCACGGCGGAAGGCCGTGTGGATTTCCGTGAGCTGGTCAAGGATCTGGCCAGTATATTCCGTACAAGAATCGAACTTCGCCAGATTGGAGTTCGCGATGAAGCGAAAATGCTCGGCGGTCTTGGACCTTGCGGACGCGTACTGTGCTGTTCCTCATGGCTTGGTGATTTTGAGCCGGTATCGATCAAGATGGCAAAGGATCAAAGCCTATCGCTCAATCCGACTAAAATTTCCGGGCTATGTGGAAGATTGATGTGCTGCCTGAAGTTTGAGCATGATAATTATGAAAGCGTGAAAGAAGAGCTTCCATCCGCTGGGAAAATGGTCGTTACTTCGCTTGGAGAAGGCAAAGTAGTCGGACTGAATGCGGATAAGCGGACGGTTCATGTTCAGCTGTTTGAAATTGGTAAGGTTAAGGAACTTCCAATGGATGACGTTGTCATCAAATAGTCCAATAGAATGTTTATTTTCGGGGTGTAGACTTGGAGAAGAAAAACATTTTTGTGCTCATTCAAGAGTTGGAAACACAGATGGGACATATACACAGTGAACTGGGTGGACTTAAGCTGGTCATCAAGGAACTGCTGGAAGAGAACCATCGCCTCAGTCTTGAAAATGAACAGCTCCGGAAAATATTAAAGCGGGAAGTCAATCCGGCAGAATTGGAAAACCCAGTGGCTTTACAACCTCAGCCTCATGTGAAGGACGAGGAACATGAAGATGTGGTCGGCGAGGGATATGATAACCTGGCTCGGCTGTATCATGAAGGCTTCCACATCTGCAATGTCTATTACGGACATCTGCGGACGGAAGGGGATTGCCTGTTCTGCTTATCTTTTTTGAATAAATAAGAAGCCGTAGGAGAAACTGCCTACGGTTTTTTTCTAGAATGGAAAGGTTATACTGTAAGGATCGCGATTGAAAAAATACCATACGGCTGCTTGTCATGCAACGTGAAGAGCAGCCTTTTATGTATTTCATTTTATCAGGTACTATGTAGAGAGCCGATACACCAGAAGAGCGTGTTTGGAATTATGGAGATAAAGGGTTGAAACTATGAAATTGAAAGAAGTGTTATTGCAACCATCCGAGCGGATTGATGATCTGCTTACCCATGAGCTTGGCATCATCCAGAGTGAGGAGGTATTCAGCTTTTCCATGGACGCCGTCCTGCTCGCCAGGTTTGCCAGCATTCCGCGCAGGGGCCGTATTTTGGATATGTGCACAGGAAACGGAGTTGTTCCGATCCTGCTGTCAACACGTACAGGAGCGCCGATCGAGGGGATTGAGATTCAGCCCAGACTTGCAGACATGGCCAGACGGAGCGTCGAGATGAATGATCTGCAGGATCAGATCACGATTCATGAGGGAGATCTGCGGGAACTGTACAAGGAAAAAGGGTATGGAGCGTACGACCTGATTACGGTCAACCCGCCTTATATGCCGATGAATGGCAGCGACTTGAAGCTGAATGAGCACCAGGCAATTGCCAGGCATGAAATTCACTGTACGCTTGAGGAAGTAATTGAATCCTGTGCAAGACTGCTTCGCCAAGGCGGGAAGATGAGCATGGTCCACAAGCCCTTGCGGCTGGCAGAAATTATTACCCTGATGAGCAAATACCGGATTGAGCCCAAAGTCATCCGCTTTGTCCATCCGCGCGTGAATATGGAAGCGAACATGGTGCTTATCGAGGGGATTCGGGACGGGAAGCCTGAGGTTCGGCTGAGACCCCCGCTGATTGTGTATGATGAGCAAGGACACTACGGACCGGATTTTATGAAAATTTACTACGGAACACATAAGGATGAGACGAACGAATGAGAAATCTTGTACAGCAAAGTTATGCCGACCAGGGAGAGGGAAGCCCGGGTTCTCTGTATTTGGTGGCAACGCCGATCGGTAATTTGGAGGATATGACCTATCGCGCCGTGCGCATCCTTCAGGAGTGCGATATTATCGCGGCAGAGGATACGAGGCAGTCACGCAAGCTGCTGACCCATTTCGAAATTCCGGCTAAACCGCTGTTTAGTTATCACGAACATAATAAGGCGGCCAGCGGGCCTGAAATCATACGTTATATAATAGAAGGAAAAAATGTGGCACTCGTCAGCGATGCCGGTCTGCCGGCGATTTCGGACCCTGGCAGTGATCTGGTTTCACTTGCGATTGAAGCGGGCATTTCGATCATTCCGATCCCGGGGGCCAATGCCGCTCTTTCCGCTCTAATCGTTTCGGGTTTGCCGACCGAACGGTTTACGTTTATCGGCTTTTTGCCGCGGGAGCGCAAAGATATCGTCCAGCAGCTGCAAGCTTTGCAATCGGCGCAGGGAACGTTATTATTTTATGAATCTCCGCATCGCGTGAAAAAGACCCTGGAGATCTTGCTGGAGGTACTGGGAAATCGGAAGGTGGCCTTGGCTCGCGAACTGACCAAGCGCTACGAGGAATTCTTGCGCGGAAGCATCTCCGAATGTCTGGACTGGCTCACGGAGCATCCGCCGCTGGGAGAATATTGTTTGGTGGTTGAGGCCGGCAGTGCAGAAGAGGAGCTTAAAGAGAAAAATGCCTGGTGGCAGGAGTTTTCGCTCCAGGAGCATGTGGAACATTATGAGCGGGAAGGATTAAGCCGCAAGGATGCCATGAAAAAAACCGCGAGTGATCGCGGTGTATCGAAGCGGGATATTTATAACGCACTCCTGACGGAGTCGTGATCTTGCGTAATTTGGCGCGGGGGGACAACAAATAGCCCCACAAAGTGGGGCCTATGCTTCGATATTTAATCAAATCCTTTACGGGGACCCCGATACATATAAACAAATGTGTTTATAGAATTCGCTGAAAGCTTATAAATTCTTTAGTATCAAAAAAAAAGACCCTCCTGCGGCCGGGTTCATAGCCGAGGAAGGCACCAAGGAGATATGAAAAAGGTTAGAATTAACAAAATGTAATAATGCTATTATATACTAAAAATCTTAATTTGTCACAGGTGCAGGGATTTCCGAGATACATTCATGGCAAACAATTTTACCTTTGAAGTAAGTGACATTCTCAGCGTTACCACAGAAGATGCAGGCAGGCTCATATTTCTTAAGCATGATGCGTTCGCCGTCTACATAAATCTCCAATGCATCTTTCTCACCAATTCCGAGCGTACGGCGTAACTCAATTGGAATGACGACCCGTCCAAGCTCATCGACTTTCCTTACAATTCCTGTTGATTTCATCATAACTTATAAATGCCCCTCTCGCCATAATTTAAAAAAGTCATAATTCGACATAGTTCTAGTTTTTATGTTATTTATAGTACCAACGATTCCCAAAACAGTCAACCTATATTTTTGAAAAATCGGAACCTATTTACGAAAGTATAGTGAACAAAACCCTTGTATAGCAACGTAATTACCATAATCGAACCAATTTTTGCTGCGATTTTCTATTTGTCGATTTGGAAAGCGTAATTTTATCTTATTCGACATCGTTCGACATTAGATGTCAAAAGAAGTGTTTGTCGGCAAAACCCAAATCAAAACGATAAGGAGTTGAGATGGAATGCATTCACCAATTTCGGAAGAAAAAGTGTTTAAGGATCCCGTCCATAATTATATTCATGTGCAAGACGATATCATATGGCGATTAATCGATACCCCGGAATTCCAGCGGCTCCGCCGGGTGAGACAGCTTGGGACTTCATTTCTGACCTTTCACGGGGCCGAACACAGCCGATTCTCCCATTCACTGGGAGTCTATGAAATTACGAGAAGAATCATCTCTCAATTCGAACGGAGAGGGTACTCCGATTGGCCTGCCGAGGAAAGGCAAGTTGCCCTCTGCGCGGCCCTGCTGCATGATTTGGGGCATGGGCCCTTTTCTCATTCTATAGAAGAAGCTTTTCATATGAATCACGAGGATTGGACATGCCGGATCCTGCTTGGAGATACTTGCGTCAATCAGGTACTCCGGGAGCTTGGAGCGGATTTCCCCGAGAAAGTGGCTTCGGTTATTAACAAAACCTACGACAAGCCGATTGTGATAAACCTGGTCACTAGTCCGCTGGATGCAGACCGGATGGATTATTTGTTAAGGGACGCCTATTATACGGGAGTCAATTACGGAACGATTGATATTGACCGGATCTTGCGGATGCTGCGGCCGTATCGGGATCGGGTCGTCGTGAAGGAATCGGGTATGCATGCCGTAGAGGATTACCTGATGTCAAGGTATCAGATGTACTGGCAGGTGTATTTTCATCCCGTCACCCGAAGCTCCGAAATCATCCTGCGCCAAATCTTCCGCCGGGCCAAGGAACTGCATGACCGTGGATATGGTTTCCGGTTCATGATCGAACCGCTTCCTGCGTTGTTTTCGGGGGATATCGGGGTGAATCAATATCTGCGCCTTGATGAAGCTCTGATCCAAACGGCCTTTCTGCAATGGACGGAGGAGGAAGATCCTCTTCTTAGCGAATTATGCGGCCGTTTCATGCACCGAAAGCTCTACAAATATGTAGAAATCGACAACATCGATCTGGAGACCATCGACGGGATACGCCACGCATTCAGTGCCGTGGGATTGCATCCGGAATATGACCTGGAGATTGATTTTCCAACGGATCTTCCTTATGATAAGGTTCATTCCGATATGCCGCTTAACGAGAAGCAAATCCTGCTTCTGGATCGGCATGATGAGCTGAAGGAAATCTCGGAGGTATCCGATATTGTACGCTCGATCAGCGGCATTCATAAAGGACGGTACCATCTTTATTATCCGGAGGAGAAGGTAAGTCCGCTACTGGCTCAAATGCCGGAGAAGATAGCCAGTGTTTTCAAACAACAACATTAACCTAGGTGGAATACAGAAACGTTGGGTTTATTTGCAATTTACCCAGCTAATGGAAGATATACGACACAGAAACGACAGGAAGGAGAGTGTGGATTTTATGTTGTTCGACACGCACACTCATATGGATGCTCCCCAATTCGACGAAGACCGGGAAGAGGCAATCCAGCGGGCGCTCGAAGCCGGCGTGACCCGGATGATCAATATTGGATTTAACCGGGAGACGATTCCGACTACGATGAAGCTGGCAGAAACTTATGATTTTATATATGCAGCGGTAGGCTGGCATCCTGTAGACGCCATTACCATGGAGGATCATGACCTGGATTGGATCGCCTCTTTGTGCAGTCACGAGAAAGTGGTGGCTATAGGAGAGATCGGTTTGGACTATTATTGGGATACGTCTCCGAAAGAAGTTCAGCACCGAGTGCTTCGGCGCCAGATCGGACTGGCCCGGGAATTGAACATGCCGATTGTCATTCATAATCGGGATGCGCATGAAGATATCGTGAGAATTTTGCGCGAGGAAAAAGCCTCCGAGGTGGGCGGTGTCATGCATTCCTTCTCCGGAAGCTGGGAAACGGCCAAAATATGTCTCGATATGGGATTCCATATTTCGTTTGGCGGGCCGATTACCTTCAAAAATGCAAAGCAGCCCAAAGAGGTTTTGGCGCAGGTTCCGCTTGACCGATTATTGATCGAAACGGACTCCCCTTACCTAACACCTCATCCCTTCCGCGGGAAACGAAATGAGACTGCTTATGTAAAATTGGTGGCGGAGGCGGCAGCCGAAATTAGAGGGTTGTCCTATGAGGAATTGGCCCAAATTACCACCCAAAATGCGCTGGAACGATTTGGTATTTAACGAAAACGAGAGCAAAAGCAATGAAAAAGGGAGCATTTTCGATTAATTAAAGTTTTTTAATCAGAAAAGGCGTTGATATTACAATATTTTAACCTTTTACATGAGAAAATGTGGTTGAATGTTGCTTTACAACCTGCATACAAACAGGATATCATCTTTTCAGTGATAAGAAGCTGCGATGTGCAGATCGCGGCCGAATATTTCATGAACCGTCTCGCTTAATCTCCGAAATTCTGGGGAACGGGGGAACCGATACCGCCGTGCATACTGGTCTGAATGCGCGCAGCTGTATTTGATTTCTTTTTCGGGTCTTTGGGGTGAATTTGAAGGATCTCGCCATGAGCGGGTATCCGGATCTAGGGCGTCTCTCTTACGTCCGAACCCGACAGCTAACTCCGTAAGCGAAATAAGAGGGGAATTCTCGTGCATACCATTTCCATGATTCTAATCATCAGGAAGCCACGTTAGAGCCTCTAGTACTCTTTCAATGGCTTTCTTTTATTTTTGAATAATGGAGAGGGGATCATCATACTCTTGGTAAACAAGGGGTGGTGGTACATGGACGGAAAGACGGGAATTGACGCAGGGTGTAGATAGATAGCAGGGCGCCTTGTGAGAAAAATTGCTATAGTCACGTCAAATGCATTCATGCGTTTACCTAGACGGCGGGACTATGAAGGAGGATGGAATAGTGGGCATTTTTCAACCTGAAGAAACCCATGAATCACAATCATCCAGCATGTCTTACGCATTGAGATGGAAGCATGACAATTTGCGTCAACTGATGTTGCTCGGTGCCATGGGTGCCGTTACGGTATCACTTCTCATATCGTTGGTCGTACATGATCAGGCAGGCAAGGAGGTTCAGCTTGTCGTCGATGGTCGTGTCACCACAGTAGAAACACGTGGATCATTGCTGCAGGAATTGCTGGATGAGCAAGCGATCACGTTGAGTCCCCAGGATCAGATTTCGATGCCTTTAAACGGCGCGATCCAGGATGGAGACCGGATCATCATTGACCGGGCAATTCCAGTCAAAGTTACAGTAGGCAGCACAACCAAAACCATATTTACATCCCAGGATACGGTTGATCATGTACTTAAAGAGGCTGGTATTACGATCCAGGGTGAAGATATAGTACAACCGGCACAGAACACGAAGCTGACCAGCAATATGATTATCGATGTCGTTCGCGTCACGAAACAAAAAGTTAAGGAGACGGAGGATCGCAATTTTCGCGTGATCAAAACAGCCGACCCATCGCTTGAGAGAGGGGATAACCGCGTTATTCAGCGGGGCGAGCCTGGTCTCATGGTGAACCATTATGAGAAGGTCTACCACAATGGCAAGCTGGTTTCCAAGACGAAGGTCTCCCAAGAGATTGAACGCAGAACGAAGGATAAAATCATTGCCGTTGGCACGAAAAAAGTGGAGAAGCCTGTCATCGTCCAGGCGGCAGCCACCGATGTAAAGGCTAAACCGGCTAAATTGTCCGGCACGAAAAAAGTAACGACCGCCAAGGCTGTCGAAAACAACGTGGTTTCTCGGGCAGGCGTTGATTTTAAATACAGCAAGGTATTGAACAACGTGTCGATGACGGCGTATTCCGCTGAGCAGCAGGGAATCGGCACACGCACGGCATCCGGCACACGCGTTACAGAAGGACGCACCATCGCCGTTGATCCTAACATCATCCCGATCGGCTGGTGGGTCTATATCGAAGGCATTGGCTTCCGTCGTGCAGAAGATACGGGCGGTGCCATCAAAGGCAACAAAATCGATGTTTATTATGATTCACTGAAATCGGCCATAAATTTCGGCCGGAAGAGCGGCCGCACCGTTTACGTGATCGGTCCGGTTAAACCTGAATTGAACTAGACGCATGAATTCCAATTTACAATACCATTCTAATGCTATACTATTTAGCTTATAATATATAATGATGAAGAAGAGGGAATATTTCCTCTTCTTTTGTTTTGTTAAGAACGGAGTATATAGGGCTAAGATGGTAGAACCTAGAGGTTGTACAAGCCTGTTTTCTTGGGAAGGAAGAGAACAAACGCATGATTAAAGAAGTGATTGTTGTGGAAGGCAGAGACGATACCGTTGCCATTAAAAGGGCCGTAGAAGCGGATACGATTGAAACGGGCGGCTCAGCGATCAATAAACAAATCCTGAAACGCATAGCGCTTGCTCAGGAGCGCAGAGGCGTTATTATATTAACCGATCCTGACCATGCAGGGGAGCGGATCCGCAAAATTGTGGATCAGGGTGTCCCTGGCTGCAAGCATGCCTTTATTCCGGAAGCGGATGCTACCCGCAAAGGGGATATCGGCGTAGAGAATGCCTCGCCGGAAGCGATACGGCGTGCGCTGGAGCGGGTCCATACCTCCTTTGAGGGCGGAGAGAGCCTGATCAGTCTGGAGGACATGCTGGAGGCAGGATTATCAGCCCATCCGGAGGCGGCTGCAAGGCGTATGACGATGGGAAACCTGCTCGGGATCGGATATTGCAACAGCAAGCAATTCCATAAACGATTGGCCATGTTTCAAATATCGCGGGAAGAATTTCTGGCCGCACTTGCACAGCTGGAAGAAGGGGGCGTAAGCCAATGAATCGGATCGAGGATATATCAACACCAAGACGGACGAAGGAGATCATCACGCGGCATGGATTCTCCTTCAAGAAGAGTCTGGGTCAAAACTTTCTCATCGATCAGAATATATTGTATAAAATCGTGGAGGCTGCAGGACTGGATGAAGATAAGGGAGCGCTTGAGATCGGTCCTGGGATCGGTGCGTTAACCGAGAAGCTGGCACAGACGGCAGGAACCGTCACCGCGGTCGAAATTGATCAGCGCCTGATTCCCATCCTGCTGGAGGTGCTGGAGCCCTATGAGAATGTGAAGGTGCATCATGGGGATGTCCTGAAGGTGGATCTTCATGAACTGTTCCGTCAGGATTTTGCGGGCGTATCGAAGGTAAGTGTGGTTGCGAATCTGCCATATTATGTGACGACGCCGATTCTCATGAAGCTGCTGGAGGAGAAGCTGCCGCTGGAGAACATCGTGGTGATGATTCAGAAAGAAGTGGCAGAGCGGATGGCGGCCGCACCGGGAAGCAAGGATTACGGCAGCCTTAGCATTGCCGTTCAATATTACAGTGAGCCTAAGCTGGTCTGTATTGTGCCGCATACGGTGTTTATCCCGCAGCCGAATGTCGCTTCGGCCGTTATTCGCTTGGCGGTCCGGGAACAGCCTCCTGTCCACGTAGAAGATGAAAGCTTCTTCTTCGAGGTGGTCCAGGCCTCTTTCGCACAGCGGAGGAAGACGATTGCCAACAATCTGAAGAGCCGGTTCTTTCCGGGAGAAGGCCGTGAACGGCTGGAGCAGCTGCTGCAGGAGGCGGGCATCGAGCCTTCACGGCGCGGTGAGACCCTTAGTATTGAAGAGTATGCCCGGCTCAGCAACATATTGTACAACGCGGATATTCGCTAATACAGCCATTAGAGCGCCCATAGACCCGAGGAGGGTCTCGACGCGATAAATTGATGTTTCCAAGAACCAATAGTCACAGTGGCCCATACCATAGGGTAGGGGTGATGTTGTGATGAACTTGGGAGACTTGGTCGTTCGTAAATCCTACGGCGGCGATGTAACGTTCCGGGTAGAAGGCATGCGGCAAAATAACAATATCGTCATCAAAGGGACGGAATTCCGGTTACTGGCCGATGCTCCCGTTGATGATCTGGTCACGGTCCCGCATCCCACCTTAAGCGAACGAACAAAGCAGGCACAGATCAAAGCCAATGAGTCGCTCGACCGCCTGCAGAAGCACAGACAGGAGCAGAGCGAGCGTCAACTGGCCAGCCTGCGCAATATCGAAGGCGGTCAGCTTGCGGATAAAGGATATTTTGACGTGCCGGGCAAAGTGCTGCATTTGGATGGGGATCCCCAATACCTGAAGAAGAGTTTGACCTTGTACAATCAGCTTCGGGTCCCAGCGGAAGGCCATTATATCAATGAGTCGGGGATGGCCGATTCATTATATCGTCTTCTTCCGCGGGTAAGACCTGATATCGTGGTCATTACAGGTCATGATGGAGTTCTGAAGAGACGACAGCCATACGATTTATATAGCCTGGACAGCTATAAGAATTCACACAACTTTGTCACGGCCATTCAGGTAGCACGTCAATATGAGCGGAATCTGGATTCCCTGGTCATTGTGGCCGGGGCGTGTCAATCGCATTTTGAAGCGCTGCTGCAGGCAGGAGCCAATTTTGCCAGCTCGCCGGGGCGGATCCTCATTCATGCGCTGGATCCCGTCTACGTTGCCGCCAAGGCAGCCTATACGTCGGTCAGGGATACCGTGAACATTCATGATGTCGTTCATCATACGATCAGCGGCAGCCAGGGCGTGGGCGGAATCGAGACGAGAGGCAGCTACCGGATCGGTCTGCCCAAGCTGCAGGATTTGTCCACATTGAAGGTTACGCCTTCGGTCAGTTAGGCTCATACTGTGTTCTGAAAGACGCTTATCGGCCGTTGAAGAAAGACTCGAGAAGAACCCCACAAGCTGGGGTTTTTTATTTTTTGTTTCAATTCTTTAAGAAAGTGTCAAAAAAATACATAAAGCTTGTCAATTTAGCACATATTAAAGCAAATGCACACGAGAAATACAGGGTCAAAAAAAATACGTTGACAATATATTTTTGATGCTGATATAATTAATGTTTTTGAATTGACAAATGACTGAATCTTTTGTATAATGGACAAGGAAAGAGGTGGTCGTCGACAATGGCTAAAAACGCGCTGTTGGAAATCAAACGCAGTCTCGATGCCCATTTAGGGCAAAAAATTACGCTTCGGGCTAACGGTGGCCGTCGGAAGACCGTCGAGCGTACTGGTGTTTTGGAAGAAACGTACCCTTCTGTTTTCATTGTGAAGCTGGATCAAGACCAGCAAACTTTTAAACGTGTGTCCTACAGTTATGCCGATATTCTGACCGAAACCGTGGAAATCATGGTAACCGGTGATGACAACGAGATGCGAATCACCTATATCAAGTCATAACGATATGTCATGAGAGAGCAGTCTCCACTTACAGGGAGGCTGTTTTTTGTTGCCATCGAACCGGGGAGAATGACAAGCGGAAGTTGAACACATACTAAGGCTGCGCGAAGCCTTCTTTATCCGTTCCATATGCGGTGATGGAGGTTAAGCTTGCAGGGGATCGTAAAAGGTCACTGCATCGCGCCGGATGCTGTTCATGCCATACTCAATACATTTTCCAAGGAGGCGGGATTGATGAGCAGGAGAAGACGAAGCATTATGTCCGATCAATTGAAGACCGAATTGGCTAAGGAATTGGGATTCTACGATACCGTGGAAAAAGAAGGCTGGGGAGGCATTAAGGCCAAGGATGCCGGCAACATGGTAAAACGGGCGATTGAGCTCGCCGAGCGGGCAGCCCGCAAATCCGATCTGTAAGAGAAAGACCATAACGCGGCAGGGGCTTCCGGTTAAGCGGAAGCCCCTGTTTGTTTACCTCCATCAAACGGTCCCATGACTTCAAAGCCTGAGTTTGTTAATATAGAGGCATTAGATGTTTTTCCTCGAATATGTTAAGTTCAAGCATATGGGAAAAGCTAAGGATAGGTGAACGTTCTTGAAAATATACGAAAAAGCACCGGCCAAAATCAATTTGATGCTGGATGTACTTCATAAACGTCCTGACGGCTTTCATGAGGTAGAGATGGCCATGACGATGATCGACCTCGCCGATCGGCTCGAAATGTCCGAACAGAAGCGGGACACCATCATCATCACCTCACAGGCAGGGTACATACCGCTGGACGAGAAGAATTTGGCCTTTCAGGCAGCAAGACTAATTAAAGAGCGCTACGACGTGAAACAGGGTGTACATATTCACCTGGACAAAAAAATTCCCGTTGCCGCTGGGCTGGCAGGAGGCAGCAGTGATGCAGCGGCAACGCTGCGCGGCTTGAACCGCCTCTGGGGACTGGGTATCCCCCAGGAGGAGCTGCTCGCGCTGGGCGCAGAGCTCGGCTCGGATGTGCCGTTCTGCGTAACGGGCGGCACCGCACTGGCGACAGGGCGCGGCGAGGTACTCACGCCGATCCCGAACCCGCCGCAGTGCTGGGTGATCGTGGCGAAGCCGCCGATCAACGTGTCGACGGCGGAAGTGTACGGCCGTTTGCGCAGCGATCAGATTCAGCGCCATCCATCGGCAGAGCGCATGGTAGAGGCGCTTACGCAAGGCAGCTTCCAGCAGATGTGCCAATCGCTGGGTAACGTTCTGGAGGAGGTTACCTTGAAGATGCACCCGGAAGTTCAGCAGCTGAAGGAAGGAATGCTGAAATTGGGAGCTGACGGCGCGCTCATGTCCGGAAGCGGTCCTACGGTCTTCGGCATGGTCTCCAAGGAATCCAAGGTAGCCCGGATTTACAATGGCCTGCGGGGGTTCTGCAAGGAAGTGTATGCCGTTCGCCTGCTGACTTAGAAACGGTTATGTTTGACAATTCGGGGTCGAATTTCAAACAAAGTTGTATAAATACGTACAAAGGTGTTATATTTAACATATAATATTCGGATTTAGCGAGGAACCCTAGGTGAAAAAATTAAAACGAAGCGAACGATTGGTCGATATGACCCAATATTTACTATCTAAACCGCATACGCTGATTCCGCTGACGACGTTCGCCGAGCGATATGGAGCAGCCAAGTCATCCATCAGTGAGGATTTGGCGATTATTAAGGACGTGTTCGAGAGCGAGGGACTCGGAGAACTTCAGACCCTGGCCGGCGCAGCGGGAGGAGTCAGATACATTCCGAAGCTGCGCAAAGATCATGCCCTACGGTTTGCGGAGGAGCTGTGCCAGCAGCTCCAGCAATCGGATCGGATTTTGCCGGGCGGATATTTGTACATGTCTGATCTGCTTGGACAACCTTCGCTGATGAACGAGGCGGGCAAGATCATTGCCACGGCGTTCGCCGACCGGGATATCGATGTGGTCATGACCGTGGAAACCAAAGGGATTCCGTTGGCCTATGCGACAGCGGCTCAACTGAACCTGCCGGTCGTACTAGTTCGCCGGGACCATCAAGTGACCGAAGGGTCGGCCGTAAGCATCAATTATGTGTCGGGCTCGCACAAGAGCATCCATACCATGTCATTATCCCGCCGGGCGCTCAAGGAACGCTCCCGCGTGCTGATCGTGGATGATTTTATGAAGGCAGGCGGGACCATTCAGGGAATGGTTGATCTGCTGGGTGAATTTAATGCTGAAGTCGCAGGTGTCGGTGTGCTGGTAGAGTCGGGAGCGGTGGAAACCGAGGAAAGACTTCTGGAGGACTATATTTCACTGGCCATCTTAAGCGATGTGGACTCCAAAACGAAGAGAATTACCGTCAACCCTGGTAATTATTTCGAAAAATAGAGTTGCGATATTTGTCGATATAATAGCGTTTTCATTCGAATTAGCCCGAAGTCTGTCGAAAATATCACATTCTAAAAAAAATTCCTGTTTTTAGGACATTTTGTATTAGAAAAAAGAAGGATTTCTGGTTTGCTGTGTGGAATTATACACCAAGTCTCTGATGGAAAAAGGTGGTGAACACATATGCAAATTACGGATGTCAGACTCCGCCGTGTTAACTCTGAGGGGAGAATGAAGGCAATCGCATCCATTACCATCGATAATGAATTTGTCGTTCACGACATTCGCGTCATCGACGGAAACAATGGAATGTTTGTTGCAATGCCGAGCAAACGCACTCCTGATGGAGAATTCCGCGACATTGCCCATCCCATTTCTTCCGGTACTCGCGAGAAAATTCAATCGGCTGTATTGGCCGAGTATGAGCGAGCGGCTACTGAAGAAGAAGTGATTGAAGAAGGCGCTTAAGATTTACAATTGGGGTTCAAGGAAAAGAGAGCCATACCTGTGGCTCTCTTTTCTTTTTTTGTAGAATGATATATATTCAGTAGTGAGTTCAAGAGGAGGAGGCATGGCCCTTGAAAAGATTTGCTATTGTGCTCGCCGCTGGGCAGGGCAAACGTATGAAATCCAAACTATATAAAGTGCTGCATCCTGTTTGTGGCAAGCCGATGGTCGGACATGTATTGCAAACCGTACAACAGGTAAACTGTGAACGCAGTGTTGTGGTCGTAGGCCACGGCGCGGAAGCGGTTCGCACCTATCTGCAAGACGCAGCCGAGTATGTACTGCAGGAGCAGCAGCTCGGAACGGGTCACGCCGTGAAGCAAGCCAAGGAATTACTTGGCGGCGAAGAAGGCTCCACGATTGTCATTTGCGGGGATACTCCTCTGGTGACGTCCGAGACACTGGAGAATCTTTTGAAGCTGCATGAGAGCAACAATGCGGCCGCTACGGTGCTTACCGCGCATATGGATAACCCGAAAGGCTACGGCCGGGTCATTCGAGGCGAGGATGGCAGCGCACTTCGGATTGTTGAGCAGAAAGATTGCAGTCCGGAAGAGGACGCCGTCACTGAAATTAATACCGGTACCTATTGTTTTGACAATAAAAAGCTATTTGCTGCACTGGACAATGTAACCAACCAGAATGCGCAGCAGGAATATTACCTGACCGATTGCATCGGTATTCTGAAACAAGCCGGCGAGACCGTGCTTGCTTATCAGACCGATGATTACGCGGAATCGATTGGCGTCAACGATCGTCTGGCGCTGTCGGAAGCCGAAGGCTTCATGAGAGAACGCATCAACCGCACGCACATGTTGAACGGTGTTACGATCATTGACCCGTCTTCAACCTATATCGGAGCTGATGTTAAGATTGGTTCAGATACCGTGCTCTATCCCGGCACCGTCCTGAAAGGGAATACGGTGATCGGTGAAGATTGCGTGATCGGACCGGATACCGATATCGAGGATTCCGTTATTGCGGATGGTGCCAGCGTCAAACATTCGGTGCTCAGCAGTGCTGAAGTCGGTTCTCGGACCTCCGTAGGACCGTATGCTTATCTTCGTCCAGGCGCCAAGCTGGGGGATGATGTAAAGGTGGGGGACTTCGTCGAAGTGAAGAACGCCACGATTGATAACGGCTCTAAAGTATCTCATCTCAGTTATGTTGGTGATGCCAAAGTCGGCAAAAACGTTAATATCGGCTGCGGTGCGATTACAGTCAACTATGATGGTTATAATAAGTCCATTACCGAAATTGAAGATGATGCATTTATCGGCAGTAATGTGAATTTGATTGCACCGGTGAAGGTGGGCAAGGGCGCATTCGTTGTTGCAGGCTCTACCATTACGCATTCCGTTTCGGATAACGATCTGGCCATCGCCAGACAGCGTCAGGAGAACAAGCCAGGGTACGCAGAGAAGATCCGGGCACGCGCCATCGCCAAGAAGAACAAGAAATCGTAATTATCCCTGCTTCCTTTACCAAGATATGAAGCGGTGATCGGATACCTAATTCAACGAACCAGCACGGAGGGTTTTTATTCTATGACTTATCTTGATTCTAAATTAAAAATATTCACGTGTAATTCCAATCCTAAACTTGCCCATCAAATCGCCGATTATATCGGCATTCCGATGGGGGAATCGCATACAACCAGCTTTAGCGACGGCGAGATTCAAGTAAAGCTCTCCGAGAGTGTGCGGGGCTGCCATGTATATATTGTGCAGTCCACCTGCTTGCCGGTGAATGATAACCTGATGGAACTGCTGGTTATGGTGGATGCGCTCAAGCGGGCATCCGCGAAGAGCATCAACGTGGTTATTCCGTATTACGGATATGCCCGTCAAGACCGCAAAGCGCGTTCGCGGGATCCGATCACCGCTAAGCTGGTTGCGAATCTGATCGAAAAAGCAGGAGCTCATCGCGTCATTACGATGGACCTGCATGCGATGCAGATTCAGGGATTTTTCGATATTCCGGTGGATCATCTGCTCGGGGTGCCGATTCTTGCCCAATATTTCCGTTCAAAGCAGATCGAGAACCCTGTCGTTGTATCTCCGGATCACGGCGGTGTCGTTCGCGCGAGAAAGCTTGCTGATTTCCTAAATGCGCCGCTGGCGATTATCGATAAACGCCGTCCTGAGCCGAATGTCAGTGAAGTCATGAATATTATCGGGAATATCGAAGGCAAGACCGCCATTCTGATTGATGACATTATCGATACCGCCGGTACGATTGTGCTGGGTGCCAATGCGTTGATGGAAGGCGGCGTTAAGGAAGTCTACGCGTGCTGTACACACCCGGTTCTCTCGGGCCCTGCCCATGAGCGCCTGGAAAACTCCCCGCTGAAGGAAGTTGTTGTAACAGACACCATTCCGATCACCAATCCGAACCCGAGCAGCAAGCTGACGGTATTGTCGGTTGCTCCGTTGATGGGTGAAGCCATCATCCGGGTTCATGAGGAATTGTCGATTAGTAAATTGTTTGAAATAGAATAATAAACCGTGTAAAGGCAGGGTTACATCTCCTCATGAGGAGATGTAACCCTTGTCGGCTATGGCGACTTTGCGGCTTGGGTATAGCAAGAGCAGGTGGACAGTCTGGAAGAAAACGTTTTCATAATTTCGGCCTGATATGTGCGGCGCAGGCTATCAATATCCGGGCCTGGAGATGAAAGTGAACGTATTCCGGTTGTATAGCGTCCCCTCAAGCTCGACAAAGTAGGCGTCGACTGCAGTGATCAGACCCACGTCGATGTGACAACCCAGTTCATAGACTTGAACAGGGATGCCATGCTTCATATGGTATTGAAAATGACTGTGGTGCGTTAATTTCTGTTCGAAAGCTTTCAATGCCGATTCACCTTCTTATGAGGGCATAACGCCGATAGGTTTTGTTCATATTGTACTCAGAAATGCGCAAAGAAGAAAGTATAAATCGTGAAAGGAATCAACCTGTGATGAAATGGATTGTCGGACTGGGCAACCCCGGTTCAAATTATGAGAAGACACGCCATAATGTTGGGTTCATGGCGCTGGATGCTCTGGCAGAGCGACACGGCATGAAGTTCAATCAGAATAAATGCAAATCGGTCATCGCGGAAGGGACGATTGGTGGCACTAAAACGGTCCTGATCAAACCGATGACGTTCATGAATCTTTCAGGCGAGGCCGTGCGTGCTTATATGGATTATTATAAAGTGAGTCTTGAGGACATGATTGTGGTCTATGATGACTTGGATACCGTCGTCGGTAAGATCCGCCTGCGATATCAAGGCAGTGCCGGAGGACATAATGGCATTAAATCCATTATCCAGCATACCGGGACGCAGAGCTTCAACCGTGTCCGAATGGGCATATCGAGGCCTGAGCCGGGTTATGCCATTGTGGATTATGTGCTGGGTACGTTTCCGAAGAAGGAACGCGAACAGCTGCAGAGCATGGTAGAGGAGACTTGTGACGCGCTGGAATTCAGTCTGGACCATACCTTTGAGCAGACGATGGCGAAGTTCAACAAGTCCTAGAGAAGCATCATAGGATGGAAGTAACCGAGAGATGATTCCAAGGGCATAAGGCAGCGGGAAAATCGAAGTCTTAAACGAGGGAATTCCGGGCATACTGAAGGTATATACGACCTTCAGGAGGCATATGATGGCGATAACCTATGTTTGCAGACACTGTCGGGCGTTTCAGGGCCGCATCGATTCCAATCACGTATCCGAAGCCCGTCTCGGATTTGATTCCTTGACCCCTGAGGAACGCAAGGATATAATAGCCTATGATTTTAACGGAGAAGTGATGGTCAGGGTAACCTGCGATCATTGCAGAGAAGCCCTCGAAGCCCATCCGGAATTAAGCCTTTTGGCAAATCCCCTGCAATGAGAGTATAATGAGGTACAGGACGTTTTTTGGTAGAAGACATACAGCGGCAGGTCCTGCCGCTGCTCTAGCCTTGGCAGTTTTGCTCAAGGCTTCTTTTCGGTTATAATTTTTTGGCAATCGTCTAAAATTCCATGAGAAATAGAGTCTAGGAAATTCATTTCTTTTGCATAAGAGAGGTGCCCCCTTTTGTTACAAGCACTTATTGATGTATTTTCGAAGGATTCGGACTTCAAATCCATAACCGCTGGCGTCCAAGCCGGCATGAGGGAGCAATTGATCTCCGGTCTTTCCGGGTCGTCCAGACAGATCTTAATGGCCGCATTGCACCAGGACCAGCAGCGCCCGCTGCTCGTGGTCACTCATAATATGTTTTCAGCCCAGAAAATTGCGGATGATTTACAGGAAGCGCTCTCACCGGATCAAGTGTTATTATACCCGGCGAATGAGCTGGTAGCGGCCGAGTCGGCCGTTTCAAGCCCCGAGACTCTGGCGCAGCGGATTGATGTTCTCGTCCGATGTGCAAGAGGCTTCCGGGGTATTGTCGTTGCGCCATTTTCCGGCGTGCGTCGCCTGCTTCCCGCTCCCGAAGTGATGTCCGATGCCCGAATCGTGCTCCATGACGGCGGGACACTCGTGCTGGAATCCTTTCTGAACCAGATGATCGAGATGGGATATGAACGGGTGGAGCGCGTCGAGAGCCGCGGCGAGATGAGTGTCCGCGGCGGTATCATCGATTTTTACCCGATGACAACGACCATGGCGTACCGCGTAGAACTGTTTGATGAGGATATCGACTCGATTCGTACCTTCGACCCGGCGGATCAGCGCTCGATTGATAAGGTCCGGGAAGTCACCATTACACCATGCAAGGAAATTATCGCCGATTCGGAGAGGCTTAGTCGCACAGCGGATACGGTGGCCCGTCTGCTGGAGACGCAGCTCGAACGTATGAGTGATCGTCAGGCCAAGCTCCGTTTGCGGGACGAAATACACCGGGAAGTTGAGATGCTGCGCGAGCGGATGTATTTCCCTGAAATCTATAAATATATCTCCCTGTTGTATCCGGAGAAGACCAATTTATATGATTACTTGCCGAAGGATACCATTCTGATTATGGATGAGCCTGCTCGGCTGTTAGAAACAGCCAAGCAGCTGGAGCGGGATGAAGCGGAATGGAATTTGCATCTAATGCAAAATGGCAAATCGCTGCCGGATCTGCCGCTGTCGCTGGATACGGAAGAACTGATCTACCAGCATCCCTATCAGAGTCTGTTGATCTCCATCTTCCTGCGTCAGGTGCCAAGAATGCAGCCGCAAAATATTGTCAATATGATTACGCGCGGCATGCAGGATTTCCATGGACAGATGAACGTGCTCAAGGCCGAGATGGAACGCTGGAAGAAGTCGGGCGTTCAGGTCATGATGTTGGCAGGCGATGCAGAGCGGATGGACCGTATGCGGCGGGTGTTGCTGGACTATGGCATCGAAGAACCGGTGATGTATGAAGGGCATTTGCAAAATGGCTTCGAGATGCCTTCGGTTCATGCTGCAATTATTACAGAGAGTGAGATGTTCTCCTCGAAGCAGCGTAAAACACGCAAAACCACGAAGAATATGGACAACGCCGAGCGCATCAAGAGTTATACGGAGCTCAAAGTCGGCGACTATGTGGTGCATCAAAACCACGGTATCGGGAAATATATGGGGATTGGGACGCTCGAAATCAACGGAATCCATAAGGATTACATGCATATTTTGTATGCCGGGGGCGATAAGCTGTCCGTTCCGATTGAGCAGATCGATCTCATACAGAAATATGTCGGTTCCGAAGATAAGGAGCCGAAGGTTTACAAGCTGGGTGGAAATGAATGGACACGGGTTAAGAACAAGGTTCGTTCTTCCGTTCAGGATATCGCCGACGATCTGATTAAGCTGTATGCCGAGCGTCAGTCTGCGCCTGGATACGGTTTTGAGAAGGATACGTCGGAGCAGCAGGAATTCGAGGACATGTTCCCATATGATGAAACACCCGATCAGCTTCGGGCCATTACCGAAATCAAGAAGGACATGGAACAAAACCGACCGATGGACCGGCTCCTGTGCGGTGATGTCGGTTACGGGAAAACGGAAGTGGCGGTTCGAGCTGCCTTTAAAGCGGCGATCGAAGGGAAGCAGGTTGCGGTGCTGGTACCGACGACGATTTTGGCCCAGCAGCATTACGAGACGTTCCGGGAGCGCTTCGCCAATTATCCGATCAACATTCAGGTGCTGAGCCGTTTCCGGAGCCGTAAGGAGCAGAATGAGACGATCAAGAAAGTAAAGCAGGGCTCCGTCGATATTCTGATCGGAACGCATCGACTGCTGTCGCAGGATATTGTGTTCAAGGATCTGGGACTGCTGATCGTGGATGAGGAGCAGCGGTTTGGCGTTACGCATAAGGAGAAATTGAAGAAGCTGAAGACCAATGTCGACGTGCTGACGCTGACGGCAACGCCGATTCCGCGCACGCTGCATATGTCGATGCTCGGTGTTCGGGATTTGTCCGTGATCGAGACACCGCCAGAGAATCGTTTTCCAGTGCAGACTTATGTCGTAGAGCATAGCCAGACCCTGGTGCGGGAAGCGATCGAGCGAGAGCTGGCCCGGGGCGGTCAAGTTTACTATCTTTACAATCGGGTTCAGGGCATTCAGGAGATGGCAGCCCAGATATCCATGCTGGTACCGGAGGCCCGAGTGGGGGTCGGACACGGCCAAATGTCGGAAACGGAACTGGAGAAGACTATTCTCGACTTCCTGGACGGCGAATACGACGTATTGGTGAGCACAAGCATTATTGAGACGGGCGTGGATATCCCGAATGTCAATACGCTTATCGTGCATGATGCGGACAAAATGGGCCTCTCCCAGCTATATCAGCTGCGCGGACGCGTCGGACGTTCCAACCGAATCGCATATGCTTATTTCACGTACCAACGGGATAAGGTGTTGACCGAAGTGGCCGAGAAGCGGCTGCAGTCCATTAAAGAATTCACGGAGCTTGGCTCCGGATTCAAGATTGCGATGCGGGACCTGTCGATTCGCGGAGCGGGCAACCTGCTCGGAGCGGAGCAGCATGGCTTTATTGCTTCCGTCGGGTTTGATTTGTATTCACAGATGCTGGCGGAGGAGATTCAGAAGCGCAAAGTCAGCATGCTGGGTGAGCCGCCACTGCCATCGAAGGACTGGAACACCTCGATCGATCTGGGGATTGATGCTTACTTGCCGTCTGATTACATTTATGACAGCATTCAGAAGATCGAAATTTATAAAAAAGTGGCTGTCGTTTCGTCTATCGACGAATCGGCTGAGCTTGAGGACGAGCTGCTTGACCGCTTTGGCGAGCTGCCGCTTGCGGTAAGTAACCTGCTTGCCGTATCCCGTTTGAAGGTATATGGTCGTACGTACGGGATCGACTCCATTATTCAGCGCGGCGATGATGTGCTGCTGCAGTTTTATGAAGGGCAGGACAAAGCGGTTGATACAACAGGGCTTGCGCAAATTGGAAATATGTTCGAAAGACGTGTACAATTTGAACAAGGGCCGACGATGGCCATTCGAATCAAAGGCAAGGGACTTTCCGATCAACAACTGTTAGAATTGCTGGAGCAATTCCTGGAGGCCGCAAAAGGGCCATTCAACCTGAAGGGAGAACTACAAAATGCCGTCAAGAAATAACAAGGCATGGAAGACGTTTATTGTATCCATCACAGCAGTGCTATCCATGTCGATGATCGCTGCGTGCGGAAACGACAAGACTAAGGGAACCGAAGATGATAATAGCAAAGTTATCGTCAAATATAAGGGTGGAGAAATTACCGAGAAGGAATTTGATCTGGAACAGCGCATGATTCAGTTCATGTCCCCGGAATACGCCCAATTTTTACAAATGGATGAATTTAAAGAGTATTTGGCGAAACAGGGGGTAGCCTATGAATACCTGTACGCCAAAGCCGACGATAAAGCGAAGGAAGCTGCCGGGAAGCAAGCGGATGACTTGTTAAAGCAGCAGAAGAGCGGGATGGGCGAGGAGCAGTTTAAAGCTGCTCTGGAATCGCAGAAATTGACGGAAGACGACCTCAAAAATTATATGCTTCGCGTCATGACCGTCATGGAGCACGAGAAGAATCAGGTGAAAGAAGAGGATATCAAGAAGGAATTCGATGCGAACAAGAAGGATTATACCAACATTAGCGTTCGTCATGTCCTGATTGGTTTTCAAGATACCGAAGGCAAGGAGAGACCGGAGGGCGAGGCGCTCAAAATTGCCAAGGAAGTACAGTCCAAGCTAAATAAAGGGGAGGATTTTGCTGCTTTGGCGAAGGAATACTCCCAGGACCCGGGCTCCAAGGACAGCGGGGGTCTGTACGAGAACAAACCCGCAGGCAGCTGGGTGCCTCAATTCAAGGAAAAGGCCTTAACGCTGGAACTGAACAAAATCAGCGACCCGGTAGAAACCGATTACGGCTACCATGTCATGAAAGTGGAGAAGCGTGAGGAAGTGTCTTACGACAAGCTGCCTGCCGATCAGAAGGAAGGCATTCGAAATGAGCTGGCTTCGGCGAAGATCGACAACTTCATGCAGAATGAGCTTAACGACCTGATTGAGAGCATGAATCTTCCGAAAAGCGAGAATGCGGACAAGCCTGCCGAGGGCACGGGAGACCAGAAGACAGACGGTACAACCGACAAACCGGCGGAAGGTAATCAAACACCGGATGCAGGCAAGGACGACACAGGTAAATAAGCCCGCAGACAAGCGGTCGGGCAATGATATTGTAATGCGTTGGGGCAATGCCGGATGTATGCCAGCGCACGGAAGAAATGGTGGGGTCTTCGAATCCATAACGTGCGAAATCGCGCGTTATGGATTTTTTCTCCCTTGACGTCAGTCTCTTTCGAATGATATTTATTTTTGGATTTCGCAACCAACAGAGGGTAGATGATGTATAAGGAATTGGGAATGGATGAATACTATGGTCAGACATTAACTCTTATATACCTGGGGACATCCTCTTCCCGAATGGAACAGTAGTTGAAAAATCTTCTTATGAAAGTGGGGCAACAAGTGACATGAAAGCTACTGGTATCGTCCGCCGTATTGATGACCTCGGGCGCGTGGTCATTCCAAAAGAAATTAGACGCACACTGCGGATTCGCGAAGGCGACCCGCTGGAAATTTTCGTTGACCGGGATGGAGAAGTCATTCTGAAGAAATATTCACCGATCGGTGAGTTGGGTGATTTTGCGAAGGAATATGCAGAGTCCCTTTATGAGAGCACAGGTCACATCACGATCATATCGGACCGTGATACATTTATCGCTGTAGCAGGCGGCTCCAAGAAGGAATATTTGGACAAGCCGATCGGCAACCTTCTGGAAAACTGCATGGAAAATCGCAAGACGGTGCTGGAAAGCAACAGCGGTACGTATGAGATCAGTAAAGACAATCCGGAAACGCTGTCCGCATTTGTCGCTGCCCCTATCATTGCTGGTGGAGACCCGATTGGCAGTGTTGTGCTGCTGAACAAGGACGAATCCGTGAATATGGGTGAGATGGAAGTGAAGATGTCTGAAACTGCTGCAGGCTTCCTCGGCAAGCAAATGGAACAGTAAGACGAGGACATGAATCCTTGATGGAGACTCCCGCTGAACGTTGATCACAGGTCAATCGGCAGCTGGGAGTTTTTGTTGTCCGGTTTCTTTTTTTGTACCACGTTCACACCCTTGGTTATAATGGAAGTGCATATGGCAGCATCTGAATGATGATCGGTCTATGTTACGGAAAAAGAAACTAGGGGATTGGAAGAGGATATGAAACCAGATCAAACAGGGGCAAGGCTTCTACAGGGAGCGTTTATTCTCAGTGCGGCCGCGCTTTTGTCCAAATTGATTGGCACACTGCAAAAAATACCGCTGCAAAATATGGGCGGGGATGCCGTCTTTGGCATCTATAATACGGTTTATCCGTTCTATATGATGATCATTACGATAGCGGCGGTCGGTTTCCCTGCAGCGGTCTCCAAATATGTGGCAGAATATGAGGCTGAAGGGCGCACCGAGGACGGTCATCGCCTGCTCCGACTTTCTTCCGCCTCGTTGGTGCTGTTCGGTATGATTCTCGGCTTGCTGATGTATGTCTGCGCTCCGTGGATCGGGATGTGGATCGGAAGCAGTCAGGTTGTACCCGCCCTCCGCGCAGGCGCATTGGCGCTGGCATTCGTGCCTTGGATGTCGGTCCTCCGCGGTTATTTTCAAGGGCTGCACAATATGGTGCCGACGGCGATCTCCCAGATTACGGAGCAGGTTGTCCGTGTCGGGGTTATGATTGCGCTGCTCCTTTACATGATACGGGCTGGCGCCGATTCCGATGTGATTGCCGCCGGGGCACTGCTCGGATCTGCTGCCGGTGGAGCTGCCGGTCTGGTGGTGATGGGACTGTACTGGCGCAAGCATCTCCGGGCAACTCGGAGTAAAGCACAAGGAAAAGTTGGTCACGGAATCAGCGCAGCGGGTATGAACGAAACGAGGATGCGTGCCGATGTATCTAGAGAGGGAGCGGGTGTTCTGCTTGGCCGCCTGCTTGCTTATGGAATTCCGGTCTGTCTTAGTCTGCTCGCGGTTCCGCTGATTGGACTGGTGGATACCTTCACGGTGCCCCGGTTATTGACATCCGGCGGACTGGGCGAAGCAACGGCTATGGCAGAGTTTGGGGTCTATAACCGCGGACTGCCGCTTGTCCAGCTGGTTACGATGCTGGCTACTTCGTTGTCGGTTCTGTTTATCCCTGCCCTGGCAGAGGCCAAGTTCAAGGGAGAGTCCAGCCGGGTTGCAAGCCAAACCCGCATGGCCCTCCGCTGGTTTTGGCTGATCGGGATGACGGCCTCCGTAGGCTTGGCAGTGCTGGCTGAGCCGATTAACGTCATGCTGTACGAGGATGCCGCAGGGACGGTGACGATGCAGGTGATTGCCTTTACAGCCGCCGGGGGTACGCTGAGCACGATTACAGCCGCGCTGCTTCAAGGCATCGGCATTGTAAAGGCCCCGGCGGTTCATCTGCTGGCTGCGGCAGGGCTCAAGCTGCTGCTCAACCTGCTGCTGGTGCCGCAGTTTGGCATTACCGGCGCAGCCATCGCCGGCGTGGCCGCGCATATGACCGCCGCCGCGCTCAACCTCGCGCTGCTCTCGCGAAGCGCCGGCGCCCGCCTTGACGCCGGAGGCATGCTCGCGAGGACGCTGCCGGTCCTCGCCGCAGTGGCGCTGGCCGCCTGGGCCGCAGGTGAGGCCGCCGGCGGCATCCTGGCGGCGGCCGGCTTCGCCCCAGGCCGCCTCACCCACGCGGCAGCGAGCCTGAGCGGCGTCGCGGCCGGATGCGGCGCCTTCCTTATCGGCGCCGCGCTCACGAAGCTCCTCACCGAGGAGGAGCTTCGGATGCTGCCGAAGGTCGGAAGACCGCTGGCAGCCTTCTTGCGGGCCCTGCGTGTGCTGCGCTGAAGCGGGCCGATTGTGAGATGTTTGATCTTCTGTGCTATAGTAGTGTACGATAATGACGTCGACAAGGCGGACGAAGACGAAAGGAAGTAGCGTATGAGTGCATCCATTACGGTGGTCGGCTTGGGTTCTGGGAATCCGGATCGATTGACGATAGGTATCATAAAAACCATGCAACGGGCATCGAAGGTGTATGTGCGTACATTATCTCATCCCGTCATTGCTGCGTTGAATGAATTCCAGATTGAACCGGAATCGTTTGACCATGTGTATGAAGCGTATGACACATTTCCCGAGGTGTACGAATCCATTGCATCCGCGCTAATCAACTTGGCCAAAGCTGCTGAGGAGGATCGCGAGATTGTCTACGCGGTGCCCGGGCATCCCATGGTAGCGGAGGCAACGGTTCGGTTATTGCGGGAACGCTGCCCGGGAGAGGATGTGACCCTTACGGTGCTCGGCGGTGAGAGTTTTCTGGACGAGGCCTTCGTTCGCCTTGGTTTCGATCCCATTGAGGGCTTCCAGCTTCTCGATGCGGCTGAGCTTCGGGCAAGCGTCATCCAGCCGCAGCTGCATACCCTGATCGGCCAGGTGTATGACATGTTTACGGCTTCGGAAGTTAAACTGGCGCTCATGGAGCTGTATCCGGACGATTATCCAGTCATTGTCGGCCATGCGCTGGGCGTTGAGGGCGAGGAATCGATACAGCAAGTACCGCTCTTTGAACTCGATCGCATCGACGGCTACGGGAATTTGTCGCTGATCTACGTACCCCGAAGCGATGACAGCAAGCTAAGGCAGCGAACGTTTGCCCGGCTCCATGAGATCGTTGGCATTCTCCGCAGTCCTGAAGGCTGTCCGTGGGACCGCGAGCAGACCCACGAATCCATCCGCAAAAATCTCATCGAAGAAACCTACGAGGTGTTGGAGACGATTGATGAGGATGATCCTGAGCATATGCAGGAAGAACTTGGGGATTTGCTGCTGCAGATTATGCTGCATTCCCAGATGGAAGAGGAGCTCGGTACCTTTACGGTGTATGATGTCATTCAAGCGCTGAATGACAAGCTGATCTTCCGGCACCCGCATGTCTTTGGCGAGAGCAGCGCCAAAGACGCGGAATCTGCCCTGCAGAACTGGGAGCAGATGAAAGCGGAAGAGAAGCGTCGCAAGGGGCTCTCACCAGAGAAAGCCTCGGCGCTGGATGGCATCCCGCGGGATCTTCCCGCCTTGATGAAGGCGTACAAGCTCCAGAAGAAGGCATCCAAGGTTGGTTTCGATTGGGATCATATCGAAGGCGTGTTCCAGAAGATTGAAGAGGAACTCGGTGAACTGAGGCAGGCGGTGACCGAGGGCCAGTCTGATGAGGATACAACACTGGAGCTCGGCGATCTGCTGTTCGCGGTCTCCAATGCGGCAAGATTTATCGGTGCGGATCCGGAAGAGGCGCTTTCGAGAACGAACCGGAAGTTTGTCAGTCGCTTCAGCTACATAGAGGAGCAGCTTGCCGCCCAGGGGAAAACCTTGCAGGAAAGTACTCTGGACGAGATGGAAGCCCTATGGCAGGCAGCTAAATCGGGATCGGCACAAAACGGCGGCATCGACGTGTGAAAAGGGCAACTTTTCACGTAAAAAATAAAAAAATAGGGATTTGCGGCAGGAATTCCGCAAGGCATCCAGAATAATCATTAATGGTGAAATCTTGCAGATTGCAAGGCGGTTTAACCGAATAACCGTAAAATCTTATATTTTTCTGATAATTGGGAGGATTTAATTCATGAACAAAACAGATCTGATCAACAACATTTCCGGTAAAAGTGGTTTGACAAAAAAAGACGTAGAGAACGTCCTGAACGGCTTCCTTGGCGAAATCACTGAAGCTTTGGCTAATGGCGATAAAGTTCAATTGATCGGCTTTGGTACATTCGAAACTCGCAAGCGCGCTGGACGTACTGGCCGCAACCCGCAAACAGGTAACACGATCGAAATTCCAGAATCCAACGTTCCTGCGTTCAAGGCAGGTAACAAGCTTAAAGAAGCCGTAAAATAATGCGCGTCGATAAATTCCTGAAAGTATCGAGGTTAATCAAGCGGCGTACCGTAGCGAAAGATGTATCGGATCAAGGTCGGGTGCTGATCAATGGCCGCGAGGCCAAGCCGAGCAGCACGGTTAAATTGGGCGATGAGATCACCGTCCAGTTTGGCCAGAAGCTGGTGACCGTCCGGGTCGAGCGTCTTACCGAGACAACCCGTAAAGATGAGGCGACCAGCCTCTACACCTTGGTCAAGGAAGAACCGATCGTTAAAGATCGCGGATTGGACTGGTAAGCAGCCCAAAGCCGTTCCATCAAACGTCCCTCTCACCATATGGTGTGGGGGCGTTTTATGTTTATCATGGATGTATAAACCATTGGAGACTCCTGCTCTCTTTCTGTCCCCTGGCTTTCGTCGCAGCGTCACGATCATTCCTGAAGCGGTTGTTCTTCTTCCGGTTCTAAAGACAGGCACCTTCCCATAAGCTATTGTTAAAAGGAGGGGTACATGCCATGATCGACCAAGGGAAGGGTAAGTTTCATGACCTGCGGATGCAGAACCGGAAGCTGCTGGACATTACGGGTGTCCAAAATGTGGAGAGCTTTGATAGCGAAGAATTTCTGCTTCAAACCGAGCTTGGGCATCTCACCATTCGGGGGCAAAATTTACATATTAAAAATCTCAGCCTGGAAGAGGGGCTTTTGTCGATTGAAGGTCAGGTGCATTCACTGATTTATTTGAATCCCGGTTCGCAGACCAAGAACAAGAGTCTGCTGGGTAAGCTGTTTAAATGAACCCCAGCGTACAATGGATCACGCTGCTCTGGATGCTCTTCTCCGGAGCAGCGATGGGAGTCGCCTTCGACAGCTACCGGGTGCTGGCAGGGCAGCTCCGTTTCCCGCAATGGTCCAAGCATACCCTGGACTTCCTTTACTGGATTGCGGCAGCCTTCTTCATTTTTCGCATGTTGTACGTGACCAATGACGGTCAACTGCGTTTTTATGTGTTTGTGGGCCTGTTTATAGGGGTTTGGATCTATTTTTTATTATGGAGTGTCATAACCCAGCGTTTTGTGGTAATGTTAATTCAAGTGACAAAAGGCTTATTGACCTTTTTGTACAAGCTGTTCCGTATGTTAGTGTGGAATCCCATCAAAGGAATCCTGATGCTCATCTTGGGATTGTTAAGGTTTCTATGGAAGTTTCTCCTGTCGCTGTTGCGTTTAGTCCTTAAATGCCTCATGCCTTTTTGGCGACTCTTGAAATGGATGCTGAGACCGATCACATCCAGAGTCAGGCTGCCGGCATGGAGCAAGCAATTCGCGGACAAGGTTATTAAGGCGTGGAAGCGCTGGTTTTAGGAGGTATGGTCATGGGAAGATTTGCTGATCCGTCGAAGCAGGCTCCCCAACAAACCAAGACAAAGAACAAGGGCGCACGCCGGCGTAAAAGAATGTTTGTGGCGATGATGGCGCTGTTTTTGATCTGGGCAGGTTCAACGCTCTGGTCCCAGAATGACCGCATCCGTAATCAGAACGAAGCGCTTGCTCAAAAGCAAGAGGATTATAAGTCCGTTGAACAGTCGCTAATCCAGATTACTCATGAAGTGGAGCGATTGAAGGACCCTGAATATATCGGGCAGATTGCCCGCAAGAAGTTTGGACTGTATCTGCCAAATGAGACGCCGATCATTCAGCCCCAAAATTCGGGCGAAAAGCCGTAATTAGGCATGACAGACGTCTGTTGACCTTGTTTAGGTCATTATCGTATAATCAAATCACCGCAGCGCGATTTCTAAATCGGACTGTATATTTTTAAGGGAGGATCATTTTATTCTATGGCAATTGAAGTGGGCACCAAGTTAGAGGGCAAGGTGACAGGCATAACGCATTTTGGAGCATTTGTGGATCTGTCAGGAGGTGTCACGGGTCTCGTTCACATCTCGGAGATCGCCGACAATTACGTTAAGGATGTCAACGATCATTTGAAAATCAACGACGTCGTAACCGTGAAGGTGATTAATGTCGACAAGGACGGCAAGATCGGTCTTTCGATCAAGCAGGCTGTCGACAAGCCGGCTTCCGAAAGTCGTCCACCCCGCGCACCGAGACCGGAACGCAGTGGAGGCGGCGGAGAACGATTCGGAGGTGGCGGTGGTGGAGGATTCAACCGTGAACGCGGCGGACGCCCGTTTAAGCCTGCGGCCAACAAGCCTTCATTTGAGGATAAAATGTCACGCTTCCTAAAAGACAGTGAAGAACGGATCTCTTCGCTTAAGAAGAATACGGAAGGCAAACGCGGTGGACGCGGAGCCAAACGTATGTAATTCGATAAAATATAAACTGACCGCAGAGGGAAATCGCCTTCTGCGGTTTTTTTGTCGTTGCATCCAAGGGTACGACAGGTTCCTACGCAATTTACGGCGCTGTCGTATGAAATGAGCACGGGATGTCCGCCTCAATTCGGGAAATGATCCGCAAGAATGCTGCAGGCTTGACCCGTGGAAACACCGCTGGGCGCGGGGGATGAACGCTCTTTTCCCGAACGTTCGCAAGACACGTTGATTTTGTCGGAAATTTCTTTAGGGCTTGTCCGGTGTTCTGACAAACTTTCCTGAACAGGGGTTTTATAATGGGACCAACAAATTCGTGAAGAATGGGGTGCCAGCGTAATGGATAAAAGAAATCTGGTGATGTTTCCGGGTACTGAGGCGGTTAAAGGGGGAGCGGGTTCCATTCGTGCCCGTGTAACAGAACGGTTAGGGCAGCTGCCTTTCCTGCAGCGTCCCATCCACTTCCTGGCCGCTAAGAAGTGGATGATTCTGCTAACCTTCATGGGTTTTTTGCTCGGACGAGCTATGATTCTGGGGGAGCTGTCTCCATTTGCAGTCGCTTATTTTGCGGTTATTGCCTTTATGCGTCGTGATGTTTTGCTGCCGGTAGGCGCAGCGATCGTTGCAGGTAGTTTATTTGCGTCCTTTCCGGTGGCATGGATGGTACCGGCAGAAATTTTGATCTTTTACTTTATGATGCGGGGATTGGAGACTTATGATCGGGCAGAATTGTCGTATGCGCCGCTGATGGTATTTGTCTCCACCTTCTTCGTGAATCTGTTCAGTGTTCTCATCGGACCCAGCATTACCTGGTATTCCATGATGATGCTCACCCTGAACGCCGTACTCAGCTTTGTACTGACACTGGTCTTTATTCAGGCGATCCCGGTGCTGACACTTCGTAAAAAAACACATGCTCTTCGAAATGAAGAAATTCTATGTATCATCATTTTGCTGGCGTCGGTTATGACAGGAGCCGTTGGCTGGACGATCCAATCCCTGTCGGTAGAGCATGTCCTATCCCGATACTTAATTCTGTTGTTTGCTCTAGTCGGGGGAGCTCCGCTAGGCGCCTCGGTTGGTGTAGTAACAGGCCTCATCCTCAGTCTTGCCAACATTTCGGCATTCTCCCAGATGAGTCTGCTCGCCTTCTCCGGGATGCTCGCCGGTATGCTGAAGGAAGGGAAGAAAGGCGGTGTTTCGCTGGGAATGCTGCTTGGGGCTACCATTCTCTCTATCTATTTCAGCAATCCTGGAGAAGTGATGATCTCCACTTGGGAAACCTGCGCGGCTATCGTGTTATTCCTCATTACGCCTAAGAGCGTGATGCAGGCTATAGGCAAATATGTACCGGGCACGCAGGATCATACCCGTTCACAGCATGAATACGCCAAGCGGGTCCGGGATCTTACGGCGGATCGTGTGACCCAATTTTCCCGGGTGTTCCGGCAGCTCTCGCAAAGCTTCGGACAAACGTCCGGGGTTATACAGCCTCCGGGCAAACAAACGGAGGAGATGAATCATTTCATGAATGCCGTGGCGGAGGGCAGCTGTGCCACATGCTTTAAACGGAATCAGTGCTGGGACATGAAATTTTACCAGACTTATAAATACATGACCGATATGATGACCTCGATCGAGGAGAATCCTGAGATGGAAGCAGACGATCTGCCGCCGGAATGGAGCCGGATCTGTGCCAAGAAGGAGGAGGTGCTTGGCATCCTCAAGCAGCAGTATCATCTTTACCAACATGATATGCAGTGGAAACGCCAAATATACGATAGCCGACATCTGGTGGCGGAACAATTATCCGGGGTTTCGCAGGTTATGGAAGACTTGGCACGAGAGATTAAGCGGGAAAGCCAGACGATGCACATTCAGGAAGAACAGATTCGGGAAGCGCTTCAGCAGCTGGGTTTATCGATTCAAGGCATCGATATCATCAGTTTGGACTCCGGGCAGGTCGAGATTGAGATCGTTCATGCGTATACCCGGGGTTATGACGAATGCAGGAAGATTATCGGACCGCTGTTGTCCGACATTCTCGGGGAGCATATCGCCGTGATGGAAGAGACCTTGACCCATCCAAGGGATGGATTGGCCACCGTGCGATTCGGCTCAGCGAAAACATATGAAATTATGACGGGCGTAGCCGCAGCGGCCAAGGGAGGAGATATTTTATCGGGTGACAGCTTCAGTACGGTCGAGTTGGGGAACGGGACGTTTGCGGTAGCGCTTAGTGATGGTATGGGCAACGGGGAAAGGGCTCGGCTTGAGAGCAGCTCGGCCCTGAATATATTAGAACAGCTGCTTCAATCCGGGATGGATGAGAAGCTGGCGATCAAATCGGTGAACTCCATTCTTATGCTGCGTTCGCCGGATGAAATCTATGCTACGGTCGATATGGCCCTAATCGATCAATATACGGCTCAAACCACTTTTATGAAGATCGGTTCGACGCCAAGCTTTATCAAGCGGGGGAATGATGTCATACCGGTCTCGGCCAGCAATCTCCCCATTGGGATTATTAAGGATATCGAAGTGGATCTGGTGTCGTTACAGCTGCAGGCCGGTGATGTTCTTATCATGATGACGGATGGCATATATGATGCGCCGGGTTATGCGGTGAACAAGGAGCTATGGATGAAACGAATGATTCAGGAGGTGAACAGCGAGGATCCGCAGGAAATAGCCGATTGTTTGCTGGAGAAGGTGATTCGCTATCAACAGAATCAAATACATGATGATATGACGGTGGTGGTCGGGCGTGTGGATCACTTCCATCCGGAATGGTCGAATGTGCATGTTCCGGGCTTCGCCCGAATGGAGCGGCCGCGAACGGTTAGCTGATGCGATAGATAAAATAGATAAACTAAGTGATTACCCGGGAAATGGAGGACCCCGGAGATGGTAAATCTTTTCCGTCGATTCTTCTATGTATCGTTTGAACTCTCTTGAATGTGGAAATGATAGAGACAGAAGTCAAATCGATAGGATGAGACGGAGGCGATCATTTATTATGAAGCAAATTCTACTGATTACGGACGGATGCTCGAACGTGGGGGCCAGTCCGGTTCTGGCCGCAGCCCATGCGCTCCAGGATGGTATTGTCGTGAATGTGGTGGGGGTCCTTGATTACGGAACGATCGGTGAACTAGGGGGATTGGAAATTCAGGAGATAGCCAAAGCGGGAGGGGGTATACACCGGATCGTAGGCACACCGCAGCTGGCGCAGACGATACAGATGATGACTCGGAAAACGGTGGTTCAGACGATCCAACAAGCGGTAAATAAGGAGATACAGCATATTTTGGGGGGCGGGTCGCTGGAGGAGCTTCCGCCGGACAAGCGATCGCAGGTCGTTGAAGTGGTGGATGAGCTGGCTGAGACGTCATCTCTGCAGGTCGCGCTGTTAATCGATGCAAGTGCTAGCATGAAACCCAAGCTGGCTGCCGTTGAGGAAGCGATACGTGATTTAATGCTGAGTTTGAAAGCGCGCGCAGGCTCAAGCGAATTGTCCGTATTCCATTTTCCTGGAAAACACAGCGGCGAGGATATCGTGATGGACGTGAATTGGACCTCGGATCTGGACGGTGCCCGGGGAATGTTCAGCCGCCTGCAGATGAAGGGGGCAACGCCGACGGGACCTGCCTTGTTAAAGGTGATTGAATTTTACCGATATGGTACACTAGAGGGTAATCAATCATGGCAGGGTCATTCCAGCCAAGAGGAAGGGATGCTCGGTGACTACGTTGTCTAACCCGGGTTATCCGCCAGGAACCGTAATTAAAGGCAAGTGGCGGAACAGCCGGTACATCGTGGAGCGTATGCTCGGCAAAGGGGCTAACGGCAAGGTGTATCTGGTCCATCGGGCAGGAGTACGCGAGCGTTATGCTCTAAAAGTTGGGTATGACGCTCTGGATCTTCAATCCGAAATTAATGTCCTGAATGCGTTGAAAGAACAGATGCCGAACCCCTACCTTGTAGAGGCGGACGATCATCATGACGGCAGTGGCGAAGTGTCCTTCTATGTCATGCGTTACATTGAAGGGAGTCCGTTGCATCATTTTATTCGCAAACGAGGTGCCGATTGGATCGGATTGATCGGACTGAAGCTGCTCGAGAAGCTGTCCGTTCTGCATGCATCCGGTTATGCATTCGGTGATTTGAAGCCGGATAATGTGATGGTCTCGGCATACGGAAGCGTGGAACTGATCGATTATGGAGGCGTCAGCCCTTTCGGACGCAGCGTCAAGCAGTTTACGGAATGGTATGATCGGGGATACTGGAATGCCGGAAGCAGGACTGGCGACATATCCTATGATTTGTTCTCGTTTGCCGTGATGTGTATCGGCTTGCTGGATGAGAAATCATTACGGGAGGCGTCTTGTCAGCTTCCCCAGACCCGTAGTGTTGCCGATCTGCAGCTGGTGCTGCGAAGAAACCTCGTGTTCAAGCCATACGCTGTGTGGCTGAACAAGGCTTTGTCGGGAGATTTCGCGGATTCACGGGAAGCGTTGAACGAGTGGAGAAAACGAATATATGAAGGTTCGGGCCGGTGTGTGCGTCCTAAACCGGGGCGAACTCCGCGTTGGCTGAAGAACGCGTTTGGTTTGTCATTAGTCATCATGGCTCTTACTGTTTATTTTTTCTTCCGCTCATGAAGCTGAGTTGTTACCTTGTTACTGGGAGTTCATAAAGGGGACCTGGAAGTGAAACAGGATTATTTACGGACATTCGTCAACCATGTCGAGCGTACAGCCGCAGAGTTTGATCTGTGGTCAGAAGGCGATAGCATCGTGGTCGCCGTTTCCGGCGGGCCTGATTCCGTTGCGCTCCTGCACGTATTGCATGAAATTTCTATGCACCGGACGCCGCTCCGATTGATCTGCGCCCATGTGCATCATGGGTTTCGGAAAGAATCAGACCAAGAGGCAGAAATGGTGCGTGAACTGGCGGAGCGGCTCGGACTTCCATTAGAAACGGCGTTTATCGATATTCCTGCTTATATGGAAGAGAGCGGTAAGGGTGGACAGGAGGCAGCAAGAGAGAAGCGTTATGAATTTCTGCTGCAAACAGCCCATAAATACAATGCGCGCTCCGTAGCGCTGGCTCATCATGCTGACGATCAAGCCGAGACGGTGCTCATGCGGCTTCTGCGCGGGAGCGGCCTGTCAGGACTTGCCGGAATAAAATTTAAGCGAACGGAAAAAAAAGTGGAACTTATCCGTCCGTTCCTTCGTATGTACAAGGCGGATATCGTGGAGCTGTGCCGTATATGCGGATTCCAGTATGCGGTCGATAACAGCAATCTGCAGACGAAGTACCGTCGTAATGCGATTCGCCTGGAAGTATTGCCTTTTCTGGAACGATACAATGGGCAGTTCTCCTCCTCACTCAATCAGCTGGCCGAGATTGTCCAGCAGGAGGATGATTTTGTGGAGCTTGAAGCTGCGAAACAATTTCGGAGTATGGTACAGGAGAACGATGGGAGGCTCGCTTTCGACGCGCCTTCCTTTTTGGGCTTACATGTCGCTTTACAACGGCGTTTGATTAAACTAATATTAAATTACCTGCCCTCAGACCAGGAAAACACCGATTTTGTCAAGATTGAAACGGTGCGCCATGGCATTCTTAACGATCAGCGAAGCAACTGGCGTCTGGATCTGGGTGACGGCATTACCTGTGTTCGTGAGTACGGAGTGATCCAGTTTTGGCCTAAGCCTCCGGAAGAACAGGGACAGTACATATACATTCTTGATTCTCCTGATGTTTCGCAGCAGTATGTTAAGGAAATCGGAAAGATGCTGAAATTGTCGTTAAAGACAGGAAGCGAAAGCCGGAGCGGCTCCAGACCATCGGCCTTTGTGGCGGATTTTGATGCGGATGAGCTTAGGTTTCCTTTAACCTTGCGTAACAGACAGCCGGGGGACAAGATGAAGATCATGGGATTAAACGGAAGCAAAAAGGTGAAAGATATTCTCATTGATGAGAAAATCCCACCGTCTGTCCGTGCCCGGATTCCTATTCTTTGTGACGGTTCCGGCAGCATTGTGTGGATTCCAGGTGTACGACGTTCCGTTCACGCCGCTTGCGGGCGGCACACATCACGAGTTCTCCGGATGGAGCTATCGGATGCTTAAGGCAAGTGTAAAACGAAGAATGGCCCGTTTCACGCTTTCATAGTATAAACGTAGGAGGTCCACTTAAGTTGCAGAATGACATTCAGGAAATACTCATCAGTGAAGAAGAGATTCACGCAAAGATTAAGGAACTTGGTTCCAAACTCAGCGCCGAATATGTGGGACGCAATCCACTCGTTATTTGCGTTCTTAAAGGTGCGTTTATTTTTATGGCCGACTTGGTTAAATCCATAACAGTACCTCTTGAGTTGGATTTCATGGCTGTATCCAGCTATGGAGCATCAACCAAATCCTCCGGCGTGGTGAAGATCATTAAAGATCTGGACGCATCCGTTGAAGGCAGGGATGTGCTGATTGTGGAGGATATTATCGACAGCGGTCTTACGCTGAGTCATTTGATTGAGCTTCTGAAGAGCCGCAAGGCAAACTCGGTGTGCGTTGTCACCTTGTTTGACAAGCCGGCACGCCGTACGGTGGATTTGCAGGCCGATTATACCGGATTCGTGCTGCCGGATGCTTTTGTTGTCGGATACGGACTTGATTATGCCGAGCATTACCGGAACCTCCCCTACATCGGGATTTTGAAGCCGGAAATCTACAGCAGTTAAACCGCGCCAATGGGCTGCTATCTCAGTTCAGGGCCCTTTGTTGAGATGGCCAGACAGGCTGTGGTAAAATATCTTATGTGTCTTGAGAGGAGGTAGGGGATGAGTCGGTTCATCCGGAATTCTGGTTTTTATTTGATTCTATTTTTAGTCGTGGTGGGCATAGTACAATTCGTCACTAATGGCGGCGAGCAAGCCGATGCCCCTAGTTATAATCAACTGCGGCAGGAAGTCAAAGCTAACAACATAGAGGAAATGACGGTACAATTTGACGGTTACGCTTATCTGGTGACCGGTAAGTATAGGGAGATTTCCGAAGAGAAAAAATCAGAGAATTTCTCAACCTATATTCCTGCCACGGATGCAGCGATGCAAGAGCTGACTGCAGCCAGTGAGAGCAACAATGTCAAACTGTCCGTGGTGCCAATGGAAGGCCAAAGCATTTGGCTGACATTGCTTTCATCCTTTATTCCGCTCATCATTATGTTTGTTCTGTTCTTCTTCCTGTTTAATCAGGCTCAGGGCGGCGGCGGCAAAGTGATGAACTTTGGTAAGAGCAAAGCCCGCTTATATAATGAAGAGAAGAAACGGATTACATTTGAAGATGTAGCCGGAGCAGATGAAGAGAAGCAGGAGCTCGTTGAAGTTGTTGACTTCTTGAAGGATCCGCGTAAGTTCAACACGGTTGGCGCTCGCATTCCGAAGGGCGTTCTGCTTGTCGGCCCTCCGGGAACAGGTAAGACGCTCCTGGCTCGTGCCGTTGCTGGTGAAGCAGGAGTGCCGTTCTTCAGTATTTCCGGTTCCGACTTCGTTGAGATGTTTGTCGGTGTCGGTGCTTCTCGTGTACGTGACTTGTTCGAGAACGCGAAGAAGAATGCACCATGTATCATCTTCATCGATGAGATTGATGCAGTAGGTCGTCAGCGTGGCGCTGGTCTTGGCGGCGGTCATGACGAGCGTGAACAGACACTCAACCAGTTGCTGGTTGAAATGGACGGTTTCGGAGCGAACGAAGGCATTATCATCGTTGCTGCGACCAACCGCCCGGATATTTTGGACCCGGCGCTTCTTCGTCCGGGACGTTTTGACCGTCAGATTACCGTAGATCGCCCGGATGTGAAGGGCCGTGAAGCGGTACTGAAGGTTCATGCACGCAACAAACCATTGACGAAGGATGTTAAACTCGACATCATCGCCAAACGTACAACCGGTTTTACAGGCGCCGATCTGGAGAATCTCCTGAATGAGGCTGCCTTGCTTGCGGCTCGCCGCAACCGTAAAGATATTTCCATGCGAGAAGTGGATGAGGCGATTGACCGCGTTATCGTTGGTACGGAGAAACGCAGCCGCGTGATCAGTGACCGCGAGAAACGCATCGTGGCATACCATGAAGCAGGTCATACCATTGTGGGTTACTTCCTCGAGCATGCGGATACGGTGCATAAGGTAACGATTATCCCTCGTGGCCGTGCCGGCGGATATGTCATTATGATGCCGAAGGAAGATCGGATGCTCGTGACGAAGCAGGAATTGCTGGATCGCGTAACCGGTTTGCTTGGCGGACGTGTCGCTGAGGAGCTGTTCATCGGTGAAATCGGGACCGGGGCATACAGTGACTTCCAGCAAGCAACAGGCATTATCCGCAGCATGGTTGTGGAATACGGTATGAGTGAGAAGCTCGGACCGATGCAGTTCGGTACATCCCAAGGACAAGTGTTCCTTGGACGTGATATCGGACATGAGCAGAACTATAGTGATGCAATCGCTTATGAGATCGATCAGGAAATGCAGCGATTCATTAATGATTGCTATGAGAAATGTAAAGAGATCCTGAATAAGCATGCTAAAGAGGTTCACCTGATTGCGAACACGCTCCTCGAGATGGAAACGCTGGAGCTTGAGCAAATCAAGAATCTCATTGAGACCGGATCAGCTGAAGGCAACGGCAGTGGCGACGGTGAAGGAGAAGGTTCTTCCGAGAATGGTGAACCGATCATCGACAACATTGGCGACGTGAAGGTTCGCATCCAAGGGAAAGAAGACGGCGAGCAGCCGACTTCCACGGAAGAAATTCCGAACAACCCGATGGATTCGAATGATCCAGGGCCAGAGCGCAAAGATTCGGAACGCAAGGATCCTCCAGGCGGATCGGACAACGGTAACAGCAGCTTAACGTAATATTTGCTGATAAAACCTCGAATACCGAATAAAATTGAAGAACCGGAGAACGATAATTCGTTTTCCGGTTCTTTTTGTGCTTTCTATCACATTGACAGGGGGCAGAATGAACGTGTACATTAGTTGTTAAATAAGGATGCGAATCCTTTCACAAAGGTGGAAACCATCCTGAAAGTCACATGGTCATCAGCGGCGAACTGCCGGACTATATAAGGGGAGAGGGTCGATCATGGAAGCGTTGGCACTGGAGCGTAAGGCAGAACAGAACCGTGAACTGCGTGAGCGGTTAATGCAATTGAAGAAGGAACGTAACGCAATCATTTTGGCACATTATTATCAACGGGATGAAATACAAGAGGTTGCTGATTTCCGGGGGGATTCCTTCCTGCTCGCGCAGAAGGCAGCACAAACGGATGCCGAGGTTATCGTTTTTTGCGGTGTACATTTTATGGGCGAAAGCGCTAAAATTCTGGCACCGGGCAAAACGGTTCTTATACCCGATGAGCGGGCCGGCTGCCCTATGGCGGACATGGTGAACGTTGACGGACTGCGGAAGCTGAAAGCGCAGCATCCGAAAGCCAAAGTGGTCACGTACATCAATTCATCGGCTGAGATCAAAGCTGAGACGGATATCTGCTGTACTTCATCCAATGCCGTGAAAGTGATTCAGTCGGTGGATTCGGATGAAATTATATGGGTGCCTGACAAAAATCTGGGGCATTATGTTCAGCAGCATACCGACAAGAAGCTCATTATCTGGGAAGGGTACTGCAACACGCATGACATGCTGACGGTGAAGGATGTCGTCGAGATGAAGGCCAAATATCCTCATGCTGAATTTGTGGTGCATCCGGAATGCCGTCCGGAGGTTGTTGCGATGGGGGATTTTGTAGGAAGTACCACCGCCATCCTGGAGTATTGCAAGAATTCATCGGCCAAGGAGTTTATCGTGGGTACTGAGGACGGAACCGGTTATCAGCTTCGACTGGATAGCCCGGATAAATCGTTCCATTTCGCTACGAAATTCCTGGTGTGTCCGAATATGAAAGTGAATAACCTCAAAAAGCTGGTTAAAGCGTTGGAAACGATGAAGCCGCAAATTTACGTGCCGCCGGTCGTTGCAGAGAAAGCCAGAACTTCATTAGAGCGCATGTTACAGGTTAAGTAGCATGCGCTACTCTTTCGTGAAAAGACAGGTGAGGCATCGTGATACCGCAGTATTTAATTGATTTTGAGCTGAACGATCTTCCGGTAGTTGAGACGGACGTCATCGTGATCGGTTCAGGCATTGCGGGTTTATATACGGCGATCATGGCAAGTGCGACTCAAAATGTGCTGCTGATTACGAAGAAATCGCTGCTCGAAAGCAACACGCGTTACGCGCAGGGAGGAATTGCAGCCGTAACTGCTGAGGATGACTCTCCGGCCTATCATCGGCAGGATACCCTCTTGGCAGGGGCGGGCTTATGTTCATCTGCCGCGGTGGATGTCCTTGTAAACGAGGGGCCGGTTGGCGTTCAAGAGTTGATTCGGCTCGGTACGATGTTTGATGTGGAGAATGGCGAGCTCGCGCTGACCCAAGAAGGCGCACACAGTCACCGCCGGATCCTTCATGCCAACGGGGATGCTACCGGATATGAAATTGTGCGTGCCCTTTCCATTCAGGTTGAAATGCTTCACAATATAGAGGTGTGGGACGATCATTTTGTCATTGACCTGGTTACCGAGCAGGGAGTATGTCATGGCGCCTTGGTACAAATGCCTGATGGAAAACGGGTATTCGTTCGTGGACGGGCGACGGTTATGTGTTCCGGCGGCGCCGGTCAATTGTACCGGTATACAACCAATCCGGAGGTTGCCACAGCCGATGGCGTTGCCATGGCTTATCGGGCAGGCGCAGAAATTCGGGATATGGAGTTTATACAATTCCACCCGACGGCGCTTAGCTATCCAGGGGCACCCCGATTCCTAATATCAGAGGCGGTTCGGGGTGAAGGCGCTGTTCTTCGGAATATACGAGGGGAACGGTTCATGCCCAGATACCATGATTTACTGGAGCTAGCACCGCGGGATATCGTAGCGCGGGCTATTGTCAGTGAGATGGAAGCAACGGGGTCTACCTTTGTTTATCTGGATATTACCCATGAGTCGCCGGAAATGGTCAGACATCGATTCCCAACGATTTATGAAACCTGCATGCAGTATGGACTCGATTTATCGTCAGATTGGATTCCGGTCTCCCCGGCTGCGCATTATATGATGGGGGGCATCAAAACCAATCTGCACGGCGAGAGCAGCGTGAAACGTTTATTTGCTTGCGGGGAGGTATCGTCTACCGGTGTCCACGGGGCGAACCGTTTGGCCAGCAATTCGCTGTCGGAGGCGATTGTGTATGGTAGTCGTATTGTCGAGCGCATTAAGAGCCTGCCGGAACCTTCAGGCGATCCGCTTCATGTATCATTCCACCTCGGTCGCAAGGACGCTCCGTCCCAAGCGATGGTGGAAAAACGCTTGAAGCTACAGAAGGTGATGGTGCGTTATGCAGGACTTCGGAGAAATCGGGATACTCTATTAAGAGCAGCGGAAGAGCTCGGCCGTCAGCTGCCATTGTTCCAATCCGTGCTCTCCAAGCGTGAGGAATACGAGTTTGCCAACATGCTCACAGCATCCCTGCTCGTGGTTCAGGGTGCGCTGGGTCGTGAAGAAAGCCGGGGAGCCCACTATCGTGAGGATTTCCCGGAGCGGAATGACAGCGTATGGCAGAAACATATTGTCCATACACGGGATCAAGAAATGACGGAGGAATTAAGCGATGATGTTTAACGGATACAACGATGGCCTTCTCCAGAGTATACGGACTTGGCTGCAGGAGGATATCGGGTCGGGGGACATTACGACCCTCACCACCATTGAGCCGGGTCATGAATCCAAGGGCGTTATTCATGCCAAGGAGGCAGGAATCGTAGCAGGCATGCCGGTTGCAGAGCTGGTATTCGAAACGGTTGATCCGTCGCTGACGTTTACGGCATTGGTCCGTGATGGGGACGAGGTTGAAAAAGGAACGGTTCTCGCCGAAGTGGAAGGAAGCACTCACCGTATTTTGACAGGCGAGCGTCTTGCTTTGAATTTGCTTCAGCGTCTGTCGGGTATTGCAACAAGAACGCGTTCTTTTGTTGATGTGCTTGAGGGGTTGCCAACGAGGCTGGTGGATACCCGCAAAACGACGCCAGGCCACCGAATGCTTGAGAAATATGCTGTTCAGGTTGGCGGCGGCGCGAACCATCGTTTCGGCCTGTACGATGCCGTCATGATTAAGGATAATCACATTAAGGGTGCAGGCGGAATCGTGCAAGCGGTCAGCCGTGCAAGAGCCCATATTCCACATACCATGACTATAGAAGTTGAAACCGAGAGCTTGGCGCAGGTAGAGGAAGCACTGGCTGCAGGCGCAGATATTATTATGCTGGATAACATGAGTCATGACATGATGGCGGAGTCTGTTAGAAGAATAAAGGCCAAGGCCCCTCATGTTCGCGTTGAAGCATCGGGGAACGTGACGCTGGAGACCGTGCGCGGGATTGCTGAAACCGGGGTCGACGTCATATCCGTTGGACGGCTGACTTATTCTTTCCATAGTCTCGATATCAGTTTGGATCTAAATGCGAAGAAAGGAGGGACAGAGAGTTGATTCTGGTTGTGGATGTAGGGAATACCAATATTGTACTGGGTGTGTATCAGGGAAAGAAGCTGCTGCATGATTTTCGAATCAGTACATCGCGTCAGTCCACCGTGGATGAATACGGTGTATTGATTCACAATTTGTTTCAAATGTCCAATATACTGGTAAGCCAAATCGAAGGCGTTATTGTTTCTTCCGTAGTTCCTCCCCTTGTGCGTGTGGTCGAGGAGATGTGCAATAAATATATTGGCAAGGCGCCCCTGATCGTAGGACCAGGCATCAAAACCGGACTTAATCTGCGGTATGAAAACCCGCGCGAGGTTGGCGCTGATCGGATTGTGAATGCAGTAGCAGCCGTCGAGCAGTACGGGGGCCCGCTGATTGTGGTGGATTTCGGTACGGCGACGACGTTTGATTGCATCGATGAGGCAGGCAATTATCTTGGCGGAGTGATTGTGCCTGGTATTGGCATTGCCACGGAGGCTCTTGTACAGCGCGCTTCCAAGCTTCCTCGCGTAGAGCTTGAAAAGCCGAAAAAGGTAATCGGGCGCAATACCGTACATGCCATGCAGGCCGGTATCGTTTTTGGTTATGCGGGACAGGTCGATGGCCTGGTCAAGCGTATAAAAGCCGAGATGGGTACGGACAATGTTAAGGTTATCGCTACGGGGGGACTGGCCGAGCTGATTGCCGGCGAAACGGAGTCCATTGAAGAGATTTCTCCCCTTCTGACTTTGGAAGGCTTGCGTATTATTTATGAGCGTAACTAGAACCGATATAAAACCGTTAGATATTACAAACAACTAGAAAGACAAGGAGGCCTCAAGATGGGTAATCAAAAAGACCGTTTGCTGCGGGGAACTGCATTAAACGGGAAAGTACGGACATTTGCCGTGCGGACAACCGCTTTGGTCGAAGAGCTTCGCCAAAGACATGATACGTTCCCTGTCGTCACAGCCGCTTTGGGCCGCACCGTGTCAGCAGCAGCGATGATGGGAGCTATGCTGAAAGGAGACGAGCGTCTTAGCATTCAAGTGCGCGGCGACGGACCGATCGGTTTGATTGCAGCGGAGAGTAATGCTAACGGCGAGGTGCGCGGATATGTCAAAAATCCGCATGTGGAGCTGACGAATATCCGCCCTGGCAAGATGGATGTGGCCGCTGCTGTAGGTACCACCGGCCATATTGATGTGATCAAGGATTTCGGCTTGAAGGAGCCTTACCGTGGCAGCGTGCCGATTATTTCGGGCGAGCTCGCTGAAGACTTCACATACTATTTTGCCGTATCCGAACAGACCAACTCGGCGGTAAGTCTGGGAGTGCTGGTTTCCCCGGATTATTCCGTGGCGAATGCCGGGGGCTTCATCATCCAGCTTCTCCCCGGGGTTACGGAGGATGAGATTACGGAGCTTGAGCTTGCGCTAAGCAAGATTCCTCCGATCACCGAGATGCTGGAAGAAGGACTGGAACTGGAAGACATTCTGAAGCGAGTCGTTCCGGATGTAACCATTTTGGAGGAAATGGAAGTGTACTTCAGCTGTGACTGCTCGCATGAGCGGGTGGAGCGCGCTTTGATCAGCTTGGGACAGGTAGAGCTTGAACAGATGATCGAAGAGGATGGCAAAGCCGAAGTTTCCTGTCATTTTTGCAATGAAAAATATACGTTCGATAAAGAACAGCTGAAATCCGTGCTAGAGCGGGCCAAATCTTAACGTTGGGATGAGCGACCGTGATGACGAGACAAGAGAAGGGATTGTGGGCGACCGTCATTGTCTTGACAGCATGCGTATTGGGTATGGGCGGCTGGATGCTGTTTTCCGGGAATTTTTCGCAAGAGGACTCACCACCGTGGAAAGAGGGCTCCCAACCAGTTGCATCCATCCAGGACAGGGCGATTACCGAAGACGAGTGGGTTGACGAGCTAAAGAAGCGTTATGGCCGCGAAATGCTGATGACCATGCTGAATCGGCACGCCGTGGCCCTTGAAGCCAAAGCGAAGGATATTGATGTTACGGCGGCTGAAGTCGATGCAGAAATCGAAGTCATGAGCCGCAGCTATGGTTCTATGGAGCGTTTCTTATCGGAAATGGAAAATCAGCTAGGCATTACGGAGAGTGAATTAAAGACAGAGACGACGTATCGGCTGCTGCTTGAGAAAATTGCGACTTCCGACGTGCACATCGAGGAGCAGCAGATCGATTCGTATCTGGAACAGTATCCTGACCAATTTCGTCCCAAGAAGCAGCTGAATTTATCCATGATCGAAGTCGCCTCGAAAGATGAGGCGGAACGGGTCATGGATCGGCTGGAGGATGGAGAAGCTTTTGCGGATCTCGCAGCCCAGGTATCACTCGATGAGTATACTCGCGAAGACGGCGGGCAGATCGGACTGGTCGAGGAGGATGATCCCTTTTTGCCGCCGGCACTGCTGGATGCAGCTTTAACGCTGGAGCCCGGGGATATTGCGGGGCCCATCTCGCTCACAGACACCTATGCCATTGTTTATGTGAAGGACATTATCGAGCCTCAGGCCCCTAGTGAGGAAAGCGTCCGCGAGGCGGTTCGCAAGCAGCTGGCTCTGGAGCAGGCGGTGTCTTTATCCGAACTGGAGCGTCAGCTTCGTGAGAAATACGAGGCACGGATTAGTGCTGGTACGGTCACGTTGTAAAAAGAGGAAGTACAGGGAAAGCTCGCTGTGGCGGAGTAAGATGTGGCCGCAGGAGCTTTTTTTGCGTTAGAGGGTGCAAAAGGTTACCTTCGTTGAAGGATGATGGCTTTTAGAGCGCATGCATGCCTAGGAGGCGAGTCCCTCGTTTTCTCGTTCGGGAGGCGCAGGAAAATCCACCTAGAAATGTTGATTTTCGAGGTGTGGGATATTGACAATGACTCGTAACGTTGTTAAGATGAAGGTATAAAAACCTACCTTTTTACTCGGATATCAGAGACCTCAATAATCAAGAATTTGAGTCTATAAGCTGGCTCCGCTTTTCTTTCAACATCCAGACACTACAAATTTAATGATTCAACATTGAATGTATAACACCATTATGGACTTACTAGTTTATCTAAGATTCATATTTAGAGGAGGGCTTCATTCATGGCAAAAGTCGTAAATAATGTGACAGAATTAATCGGTGGAACTCCACTCGTCCGTTTGAACCGGATCGTACCGGAGGATAGCGCAGAGATCTATCTGAAGCTGGAATACCAGAACCCGGGCGCAAGCGTTAAAGACCGGATCGCGATCAGCATTGTGGAAGAAGCGGAGAAGGACGGACGTTTGAAGCCGGGCGATACCATTATTGAAGCGACCAGCGGAAATACCGGTATTGGTTTAGCTATGGTGGCAGCTGCCAAAGGCTACAAAGCGGTTATCGTTATGCCTGAAACCATGAGCTTGGAGCGCCGCAACCTGCTGCGTGCCTATGGTGCGGAATTGGTACTGACACCGGGATCGGAAGGAATGAACGGTGCGGTTAAGAAGGCAGAAGAAATTTTGAAGGAAAATGCCGGATTCTTTATGGCCGAGCAATTCAAGAACCAAGCCAACGTGAAGATTCACCGTGAAACGACAGGTCCGGAAATCGTTGAAGCGATCGAATCCATCGGTGGTTCCCTGGATGCGTTCGTCGCTGGGATCGGAACAGGCGGAACGATTACAGGTGCTGGCGAAGTGCTGAAGGAGCAGTTCCCTGACATCAAGGTTATTGCGGTTGAGCCTGCTGCATCGCCAATCCTTGCCGGAGGCAAACCGGGCCCTCACAAAATCCAGGGCATCGGCGCAAACTTCATTCCTGAAATTTTGAACCAAGAAGTCTACGATGAAATCATTCATGTTGAGAATGACGATGCTTTTGAAACTTCCCGTCGCGTGGCGAAGGAAGAAGGCGTTCTTGGAGGTATTTCCTCCGGTGCGGCTGTATATGCGGCATTGAAGATTGCCAAAGAGCTTGGTAAAGGCAAGCGGGTAGTAGCCGTGATCCCAAGTAACGGAGAACGTTACCTGAGCACGCCGCTTTACAACTTCGAGTAAGATGATATCGTAATATGCACCTATCTCCTTACCTCATCTGGTTGGGGTAACAGGTGGCAAGGAAGGAGCTCTCAATGTGTTTTTATAGCATTGAGGGCTTTTTGCGTATACTACTCCCTAAGATAACGCTTTATTAGAATCCGCCTGATGACCGCTCCAAAAATTATTGTTGGACGAGCTTCTATTTAGGGTTTTCAAGAGAAGCGGGATACAGTATACTGACAGGCAACAGTAAGGCTTTTGATGACTAAGGGAGGATCGGCATGGAGAGAAGAGTGGAGCTGGCCCAGTGGCAGGCATGGGCTGAAGAGGGCTGGTCCGTCGTTCCCTATCTGGTTCAATATAAAGGAGCAACAAGAGGGTTACCCCTGTCATGGAGACATGCATGGAAAGCCGCATCACCATATGCCTTTGTGCTGGAGAGCGGTAAGGGCGGACGCCAGACGTATCTTGGATTGCGGCCGGTGTCCATTCTGCAGGGGAAGGGATGCCATGGTGAGATCATCGAGCTGTCTGACGGTCTGCGAACGCAGGTAACGGGAGAGCCGCTGCACCTGTTAGAGCAGTGGATGAACAAATGGAAGGCGCCCCGTGTAACGGGGTGGCCGGACTTCCGCGGAGGCTGCGCCGGATTCCTGAGTTATGATGTGATTCGGTCGATTGAGAAATTGCCCACGATGGCCAAGGATGAGCCGGGGTTCCTGGATTATATGTGGATGCGTATGGAAGAGATTTGGATCTATGATCATACAGATGAGAGCATCTACTGTTCGGTGCATGTCCCTCTGCCTTGGGCATTCGGGACCGGAGAAGTTTCGAAAGAAAAGAAAGCGCCCGGTGCTTCTGGTGATGAATCCAGTGGTTCGGTGCTTTCAACCGACCAAGAGAAGTTATTGCAGGAGTTATATGATCGGGCTGTCATAAGGGCTGAATCGATGCTGTCCCAATGGAATCAAATGTTCGGAACAGGCTCAGGGAACGACTCGAGTTCCGAGGATGAGCGCGTGCGGCAGGAACGATGGAAGAAAGCGCAGGAGCTGTCAGGGCCGAATGTCGAAATCTGGGATCGGCTGGAGATTGATTTTACGCAGGAAGCGTTCGAGCAGGCGGTGCTCTCGATTCAAGAATATATTCGGCAGGGTGACGTATTTCAAGTCAATTTGTCTCTTCGCCGGCACTTGCAGCTGCATGCGAACCCTGCCGATATTTATGAGTGGCTGCGCATTCTGAATCCGTCGCCATATATGGGGTATATCTCTTCACCGGGATTCAGCTTGGCCAGTGGCTCGCCGGAATTGCTGGTGAAGCTGGATGGCGATGTCGTGTCTGCACGGCCGATCGCGGGAACGCGGCGCCGTGGAAGCAGTCCGGAAGAGGACGAGGCAATGGAAGCGGAGCTGCTTGGCAGCGAGAAAGAACGGGCGGAGCATATTATGCTGGTCGATCTGGAGCGTAATGACATTGGCCGCATTGCCGCATACGGGACCGTGCATGTTCCGGAGCTGATGACGGTTGAGAGGTACTCGCACGTGATGCATCTGGTGTCGCAAGTGGAAGGGCGGATTGCAGAGGGCAACGATGCGTATGATGTCGTTGCGGCAGCGTTCCCCGGCGGCACCATTACAGGCGCACCCAAAATCCGGACGATGGAGATCATCGAGGAGCTGGAGCCTGTGACGCGAGGGCCCTATACCGGCTCCATGGGCTGGATCGATTATAATGGTGATATGGAGCTTAACATTATTATTCGGACCCTCGCCGTGAAGGATGGGGTTGGTTACATTCAGACGGGTGCAGGGATTGTTATTGACTCCGATCCGTACCGGGAATACAGGGAGTGTCATAACAAAGCAAAGGCTTTGATTGCCGCACTGATATGCAGTGAAGAGGAAGCGGCAGCAGTGGCTGCGAATATAGGGGGGAAATAGCATGATACTTGTCATCGACAATTATGATTCGTTTACGTATAACCTGGTTCAATATTTGGGTGAGCTCGGCGAGGAAGTGAAGGTTTACCGGAATGATGAGATCGACATCGCCGGCATCGAGGCGTTGGCTCCGGACCATATCCTGATATCGCCGGGACCGTGCACGCCGAATGAAGCCGGCGTCAGTCTGGATGTGATTTCGCATTTCAAGGGTGTCATTCCGATCTTCGGCGTCTGCCTCGGCCATCAGGCGATCGGGCAAGCCTTTGGCGGCAACGTGATTCGTGCGGAGCGCCTCATGCATGGGAAAACATCTGCGATCCAGCATACGGGTGGCTCGGTCTTCGAAGGCTTGCCAGTTCCGTTCACCGCAACGCGCTATCACTCGCTGATCGTTGAGAAGGAGACTTTGCCGGATGAGCTGGAGATTACCGCATGGACCGAGGAGGGCGAAATCATGGGGTTGCGGCATAAACAATATCCGGTAGAAGGGGTGCAGTTTCATCCGGAGTCCATCATTACGGACCATGGCCATCAGATGCTGCGCAATTTCCTGAAGCGTACGGCCGGCGCCAAAGCATGAAATATATTGGCATAAACGGCAGCATCGTTGAAGCTGCCGAGGCTGTCATACCAGTAATGGATCACGGCCTTCTGTACGGAATGGGGTTATTCGAGACCTTCCGCACTTATGAGGGGAAGCCTTTTTTAATAGAGCGGCACTTGAACCGGCTCATGGACAGCTGCCGGGAGCTCGGGATCGTTCACAGGGCGGATGCTGAGAGGATCAACCGCTGGATAACGGAACTGATGGAGGCAAATGGTCTTCAGGATGCTTATATCCGGTATACCGTAACGGCAGGAGAGGGATTGCTCGGTTTGCCTGCTGGCGATTATTTGAAGCCTTCCGAGATTTTATTCGCCAAAGAGCTGCCGGCCGCAAACGAAATGCTCTACGAGAAAGGCAGAGCCTTGCGAAGATTGTCCCTTCCGCGTAACACACCGGAATCATCGGTTCGGTTTAAATCTCTGCATTATATGAACAATATTCTCGCAAAGCGGGAATTGGCCGGATACCCCGGCCACTCGAATGGTTCAATAGAGGGGCTGATGCTAACGGCGGCCGGGGAAGTGGCAGAGAGCATTGTCAGCAATGTCTTTTTTGTCAAATCGGGTCGATTATATACGCCTGACGTTGGCACGGGCATTTTGCCGGGGATTACCCGGGCCGTGGTGCTGGAATTGGCTGCCGAACTTGGTATTGAAGCCGAAGAAGGCCGATACAGTTGGGAGTTCTTTACCGGAGCGGATGAAATATTTACGACAGGCTCTGTGCAGGAGATTGTTCCGGTCACGACGTTGATTGGAGCTGAAGGCGAGCCTCTAGTTATTGGACAAGGATTGGCCGGTCCGATAACCCGTACATTACTGAGCGCATATAGAAGGAAAGCAGGGCAAAAGGCATGAAAACAACGATTTACGAACGTGAATTTCATCTGAGCAAGGATGCTGTGTTAAAGCTCGGTCAGTCCACGCTCATTATGGGTATATTGAATGTGACCCCGGATTCCTTCTCGGATGGAGGTCGATACAACGATACGGAGCGGGCGGTCGAGCACGCGCTTCAGCTAGTGGAAGAGGGAGCCGACATCATCGATATCGGCGGAGAATCGACGCGTCCGGGCCACGAGCCGGTTGAAGCCGCAGAGGAGCTTGCCCGGGTAATCCCGGTTATAGAAGCCATTCACCGGCACGCGCCGCATATTCCATTGTCGATTGACACGTATAAAGCGGAAGTTGCGCGTCAGGCTATTGGAGCGGGTGCTCATATCATTAATGATATTTGGGGCTTTAAAGACGACGCGGATATGCCCAAGACAGCGGCAGAGCTCGGATGTCCCGTGATCCTGATGCACAATCGCTGTGATCGAAATTACACCAATCTTATCGAGGACGTAAAGCGTGATTTGCTGGAAAGTGTCGAGATTGCGCGGGCTGCAGGCGTGCAGGATCATCATATTTTGCTCGATCCGGGTATCGGGTTTGCCAAGGACTATGATGAGAACATGAAAGTGATGGCATCCCTCGATCAGCTCGTGGGGCTTGGGTTTCCGGTGCTGCTGGCTACCTCCCGCAAACGGTTTATCCAGACCGCGCTTGGCGCTCCGGCACAGGATGTGCTGGAAGGAACGGCTGCCACGGTGGCTTACGGGATTGCCCAAGGCTGCCAGATCGTTCGTGTGCATGACGTGCTGCATATGAAACGGACAGCGAAGATGTGTGATGCCATGACCTACGCTTCGACGGAGCTTAAACGCATATAATTTTTCCTTGGGACAAAGGATGGAAGGACGGAGTACGAGATGGATAAAATGATACTGAGCCGCATGGAATACTACGGCTACCATGGTGTGTTTGAGGAAGAGCGTAAGCTGGGGCAACGATTCTATGTGGATCTGGAGCTGGAGATGGATCTGAGCAAAGCCGCCAAGACTGACGATCTGACGCTCACGGTAAATTATGCCGAGATTCATGATCTTTTGCTGGATATTATGCGGACGGAGTCGTTCCGCCTGATTGAAGCTTTAGCGGAGCATATTGCATCTAAGGTATTGGACACTTATACTATTATCGATGCTTTAACGGTCCGATTGACGAAGCCGCACCCGCCTTTTGACATTCATTTTGAAGGTGTGACCATTGAGCTGCACCGGACCAGGAAGTGAGACAATCATGAATTCACACGCCACCTCTGAGTGTTCAGAGGCTTATATTGCTTTAGGGGCCAATTTGGGTGACCGCGAGGATAACCTGATGGAGGCTTTGGAACGGCTTCATGAAGTACCCGGCATTACGGTAGAGCGCGTATCCAACTTGTATGAGACCGAGCCGGTCGGATACGTGGACCAACCGATGTTTCTCAATATGGCAGCAGCCGTGTCGACATCGCTGAGTCCTCATGAACTGCTTGCCGAAATGCAGCGAATTGAAAAGCAGCTCGGCCGGGTCCGTCATATTCATTGGGGGCCGCGGACGGTGGACTTGGACCTGCTATGGATGGAAGGGCGCCGTCTGGATACGCCGGACCTTGTACTGCCGCATCCCCGTATGCAGGAGCGGGCTTTTGTGCTCAGACCGCTGGCCGATATCGTATATGAGTTCGAACCTTCAGGTCTGTACAATATGGTGAAGACAGCACTTGAGAACCTGGAAGGAAAGGAAGGAATACAGCTTTGGAAAACAAGCAACTGGCGCAGCGTATCCGCGCTTTCCGAAAATTGAAGGGTTTGACCCAGCAAGAGCTCGCTGAGCGAACCGGTATTTCACTAGCCGTCCTTGGTGCGATTGAGCGGGGGAACCGCCGTGCCGAGGAGCAAATGTTGGCTCAGATTGCGGATGTGCTGGAGATTTCATTGCAGGAGCTTAAGGAACGGAGCTAGATCATCTAAATAGGAAGCCGGTGCAGGTTTGTTTTTCATCAAACTCTGCCATTCATATAGGATGATGTTTCTGGATGCAATCTACAAGAACATGTAATTTTTGCGGACTGGACGATAACGCGATGAATGAGTATGATGGTTTGGTTTGAAACTCTGGGATCCCTTGCACGATAACCGGGATCTTTCGACTATAAATATCTGAACACAAAGGGGTGACACATAAAATGGATAAGTTGAAAATCGGAAACATCGAGATGAAAAATCAAGTGGTTCTGGCGCCGATGGCTGGCGTATGCAACCCGGCGTTCCGATTGATTGCTAAGGAATTCGGCACCGGATTGGTTTGCGCCGAAATGGTGAGCGGCAAGGCCATTGTTCACGGAAACAAGCGCACCCAGGAGATGTTGTTTGTCGACGAGCGGGAGAAGCCGCTGAGCCTGCAAATTTTTGGTGGTGACCGCGAATCTTTGGTGCAAGCGGCCAAAGTGGTCGATCAGCAAACCAATGCCGACATCATCGACATTAACATGGGCTGCCCTGCACCGAAGGTAACCAAGATGGATGCGGGTGCACGCTGGCTTCTGGATTCGAACAAAATCTATGAGATGGTGGCGGCGGTTGTCGATGCCGTGAACAAACCGGTCACGGTGAAGATGCGTACAGGCTGGGATAGTGATCACATCTATGCTGTCGAAAATGCACAGGCTGTCGAACGCGCGGGCGGTCAGGCGGTCAGCGTTCACGGACGTACGCGCGAGCAGCTCTACACCGGATACGCGGATTGGGACATCATTCGCCAAGTGAAAGAAGCCGTCTCCATTCCGGTTATCGGTAACGGCGATGTGGTGACGCCGGAGGATGCTCGCCGGATGTTGGATACGACAGGATGCGATGGCGTCATGATCGGCCGCGGGGCGCTGGGCAATCCATGGATGCTGTATCGAACCGTGGAATATCTGAAGACAGGCAAGCTGCTGCCGGATCCGGCTCCGCAGGAGAAAATCCGAATTGCCATTCTGCATATGGACCGTCTGATTGCTCTGCGCGGCGAAGCGGTAGCGGTACGGGAAATGCGTAAGCATCTTGCGTGGTATCTGAAAGGTCTGAAAGGCTCCGCCCGCATTAAAGATATCATTATGGAAGAAACGAAGCGCGACGAAATGGTGAACCTTCTGAACAACTTTGTGAACAATCTGGAGGACCAAGAAGAATCGACAAAAAGTGTATATCCTCAAGCCGTTGCGGCGATGGGATGATTAGGGGTGCAGGCTGTTAACGGATGCGTGTATGCGACATTCGTGACAGCCTTTGCGCGCATTGACTTTTTGAAATGGTTCCCATATAATCTTTCAGTATAAATTCAAGAAATTGAGCAGGCATCAGAGGGAAGTTCTGATCCCCAAGAATTCGCATATAGTATGTTGATACCGTGGTTTAAATTATTTACATGACAGGAGAATCGGTTAATGAGCGATAAAGAAGTCATTCTTACCCAGGACGGTCTGAAGAAACTGGAGGACGAACTTGAGAATCTGAAGTCTGTAAAACGCCGTGAAGTGGCTGAGCGGATTAAAGTTGCCATCGGTTATGGTGATATTAGTGAAAACTCCGAATATGAAGACGCCAAGAACGAGCAAGCCTTTATCGAAGGCCGGATTATAACGCTGGAGAAAATGCTCCGTAATGCGCGCATCATCAATAACGATGATATCAATACGGATGTAGTTGGCGTGGGCAACACGGTGATCGTAGAGGATTTGGAATTCGGCGACACAATGGAATATACCATTGTCGGTACGGCTGAATCGGATCCGCTTAACAACAAGATCTCTAACGAGAGTCCTGTCGGCAAAGCGATTATTGGCAAGCAAAAAGGTTCGGTTGTAGATGTTAACGTTCCTGCGGGCGTTATTCAATATAAAATTGTAGACATTAAGAAGTAAGTCGGAATGTGTATAGAAAGCTTCCTTCGGGGGGCTTTTTTAACATATTAGAATTTATAATTTTTTTGGGGTCCCCGCAAAGTATTTGGAATAAGCATCGTAGCATAGGCTCCACTTTGTGGGGTTATTTTGAATAGGCAAGCTGTGTTGAGGGCTTAATGGGTTAGTGGCATGTCTTGAAATGGCTGCCCTACCGTTAAGTCCTAGCCGAATGTGTACAAGTTGTTTAAGGGCTGTCCGGAAGTTATAGGTGGCGGCGTTTGTGCTGTTGGGGATTACGATGGAAGTGAAATGAAGGAGATGATTGACGATGACGGAAGAAATGAATAACCAGGAACAAGAACAGGAGTTAAGTGAGCTTTTGCAAATCCGCCGCAACAAATTGGACGAGCTTCGGAAGCTGGGGATCGATCCGTTTGGCGGAAAATATGAAAGAGAACATCACGCAGGTGATATTCTGAAGCAGTATGACGAGCTCTCCAAGGAAGAACTTGAAGAGAAGCAGGTGGAAGTGAACCTGGCCGGCCGGATTATGGCTAAGCGCGGCATGGGCAAGGCTTCTTTTGCTCATATTCAGGATTTGAGCGGTCGAATTCAGATCTATGTTCGCCAGGATTCGATTGCAGAAGCGCAATATGAAGCATTCAGCATCCTTGATCTGGGTGACATCATCGGGGTAAAAGGGGTCTTGTTCAAGACCAAAACCGGTGAAACCACCATTAAGGTAAAGGAGCTGGAGGTTCTTTCGAAGTCGTTGTATCCGCTCCCTGAGAAATTCCATGGTTTGAAGGATGTGGAACTCCGTTACCGTCAGCGTTATGTCGACCTGATTATTAACCCAGATGTTCAGAAGACCTTCATTGCCCGTTCCCGTATTATCCAATCGATGCGTCGTTACCTGGATTCACAAGGGTATCTTGAAGTGGAGACCCCGACTTTGCATTCGATCGCTGGTGGTGCGGCGGCACGCCCGTTCATTACGCATCATAATGCGCTGGATATGGAGCTGTATATGCGAATCGCGATTGAGCTTCACCTGAAGCGTCTGATCGTGGGCGGTCTGGAAAAAGTGTACGAGATTGGCCGCGTGTACCGGAATGAAGGGATCTCTACCCGTCATAATCCGGAGTTCACGATGATTGAGCTCTATGAAGCTTATGCGGACTATAAGGATATTATGGCATTGACCGAGAATATGATCGCACATATTGCCCAAGAGGTGCTGGGTACACAAGTGATTTCCTATCAAGGGCATGAAGTTGATCTGACGCCACAATGGCGTCGTGTATCCATGGTGGATGCGGTAAAAGAAGTTGTAGGTGTAGACTTCAGTGTGCAAATGTCCAATGAGGAAGCGCATCGCCTTGCAAAAGAACATAAAGTTCCGGTTGAGCCGCATATGACATTCGGCCACATCTTGAATGCATTCTTTGAGCAGTTCGTTGAAGAGACGCTGATTCAGCCGACGTTCGTAACCGGCCATCCGGTTGAGATTTCGCCGCTTGCGAAGAAGAACGACGTGGATCCGCGGTTCACGGATCGCTTTGAGCTGTTTATCGTGGCGCGTGAGCACGCGAACGCCTTCTCGGAGCTCAATGACCCAATCGACCAGCGTCAGCGTTTTGAAGCGCAGATGAAGGAAAAAGAACAGGGCAATGATGAAGCGCACGAGATGGATGAGGATTTCTTGCGTGCACTGGAGTACGGTATGCCGCCAACAGGCGGGCTTGGTATCGGGATCGATCGTTTGATCATGCTTCTTACGAATTCCCCGTCCATTCGTGATGTCTTGCTGTTCCCGCATATGCGTAATAAGGAATAGAATTTGCTCCATTCATCGATGGTTGAAGAGGCAGTTGACTATAGATTTCTATAGTCGGCTGCCTTTTTTTGTTTGGACTTCTCGATTGTACTTGTTCAGAGAAGGAAGCTGTGTTAAATTTATTTGGTACGATTGTATTAAAAAAGGAGGTTGGCGGAATGATTGGGGCTTTTATTATTGGATGTGAGATTTTATTCTGGGTATTTGTTCTAGCCGGATTAAGCGCAAGATATCTGCTCGGGCTGAAAAGAACGGGCGGAATACTGCTGCTGTGTACGCCGATCATCGACTTATTGTTGATAGCCGTAACCATTATAGATCTGCGTGGCGGGGCGGAAGCCGGATTCATGCATGGGCTGGCAGCTGTATATATCGGGGTGACGATTGCTTTTGGGCATCGGATGATCCAATGGGCGGACGCCCGGTTTGCTCACCGATTTGCAGGTGGCAAGAAACCGGAGCCTGCCCCGAAATATGGATCGGCTCGCGCGAAGCGTGAGCGTCAGGGTTGGTATCGCCATGTGTTGGCGTGGATGATAGGAGTTATGCTGCTTGGCGTTATGATCCTTGTGGTTGGGGAGCTAGCGCGAACAGAGCAGTTAAAGGCTATGGCCTTGCAATGGGCGGTGATCTTGGGAATTGACTTCATATATAGCTTCAGTTATACCTTCTGGCCTAAGAAGCAGGTGAGGTAAATGGATATAATGAATACACAGTATTATAGTAAGTAAATGAATGTATTATTTTACCTTAATACTAATTTGCTCAAAAGGGTTGCATATCGGCGAGTGTCATGGTATATTATATTTCCGGCCAAGAAATACGGTCGAAACAAACGCTTGGGACAACAAGCCAAAATGAATTTGAAAAATTAAATTCAAAAAAAGCTTGCAATGAA
>NZ_JAMBDM010000028.1:0-62188 GCF_025142895.1 Paenibacillus sp. p3-SID867
GTGACTACTTAGAAAGGGAGAAACCCTGTACTTTGAAAAAAGTACAGGGTTTCTCGACACTCTGGAGAGACGCCGCTCCGGCGTCTCTCTTTTGTTGTGCTGCAGACTTCTCCCCAATCCCAACCGGGACAGCAGCTCCCTTACTTCTGCTCGATCTTATCGAAGAAGTTCTCCTGAACCAGCTTGGCTGTTTCATCCAGCTGTTTCTTGGAATCCGTGCCTTCCTTCGAGAACGACTCCTGTACAACGTTGGACATCGCCGCATAATAATCCTGCGTGCCGAATTGCGCTTCCGGTTTGCCTTCCAACAGGCTGAAGAGCTGCGGATCGTATTTGTAGACGTTGTCGTACTTATCGTAGATGGCTTTTACCTTCGCGGCATACTCGGAATCATCGCTGAAATATTCCAGCGGCGTCGGTACAAAGTATTTGCCTTCGGCTTTACGGGCATTAATCGTATCTTCCACCGATTTCAGCGCATCATCCGTAAAATAATCAAACGTGATGTAACGGAATGCCATTTCCTGCTCTTCCTTCGTGGCATTCGGGTTGATGACCAGATAATTGCCGCCCAAAATGCCGTGGTGCGCTCCTCCTTTCTCCATCGCTGGCATCGGATATGCCAGCACATCCTCAGGCTTCATGCCGCCCTCGTTTAGTGCCGGCTGGATCACGTCAAATGCGCCAGCAATGACCATCGCCGTACGTCCCTGCTGGAACGAACTGACGGCATCGCCCCAACCGAGAGCCCAGTCCTGCGGAATGGCATTCGCTTCCCATCTCAGCTTTTTATAGAAATCCAGCGCCTTCACGCCGGCTTCCGAGTTAAACACGGCCTTCACTTTGCCGCCCTCGTTCACTTCGATATCCCCGCCGGCTTCGAACAGGAAGTTGGTCCAGTTCCAGCCCGCTTCATTACCTTTGCCCATCGGCGCGATACCGGATATGCCGGCCTTCGGATCTGCTGCCCCTTTCGCCGTGTTGTACATGTCGTCCCACGTCCAATCCATCGGCGGAACCGGTACGCCCTTCGCATCCAGCAGCTTCTTGTTCACGATCGTTGACGTGATATACCCGTTCTGCGTAACACCATACACCTTGCCGTCCACGATGAATTGATCCTGGAGCACGGGATTCATGTCGTCCTTGTATTCCCACTCGTTCCAGAACTCCGTGATGTCGGCCACCCAGCCCCGCTCTACGAGCAGCTGTGCTTCCGTAGCCCAAGTGTTATAAAATGTCGGCGCTTCGTTCGAAGCCATCTTGACCCCGATTTCGTTGACGCTGTACTGCCAGTCGTCCTTCACGATGGTCACGTTCGGATATTTCGCCTGGAAACGGGCGATTTTATCATCCTCCTGCTGACGCAGCGTTGTATCATCCGGCAGCGGATAGTGGATCTTGATCGTTATCTTTTGATCCGCGATATCCTGTTTCGGTTCATCCGTCTGCGTTGCAGTCGTTCCGCCCGAATTGGCAGTCCCTCCGTCTTTATCGCCGGCCTCCGGCGCTGCTTTGCCTCCGCCGCAAGCGGCGAGCAAGGAGCTGAACAGCATAAGGCAGATCAGTAATGCTGAGAACTTGCGCATGGATACTCCCCTTTTCCTGATTGAATTGATAATGTTCTTTCTTATCTCCATCATAAAATTGAAACTCGGAAAGGACGATGTGCATTCATATGACGATCATGTGCAGGGCTACGATGGTGTACACGCTGCCCTACCCTTTTACAGCCGAGAGACTGACGCTGCGCATAATGAATTTCTGGAACACCAGAAACACGAAGATCGGCGGCACCATGACCATGAACAGGATCGCGAATTTTATGCTGCTGTCCAGGCTCCTTGCGTTGATGACATACTTGTAGATGGCCGTGGCCAGCGTGTACTTGTCCTGCGTCTGCATGACCAACGACGGCCAGAACCAGTCATTCCATGCCGTGGAGAAGATAAAAATCGCCAGCGTTGCAAAGATCGGGACGGACAGCGGCACGGCAATTCGCAGGAAGCTGCTCAACTCCGAGGCGCCATCGATGCGTGCCGCCTCGAAGATCTCCGGATGAATGCCATCGAAGAAGTTTTTGATCAGCAGGAAGAAATACGCATTCGCTCCCGCCGGCAGCCAGAAGGCCCAGTAGGAATTCAGCAGCCCCAGCTCCTTCAAATTGACGAAGTTCGGAATCATGTAACTCGACGCCGGAATAAACAAGGTCATGAGAATGAAAAAATAGATGACGCGGTGATAGGGAACCCGGATACGGGAAATGCTGAATGCCGCCAAGCCTAGTACCAGAATCGTTACCAGCAGATTGCCGCCAAAAATAAGCAGCGTATTCTTCAGAAACATCGGCAGATCGATGTATTCCCACCCCTTCGGGAAGTTATCCCAATGCCATTCCGACGGGAAAAATCGCGGCGGAAACGTATTGATCTCCTGATTGCTCTTCAGCCCGTTAAACATCGTCATGCCGATCGGATACAGCATCGTAAAGATCATCACCGCAATGCACAGCACCATAAATCCGTATATCGCCTTGTTCCACGGTTTTCTCAGATCCGAAGCGGACAGTATGCCTCTCTCTTTCATCCTAGTACTCCTCCCTGTTCATCTTGAATTGCAGGATGCCCAGCAAACTCAGCACCAGGAACATCAAGATGCCCATCGCGGTTCCTGCCCCGTAATCCAGCTGGTTGAACGCGTATTTTACGGTTAGAAGCGCGTAGGTGAGCGTGGCCTTGTTCGGTCCGCCGTCCAGCATCGCAAGCTGCGACTGGTACGCCTGCGAAGTGCCGATCAGCTGCAGGATCAGCATGAGCATAATCAAATTGCGCATCGAGGGGAGCGTAATGTATTTAATCCGGGCCCATACGCCCGCACCGTCGATCTCGGCGGCTTCATACCAATCCTTCGGTATGCTGAGCACGCCGGCCAGATAGATCAGCATCGCCGAGCCGAATTGCTGCCATGTCTCCATCACGACCAGCGACACCATGGAGAAACGGCTATCCGAAATAAAGGATACCGGTTCTGCCCCAAAGAAGCCGAACAGGGCGTTGATCGGACCTACCGGGTCATACATCCACCTCCACATGCCGTAAAGCACGACGCCGGGTACGACAAACGGCAGATACGCCGCAATCCGGGCGAAGCCCTGGAACAGCTTCAGCTCCGAGATGGCGATAGAGGCCGCGATGGGCACCCAGAAGCCGATGACCAGCGTTAACATCATGAAATACAATGTATTTCGAACGGAAACCAGCAGATCGGGATTGCTGAGAACCTTGGCATAATTATCGAACCCGACGAAGGTGTTTCCTTTTACGAAATCGATATGAAAAAAGCTGTAAAAGACCCCTTTCAAGATCGGCACCCACAAAAAGACGATAAAGATCGCAATGGCTGGAACGAGGAACATATACCCCCATATGTACTTCTTCCACAGCGGCTTGCGCTTGTGCTCCTGTCGGGTGCGATGACCGGGCTCTATCCGAGCCTGGCCTTGCGGCATGGCCGTTTCTTCCATCTGACTCCCTCATTCCTTAATTAAATGTCCAGCTTTAATTGTAAAAAGACAGGGAGTCTTCGAACATGTCTAAAACTATGTGAAGTATAGCCGTTCTTACTTCTTTAGCTCGCTGGGGCTGACGCCATAGTATTTTTTGAAGATTTTGCTGAAATGCTCCGGAGATTCATAGCCGACTCGCTCCGCGATTTCGTAGCGGCGGAGATCCGTGCTCAGGATCAGGGACCTGCTCTCCTCCATCCGCAGCTTCACGACATACTCCCACAGGCTGCTGCCTGTATATTTTTTGAACAGATAACTCAAATAGTTCGGGCTCACGTGATTGTTCTTGGCTATCTCGTGAATCGTCAATCCCTTCTGGCGGTAATGCTCCTCGATATATTGCCTTGTATTCTCCACGATCCGATTGCCCTGGCTCGAGAGCACCTCATGCGACGTCTCCTGGGCATAGTTGTGCCAATTGAAATCCCCGTAATAAAACACGTGGAAGTCCTGCAGCTGCTCGCTCCACAGCATCGCTTTGTCCGCCTGACGGCTGAGCACACTCAAAAATTCGGGCCCCCTCAATATTTGGCTGATCCCAACGGTACAGCTTCGTTTCAGGTACAGCTCCACATGGTGGTGCAGACTCCGGCCGATCATCTCCAGATGCTGGATCTTGCCGCCCGCATTCTCCTCCATCTCCTGCTCGCTCCATTGTAGGATGATGTTGATGTCCCGCTCCGGCGAATAGAATACGAAGGCGTGCGGCTCCTGCTCCAGCAGCTCCTTGGCGATATTCAGCGCGGCATATTGAATCAGGCTTATATCTTTCCTTGAAAAAGAAGCGCTGCTGTCTTCCCTTAAGCCCAGCTTCATCTTGATAACGGCAAAATAAGGACCGATCAAGCCCAGCTCCGATTCGTCCAGGCCGGCCAGTTGCGGCTGATCCCGCTCCGTGGAGAGCCGCTGATTCAGCCGCTCTATTCGTTCGGACGGAGTCTCCTCCATCCGAAAATGCTCGTTATCGGCCATGAGAAATGGCTCCATCTGAGGCGCCGGTCGATCCATCTTGAGCAGAACGCTGCGAACCGAATCCAGAAACTGCTCGCTGTTCAGCGGTTTGATCAAATAATCCTTGGCACCGAGCTGGAGCGCCCGCTGTGCATATTGAAATGTTTCATGGGCTGAAATAATGATCGTCTGAACCCACGGCTTCACGATCTTGGCCTGCTGCATCAGCTCGATGCCGTTCATCTCGCCCATCTGGATATCGGTGACCAGCAGGTCGATATCTCCCATCCGTATGTAATCCAGTGCTTCCTGCCCGCTGTAGGCCGTAGCAATCCCATCGATGGCCAGGCCCGAGGACGTTAACAGCCCGGCCAAGCCCTTGCAGATCAAAGGCTCGTCATCTACCACCAAAATGTTATACATCAGGAAACCTCCTGTCCGGTTGCGATAATGGTTGTTTCATCTATTCGGGGAATCGTGATCGTCACGCGGGTTCCCCCTTCTTCTCTTGGTTTATATTGCAGACCGCAGCCGCTTCCAAAATGCAGCTGGAGCCGCTCCTGGATATTGCGGATGCCGTAGCCAAGCGAAGGGTCCGGCGCTTCATCATGGAGCAGCCTGTGGATGGACTCGTAGTTTACGGGGCGGAAGCCGTTATCTTCAATGACGATCCGGCATTGTCCCTCTTCTATATGGCCTGAAATCCGGATGATTCCGTCCTCGCCCATATTTTTAATGCCATGAATGATCGCGTTCTCCAGCAGCGGCTGCAGCGTAATCTTCGGCACTTGGTTCACCAGCAAGGACTCGGGCACTTCCCAGTGGACGGTAAACTGATAATCGTAACGGTTCAGCTGCAGATTGATATAAGCCCCCGCATGCTCAAGCTCTTCCCCAAGCGTGATGAGATCCCGCCCACGGCTGAGACTGATCTTCATCAATTTGGACAAATCCTTGATCATCTCGGCGGACTCGGTATTGCCCTCCATTGTGCTCTTCCAATAGATGCTTTCCAAGGTGTTATACAGCAAATGGGGGTTAATCTGCTGATACAGCAGCTGCAGCTGCGCTTCCTTCTGCTTCAGATCCATACGGTATTTGTAGTGGATCAGATCATTCAATCGGCGGGCCATGTCATAGATCGTGGAGATGAGGACACTGACTTCATCTTTTCTGCGCCTGTAGGGGGTTTCCGGCACGACGTTCCCCGGTTCATACCTTCTCACAAAATGCGCCAGCTTCTGGAGCGGCGTCATCAGCGACTGCCAGAAATAAAAAACGATAATGAGACCCACGGCAAAGTAGGCGATGGAGATGACCTGGATAACACGCTTCATCTCGCTTTGCTGGGCGAGCAGCGTTTTGACGGGCACCTTGTAGACCAGCTTCTGATTGAGCACGTAGTTATAGTCAATAACATAGATAAAATCCGACGTGATCACGTCCATGATGCCGATCGTGGATTGACCCGGATCCGCTTCAGGGGGCAATTCCAGCCTCCCTGCCATGCCTTGTACCGACGAAGTCAGGATATGGTCGTTCCCATCCGTAAAATACAGCTCCCCATCCGGAATCGAAACCGTCGATAACGACTCGCCGATCCGGGCGTCTAAATTCGTGACCACCAGAACGCCGATGGTTCCGCCCTTATAAATATTGTTCACGGCCCTTACATAGCTTAAGGTCTCTTGATCCTGGCGCCCTTGTACCGGCGGCGACAGATTCGCTATGCGCTTGAGATACCCGTTCCCTTTCATCGCCACGGCTTCATCGAACCATGCCGGCTTCTCCTTCTCGTCGGAGAAAAAATATACCCCCGCTTTTCGGCGGTCAGGGTAATAGGGAGCAAAGAAATAGCTGTTGTTCGGGTCATACACATAGAGCGAGTAATAAACCGGCTCGCGTTCATCCGTCTCTTGGGAGAAGGACAGCAGCATCTTTTCCAGCCGCTCGTAGTTTTTGACGCGCGCGAGAACGGTGTCCTCGGCAAAGGGATCCAGCTGCTGGATCTGCGAATTTTGGATGACCGTGGAGGTCACTTTGTTAACGGTTTCAATATCACGGTTAATCAGCTTAAAGTTCTGCTTGTTCAGTTCGATATAAGCATTGGTCACATGGCGCTTCAGGATTTGACCGGCCATGGAATTCCCGTAGGCGTTCAGCGCAAACAACGGAATGACCAGCACCAGGAACAGCAGAATCATCTGCTGCTTGATATTCATTCGGCCCAGTGGATTTTTCAAGCGGTTCTTCATCGGCCCTTGCACCTCCGGCTTTCTCAAGCATAGCAACAATCCAGCGGCATCAGCGTAGTCATTTCTACGGAATTGATGCGTATTTTTACGATCAGGCAGAAAGTCCTAAGTGGATGTATTAGCCTTACGACAGGCGATTTCCTGCAAAAGCGGCGGGCGTGTCTGGGGGAGTCGATCGATCGAGGAGTAAGGGGGTGATCGGACAAGGCTTCACGACATGCTGCCCCCAAAATGGAATAACACCCGCATGCGCAATCCTCATCGGATTGAACATGCGGGTGTTATGTGCCGGTTCTCCTTTAGAACGGAAAGAACAGCGGCAGTACCGCCATCATGACCAGGCCGATCACCAGTTGAAGCGGCAATCCGACCTTCACATAATGGATGAATTTATAACGGCCAGCCGACATAACGAGCGCGTTCGGCGGCGTGGAGAACGGTGAGGCAAAGCACATACTCGCTCCAATGGAGACGGCGAACAGAAACGGATACGGACTGGCTCCCATCTGGATCGCAGCCGATAACGCAATCGGCGCGAATAATACGGCGCAAGCCGTATTGCTGATGAACATCGTTAACAGCGAGGTGGTGAAGTACACTCCTGCCAGCAGGGCAAGCGGACCATAGCTTCCCAGTGAATGGACCAGCATATTCGAGATCAGCGTGGCGGCTCCCGTTTTCTCGATGGCAATGGACATCGGAATCATGCCGCCAATGAGCACGATGCTCTCCCAGTTGACCGTCTTGTAGGCCTCCTCCATGTTACGCACGCATCCGAACACCACCATCAACACCGCGGCAATCATCACGGAGGCCACCGCCGGAATCCATTCGGTCACCAGCAGGATCACCATCAAGAGCATAATCCCGGCCGCAATCGGCGCTTTGTGGTCCATCGTCACTTTGCGCGACTCTTCCACGGGCTGCCCCACCACCACGACATCCGTTTGCTCGGCCGCCAGAAGGGCTATATCCTTCCATGTTCCCTGAACGAGCAGCGCGTCGCCAAAGCGCATTTTCTCTTCCTTCAGATGATGCAGAAGATACTGTTCTTTTCGCTGAATCCCCAATATGTTCACCCGATATTTCTCGCGGAAACCCGAGTGCTTGACGAGCCGGCCAATCAGGCGAGAGGACGGAGTCAGCATCACCTCGGCAATGCCGACGTCACTCGTGGCGTACTGCGACTCCTCCGTACGTTTTCGATGCTCGGGTACACGTTGGTCCAGCATGACAAGCCCATACGTCTCCGCAAACTCCGAGGCCCGCTCGAACGGGCCGTTTACATACAGAATGTCGTCTTCCTCAATCACGGTCTCGGGACCGGCGATTTCCTGGTTGATCGTTTTGAAGAATTGATTCTTGGCCGACATTTTACGGCGGATTTCAATGACGTTCACTTCGAACTTCGCCGGAATGTCCAACTCCCGCAATGTTTTGGATCGAATGGAGGAATCGGCACTAACCTGAATCCGATACAGGTTCTGGGTCAGCCGATACTGTTTGGCCAGCTCTCGAAGCGAGCGCCCGCCCTGTTTACCTGCACCCCCTTCTTCATTGCTGGGAAGAAAACGGCGAAGGAAAAATATCGCGAGGATCCCCGTTGCCAAACAGACAAGTCCGATCGGCAAAAAAGCAAAGAACGACAGCCGTTCGTATCCTGCGTTGATCAGCGTCTCCTGAATCACGAGATTCGGCGGTGTGCCGATTAACGTGAGCATGCCCCCCAAGCTGCTGGCAAAAGCAAGGGGCATCAGCAACCGCCCCGGATTAATCTCGGCGCTGAACGCCAGACTGACAACAATGGGCAGCATGACCGCTACCGTGCCGGTATTGCTGACGAATCCGCCAATGAGCGACGTTACCAGCATGATCATAATCAAGAGCCGGGTCTCGCTTCCCCCTCCAAGCTTCAGCAGCTTTCCGCTTGCCATCTTGGCTAATCCGGTATGAAAAATCCCCCCGCCCACAACAAACAAACCGATCATCATGATGACAACCGAATTGGAAAAGCCCGAAAGGGCTTCAGCCGGACTTAAAATGTCCGTTAACATAAGTACCATCAACACGCCGATCGCGACCAAATCCGACCGCACTTTTCCCGACATGAACAATGCGGATGCCACGGCCAAAACAGACAACGTAATGATCATCGGTCCATTCATTCCTTGATCCCCCTATCATGCCATATCTATGTTTCTTCCAAGATTCGACATTCCATAAGCCTTCCCCTGCCCATTTCACGGATCTGCCGCTTTCCATATGTCATTGAAATGGGTTAAAAATCTGATCTGATATCAAACCGATGAAAGGAAATGATGTCGTATTGTACCATCTGCCTGGAGTTACTTATGTTAAAAACATCACAAAAACGCTAATGACAAAAAAAGCTGCATCGGCTCCTTCCAGCCGATGCAGCTTGCTTATGGGATTACAAATTAATGAATGCGGTACGCAATTTGGTGCTGTATTGAACGTCAAAACCAAGACCGGATGCAATCACCGCGAGCGGGACGTAGGTTTTATCTTCTTTTCCTACTTTTTGCAGGAAAGCCGGCGTATCGATCGGTACAGCCGTTCCGTTAACTTGAACGGTTTTGGCACCGATCTTCACTACCACCGTCTGATCTCCAAACGTAATCGTTGCACTGGACGTTTTATTTTCCCATGTGGTCGTCGCCCCCACTGCATCTACGATATCCTGTATCGCTACGTAATTCAGATTATCGCGAAGAATCGGCTTATACGGCGTGTTCAGCTCCTGCCCCTTCACGATGATGCGCATCGGCTGCCCCTGTTCTTGAACAGCGGGATTCTTGTAGCTGCCCCAGATCGTCTCTGCGAACACACCGGCCATCGTCTCATATCCATATTGGTTCGGATGAATATCGTCTTTCAGGATATGGGTCATCGTCAGCTCGGAGCCCACGAACTTCTTCGCCACATGGGCTACCTTAATATTCACGCCCTGAGTGGCAAAACTGTCAGCTACGCCTTCCACCAGCTTCGTAAACTCTCCGGATGCTGCAAGCAGTTTAGCATATGCGATCTCGTCAGCGACTTTGGGCACCGGATTATACTGGTCCGCCACCACAATTGCGGCATCCGGATTGATGGCGTGCAAATTGGTAATGACGGATGAGACATTATCCGTATAAATCTTGAACAGTTCCTGCATCTTAGTTTTCAACTGTTCATCGCTTAATGTTTCCACGGTGCTGACCAGACTCATCATGTCATTGCCGCCGATCGTAATGGTAATCAGATCCGCACCCGCGATAATCGGCTTGGCTTTCGCTGCGTCAGCGCCAATCTGCTTCGTGCGTGGATCGATGCCGCTTAGCCCCGGCTGCAGCTCTTCCGCCGTAATTGCGCGTTCATCCAAGACGGCCTTGACGTAATGGTTCAGCCCATCGGTTTTCAATCCGCCGATCCCCAGATTCGTTACCTCGGTCCGGCCGTGGAACAAACCTTGCTCATACAGCCGGTCAACAAAACCGTAAGGCTTGCTGTTCAGATCCATTCCCGGCTCATACCCGACAGTCAACGAGTCCCCCAGCGCTACAATATGATATGTATCCTTGGCTGTAACCTCATCGGCATAAGCCGGCGCAACGCTCGGTCCAACCAGTGCCACCGCGAGCGTCAAGGTGCCGGTTACTGCCGCCAGCCCCTTCTTCCATTGTTTGAACATGCCTTCACTCCCTTAACATCAATTATCTTAATACAGCCTTATTTTACCACCAGTAACCTGTGAATGGTACTGAACTCAACCAGGACGATAAGGCTTCATGAGAAGATAAGCGAATAAATAACCGAGGGATATAGCTCCAAACCAAGCAAATATCCCAGGCGTGGCTGCCAGATACAGGCTTGGCAATATCGACCATCCAAAAGCAACCAGCAGCAGCAACCGGTAGGAATAAAGCACCCCGAGCATCGCCAAGCTGGCTGGAAGAAACAGCATAACGAACGTAGTTAAGGCTGGTTTCCAGCTGGTCTCATCGGAATAAGGGTTGAAAAAGATAAGGATGCACCATAGCAGCATGGAGGCTGCCCCGGATGCGCCTCCCAGAACATGACATATTTGAATCCGAACTCGCATGATCTCCCCCCTATGTGGTCAAGGTCAACCATAGTCACACCAACTTGAGCCAGCCTAGAACAGTGTGATCTTGGCCAGCCATCATAAAAAAATGGACAGCACGCTCTATGCTGTCCATTCCTGGTTCGGGCCTTTAACGAAGATGTCCCGCTTCTCTAAACATCCCATCCCTTAAAGCGCTATCAAGCTTCTTCACCTGAATCCTCAGGCTTATCCTTCTTAACTGCCTTATCCATGTACTTGTCATAGCGATCATCCACTTCCTTCGCCATGCTGCGGTACTTCTGCGTCTCTTCCACAATAGGATCAAGCTGCGTCTGAATCCGGATCTCGTATTTCGGAGAGAGAAGCCTGCGCTCCTCCTTCTCCCGATCCTTCTTCTGCATTTCACCGTCCGTTAACATCTCGCTGAGCTGGCGCTCCAAATCCTGATCCGACTTCTCATTCATCGTAAGCACACTCCTTTATCAAGCGGTTGTAAGTGACCTGCATTTCTCTGTCGTCCCTGGCCGTTTAGCGAACCAAAGCTTCGCCGGCGTCTTTTAGTGTATCCAGAAAACGCTGATGAATCAGCCCGTTGGTTGCCGCCAAATGACGCACCGACAGATCATATGGCTTTCCTTCCGTATCGGTTACTTTACCGCCGGATTCCTGAACCAATAGTGCGCCTGCAGCAACATCCCAAGCGCTCAAGCCGTGCTCCCAGTATCCGCTGAGGCGGCCGGCAGCCACATAAGCAAGATGAAGGGCAGCGGATCCGCCTGCTCTTACATTGCGGACCATCGGCAGCAGCGCCTGCAGCTCCGCCATATTCAGCGGCAGGTTGACCGTGCTGTCCAGCGGGAAGCCCGTGGCCAGCAAGCTGTCCGACAATTGATCTTCCTTGGAAACATAGGTAGGGTTGCCGTGAACGTAGGCTCCTTTTCCTTTTTCCGCAACAAACAACTCGTCCCGGGAAGGGTCGTAAATAACGCCGACAATGACTTCTCCATGATGAGCCAGTGCAATCGACACGGAGTAAAACGGAAATCCATGAACATAGTTCGTCGTTCCGTCCACAGGGTCAATAATCCAGAGATACTCTTCGTCCTTGGCGTCCCCGAGTGCCTTATTGTAGGCATCACTACCCGGGGCAACCCCTTCTTCTCCGAGGATCGCATGATCCGGAAAGTGCGTCAAAATCAGCTTGCGGATCATCTGCTCCGCGCCTTTGTCCACCTCGGTTACGATATCCTGTGCCGAAGACTTGGTGCTCAACTGCTTGACGGTACCGAGTTTGCTCTTAATCCACTCTCCCGCTTTGGCGGCGCAATTAATCGCAACGGCGGTGTAGCTCTTACTGCTGACAACATAAGGAATCTTTTCATTCTCGTTCAAAGCACTCACTCTACTTTCTATATAAATCTAGTGATTTTTGACAATCCCTACATCCTATTCAGTCATGGCGGTAATCGAAAGGGCAATCAAGGGAAAATTCCGCCTATTTCAATAAAAGTCCGTCCTATGCTGTGCACCTGAATGCTTGGCGAGAACGAACTTTTTTATCCGATGTCATGTGTTAAGGGGAATCTCTGTTTGGATACTTCCAACGTAACCCAAAATCCATCAACTTGCAAGTGTTTAACAAGCTCATCTTATCGGGTTATGGGTTTACTTCGATGGAAGCACCGTCGAGAATGGTTACGCCCTCTTCCGTATAATCTCCCAAATCCTTCATCAGATCAAACAAGGCGCCGTCCTTCATCTTCGCTTCAATCATGACGTCCACCTTCGGCGTAGCCCCCGCAATATTCCGTAAAAACGCCAGCAATGGCACGACATCCACCCCATCCGCATGGCTGCGGATATCGGTAGGGCTCTTGGGACTGGATACGTGAATCTTGGGCGGGAGCGGCTGCGCCCGGTCCGTATCGGCCTGCGCAAGCGGCGTCTCCCAGGTGCGAAGGATATCCGGCCACAGCTCCCAGGGAGCCTCGCCGTCGTTATTGACCCACTGATGATGGATGTCCAGTACCATCGGCAGCCCGGTCTGCTTGCATACGGCCAACGTTTCCTGGGCGGTAAAGGTTTTATCGTCATTTTCAAGGGTCAGCCGTTCCTTGATGTGCGGCTCAAGCTCATGAAAATGTTCAACGAATCGCGCCGCTGCCGAGGGCTTGTCCCCATAAGCTCCCCCGATGTGGATGTTGTTCTTCATCGAAGCAGGCAGCTCCATCGCCCGCAGCATATGGACGTGCGACTCCAGATCACGGATCGAATTGGCCAGCACTTCGGGACGCGGCGTGCTCAGCACCGTGAAATGATCCGGATGAAAGGAGACCCGCATCCCGTGCTTTTTCACGAATTCCCCTATGGCCTGAAAGCCTTCCCGCAAAGCCGGGAACGGATTCCAATCCTGCATATCTTGATGCGTGGCCAGCGGAATCAGCTTGGACGAGAAGCGGTACACCTTGATATCGTGAGCCGCATTATGCTTTAGAAGCCGAAGGGTATTATGTAGATTCTCATTCGCAATCCGCTCCAGTTTGTGTAAGCCGGCCTCACGGTCATTCAGCTTCATAAAACTCTTCATGGTCATCGTCTTGGAAGGAGAAGCATTCTGCACGACCGTGGACATGGCTACATAACCGAAACGGACAATCATGCATGATCTCCAAAGAACATTTCGTGAGCCAGCGCTGTTTGTACGCGTGCTTCCTCATCCGTCAATTTGCGGATCAGCTGCAGTTCGACCGAAGTAACCTCGCGGCCCTGGAAGTTAATCTCCGATACGCATGCAGTGATCAGGACGATGGCCACCGCCTGGTTATCCGGCGTATAAGCAATAACCTTCTGTCCTGTCGGAAATACCCGAAGCCCGTCCTTCAGCATCTTACCGCGGCCGTATTCCAGCAGCTCATAGAGCTCCTGCTCACTCTTAAACTTACAAACGGAATTGAACTCGGTTTGAAATCCCATAATACGTATCTTCCTTTCATCCCATAATATTAGACTCAAGGGGAGCCGTATTAAATAGCGCGGACTCCCCCTGGTGTTTCATATCCTATTGTGACGGCTTACGCCTGGTTCTCATAAATCAGGGATTGCTTGCGGTTGTACCGCTCAAGGCCCAGCTCGATCATCCGGTCAAGCAGCTCGCGGTAGGACACGCCCGTTTCCCGCCACAAGAGCGGGTACATGCTGAACGGTGTAAAGCCAGGCATCGTGTTCACTTCATTGATCAGAATCGCGCCGTCCGAGCGGCGGACAAAGAAGTCGGCCCGAGTAATGCCGCCGCCTTCAATCGCTTTGAACGCGGTAATGGCGAGGTCGCGCAGACGATCAGCCGTATCCGGCTCGATTTCGGCCGGAATTTGCATCTGTGATTGTCCATCCGTATATTTGGCCGCATAGTCGTAGTATTCACTGGAAGAGACAATTTCACCCGGAACGGATGCCATCGGCTCATCATTGCCCAGCACGCTGACCTCCACTTCGCGCGCATCCACGAACTCTTCAACGATGATCTTGTCATCGAACCGGAGCGCGGATTCAATCGCCGCCTTAAGCTGCTCCCGGTTCTTAGCCTTGGATATCCCGACGCTTGAACCCAGGTTAGCCGGCTTGACGAAGCTCGGGTAACCGAGTTTGTCCTCGATATCCTTCAGCACTTCATGCTGGCTCCGCTCCCACTGGGTACGATTGAAATAACAGTACTCACATTGCGGCAGCCCTGCTTGTGCGAAGAGCTTCTTCATGACGACTTTATCCATCCCCGCCGCCGACGCAAGCACACCGGTTCCCACATAAGGAATGTCCGCCATTTCGAACAGTCCCTGAATCGTTCCGTCCTCACCGAACGTCCCGTGAAGCAGCGGGAACATAATATCCACCGCCTGACTCTCTTGGCCATACAATCTGCTGAACACGGCGTTCAGCGCGGTTTGCGTGCCTTCCCCTTCAGCCAGCTTCAATTCTTCCAGCTGGGCAAAAGGAGCCGACAGCTTGCTGCCGATTCTCCAGCTACCCTGCTTGGAAATATAAAACGGAACAATCTCATATTTATCAAAATCAAAAGCGTTCATGACCGCGAATGCCGTGGATAACGACACCTCATGCTCGCCGGATTTCCCCCCGTATACTAAACCTACCGTCAATTTATCCTGTCCCATGTTAACCTCTCTCTTGTCCGTATTGCAGCACGACATGCTGTCATCTTAAAAATAATCGGGGATATGGTAAAACCGATATTCGGTGTTATCATTCCAAGCGTAGGAATCCCGGTAGTCCCAATAGCGATGGCGGCTGGACACCGTATGTGCATTAACGAGCGGCATACCGCCCGCGTCAAACGCCGTCACGATGGTGCTGTGCTGAAACGCGCCGTCACCATCCCAGTCGTATACGATGACGTCCCCCAGCATCAGCTGCTCGGGACGCTCCACCCGCTCGGCCCGCAGCCCCGAGGCACTGGCGTTCAAATAATGCGCAAAGCTGTTCGATACCGCCCAGCTGTAGCTCCACCATTCCCGTTGGTTTACGTACCCCTTGTACCACCATCCCGTTTCTCTTTTACCAGTATAGTGGATTGGGGCTTTGCCTGCAAAGAGGCACTGGGAGATATAATTTGTGCAATCCACGTCAAATTCCTCAAACTCCGGATTCCCCGAATCCCACCAACGGTCGGCATATGCAGCTGCGGCTTCACGCTCGTAACGGCCGGACCGCGGGCTGCTGCCGGCGGCGTATACGCGTCCGTTCATAAAGGGAGTGGACGGCTCTCTACCAGCCACATCCGCGCCTGCTGCCGGAACATCGGCTCTTTGCAGGGGATGGCGTTCATCCTGCAGACGTTCGATGCCTACGATCAACCAGGCATCCCCGTCCCGGATCAGCGTCAGCCGCTCTTTAAAAACCGTATCCTCCCGGTGTGTCATCCCTCTTTTTTCATAATAAAATACGCTGTGAAGCCGCACGTCCGCGACCACATCATCCTCCGTCTCCCTCAGAATGCGCAGGAGGCGGGCACGAGTCTCGCTCTTAAGCGGCGTAACCTCCCGCTGCGAGTACCACGACTGCAGCCGAAACTGCCTTTCTCCTCTCTCTACCAGGAAATTCAGATCCGCTACAATCTGCTCTTTCAGGCCTGAAGAATAGTCCACGCGATTTTGGTTATATTGATTGACGTAAATATATAGAGCTTGCTTCCAAGGCTTCTCTGCTTGCTTCAGACTGTTCATCTACTCTCCTCCTCTAACCTTGCCTTTCACGCTGTTCCCTATCACAACTATATGAAGAAAATGTTCGGGCTATGTACTTCGGTCAAGAGAATACAGAAACACCGGGATCTCAGCGAGTGTATTCGGGTAAAAAAACAGGCTTGTTTTCACCTTTTTGAAATACGTTTCTTCTATAAAAAATGCTTTACGCAGCGAGTTGAAAACGGTATACTTAAAGTAGTTAATTTATGAAATTAGGTTTCACCTAGTGAAACGAAAGAGGATTTATCTCAAGGTGTCTTTATTCGATTTATGAAATGACTTAAGGAGGTTCATCAATGCCAGCAAAGGATCAATTCTCCATCTCCCGCAACCTGGAGGTGGGCGGTAAAAGTTACCGTTATTTCAGCCTGCAGGCTCTCGAAGAGCAAGGATACGGAAGTGTATCCAAGCTTCCTTTCTCCATTCGGGTGCTGCTGGAAGCAGCCGTGCGTCAGTTCGACGGACGTGCAATTACCGAAGATCATGTAAAACTCTTGTCCAAGTGGAATGAAGGACGCGACAACAACAAGGAAATTCCGTTCATTCCTGCCCGTATCGTATTGCAGGACTTTACCGGCGTTCCGGTTGTCGTAGACCTTGCAGCTATGCGCGACACCGTTAAAAAATCCGGCGGCGACCCTAAACAGATCAACCCTCTCGTTCCGGTTGACCTCGTTATCGACCACTCCGTCATGGTTGACGCTTTTGGTACCGATCAAGCTCTGGAAACGAATATGAAGCTTGAATTTGAGCGTAACGAAGAGCGTTACCGCTTCCTCCGCTGGGCTCAAACGGCATTCAACAACTTCCGTGCAGTTCCTCCTGGAACGGGGATCGTTCACCAGGTTAACCTGGAATACCTTGCTTCCGTAGCGGCTACGAAGACGGTTGACGGCGAAACGCTGGTCTTCCCTGATTCCCTCGTAGGTACGGACTCCCATACAACCATGATCAACGGTCTTGGCGTTGTGGGCTGGGGCGTAGGCGGTATCGAGGCGGAAGCCGGCATGCTCGGCCAACCGCTGTATTTTGTAACGCCTGAAGTTATCGGCTTCAAGCTGACAGGCAGTCTGGCGGAAGGCGCAACAGCGACTGACCTTGCCCTCACGGTAACCGAGCTTCTCCGCAAGAAAGGCGTTGTAGGTAAATTCGTAGAATTCTACGGCCCTGGTCTCGCGAACATCAGTCTGGCTGACCGCGCAACGGTAGCCAACATGGCTCCGGAATACGGCGCTACCATCGGCTTCTTCCCGGTTGATAGCGAAACCCTGGCTTATCTCCGGAATACGGGCCGTACCGATGAGCAGGTTGAGCTCGTGGAGAGCTACTATAAAGCGCAAAACATGTTCCGTACGGCAGATACGCCGGACCCTGAGTTCTCCGATGTGATCGAATTGGATCTCGCTTCGGTTGTACCGAGCTTGGCTGGACCGAAACGTCCGCAAGACCGTATCGAGCTTACCAACATGAAACAAAACTTTAACGATATCATCCGTACGCCAATCGACAAAGGCGGATACGGTCTCAGCGATGAGAAAATTGCGGAAACCGTTAAAGTCAATCATAAAGACGGCTCTACCAGTGAAATGGGAACGGGTGCGGTTGTTATCGCAGCCATCACCAGCTGTACGAACACGTCCAACCCAAGCGTTATGCTCGGCGCAGGTCTCCTAGCGAAGAAAGCCGTTGAACGCGGCCTGACAAAGCCTGGCTATGTGAAGAGCAGCTTGACCCCAGGTTCCCTTGTTGTAACCGACTACCTCGAGAAGTCCGGTCTCTTGCACTACCTTGAAGCTCTCGGCTTCTATGTTGCAGGCTATGGCTGCGCAACTTGTATCGGTAACTCCGGTCCATTGCCGGATGAAGTGAGCGAAGCGATTGCCGACAACGACATGACGGTAGCCGCCGTATTGTCGGGTAACCGTAACTTTGAAGGCCGCGTGCATGCTCAAGTCAAAGCCAACTACCTGGCTTCGCCGCCATTGGTTGTTGCTTACGCTCTGGCAGGCACAGTGAACATCGACCTGCAGAACGAACCGATCGGCTACGATCCGAACAATGAGCCTGTCTATCTGAAAGACATCTGGCCAACGAGTGCGGAAATCCGCGAAGCGATCGGTCAAGCCGTTAGCCCTGACGCTTTCCGTGAGAAATACGAGAATGTGTTTACCGCCAATGAGCGTTGGAACAAGATTCCTGTTCCTGAAGGCGAGCTGTACGAGTGGGACGATCAATCCACTTACATCCAGAACCCGCCATTCTTTGAAGGTCTGGGCAACGGCCTGAACGACATCCAGGACATCAAGGAAGCGCGCGTGCTTGCTCTCTTGGGCGATTCCGTTACAACGGACCATATCTCCCCAGCGGGTAACATTGCAGTGAACAGCCCAGCCGGCAAATATCTGAGCGACCGCAACGTTGAACGCAAAGACTTCAACTCCTACGGCTCCCGCCGTGGTAACCACGAAGTCATGATGCGCGGTACCTTCGCTAACATCCGGATCCGTAACCAGGTAGCTCCAGGTACGGAAGGCGGCGTTACGACTTACCTGCCAACGGAAGAAGTGATGTCCATCTATGATGCTTCGATGAATTATCAAGCAGGCGGACAGAACCTCGTCGTTATCGCCGGTAAAGAATACGGTACAGGAAGCTCCCGTGACTGGGCGGCAAAAGGTACGTATCTCCTCGGCGTCAAAGCCGTGCTTGCTGAAAGCTTCGAGCGTATTCACCGCTCCAACCTTGTGGGCATGGGCGTTCTTCCGCTCCAGTTCCAGGAAGGTCATGGCTGGAAGAGCCTTGGTCTGAACGGCCGCGAGACATTCGATATCCTGGGCCTCAGCAACGATGTGAAGCCAGGCCAGGAATTGACCGTTGTCGTTACGCGTGAAGACGGAACCCAATTCGAGTTCCAAGCTATCGCCCGCCTCGACAGCATGGTGGACGTGGACTACTACCATAATGGAGGTATCCTCCAAACGGTACTGCGTCAAATGATCGCATCGAACCAATAAGACAATCACTATAGGCGCTTTAGCCTTAGGAACAAATCCCCATCATCCGCTTATGGATGATGGGGATTTTGTTATTTTTCGGTACTTCTTTCCTGAATATTGGATATTCCGTTTCGAATGATGCCAAGAAGGTTAATTGGTAAAAAACATTTTCGGAAATCCATGCCCAGGAGGAAAGTACCTATGATCAAAATACATACGATGGCTTCGTTCCAATATCAATACCACCGGCCGCAGCCGGTGGCAGCGCCTAAGAAAGAGGAAACGACGGATAAAGCCCTCACCTTTCAAGAGATCCTTAATCAGAAAATGAAGGAAAAGAACGTGAAGCTGACTTAAGCTGCCCTTGCCTGTACATAGCGATGCCGTCACGGCAAAAGGACCGTCCCTACGATCACCAAGATCATGGGTCCGGTCTTTTTGCTCGTTATCGAACACTCGTCCCCGCATAAAAATGACCGGGCAGCTGTATCACATGGGGCCGCCCGGTCATTCAATAACTTATAGTGATGCTGTCCGCACTCTCGTAATAGAATGAATTAAATCATCATTCCCATTTCCCGTGCCGCCTCCATCAGGATTGGCGCATGTTCGCGAAGCGTTTCCGCTGACAGGCGGGTGACTGGCCCTGACATCGACAGTGCTGCCGCCACTTGACCATTCCGGTCAAAGATGGGTACCGATACCGCAGCGGCTCCAGGCTCGCGCTCTTCGATGCTGATCGCGTATCCCTTCTCCAGTATTTCGGCCAGCTGCTGCCGGTAAACGATCCGGTCGACAGATTCGGGCCAATCCGGCGCATTCAGCAGCTCCTCCTGATCGGCCGGTGGCGCAAAGGCCACCAGTACCTTGCTGGAAGCGCCAACCGACAACGGCAGTCGCACTCCGACCTGGGCGACCCGCCGAATGCCCTGGTTGCTCTGAACCGCTTGAATCCGAAGACGATCCGAACCGTCTCTTAAATACAAGCTCACCGTTTCACCAAGCCGATCCCGTAAGGCCTCCATCGCGGGCAGAAGACGAATCGCCGGGTCGTCGCTTTGAGACAAATGCATGGACAGCTCCCATATCTTCAAGCCAAGCCGATATTTCTCCGTCTCTTTGTTACGAACAACGAATCCTTTGTCTTCCAGCGTTGTTAGCAGCCGATGAACGGTACTTTTATGTAATCCGATAAGGGTAGAAATCTCTGTGAGGGCAAGTTCACTATCTTTCGTAAAACACATCAATATATCAAGCGCCCGCTCTACAGCACGCACCGTCAATTTACGGTCTTCCATCCCGACCAGCTCCTCTCCTGTTTCATTCTATGAAACCTGGTTACAAGAATTATATGAGAATTCTTCTCAAAAGTAAACCATGGAGACAAGGACTTTACAGTTCTCTTACAATCTATGGATTTGCATTGACTTTATAGGCATCCGGGCATACGATTATTATAATTTCAACTCTTTCATGTTAACGAAACATATCCAGACTATATGGTAAGGAGGGGCCACTTATGAGCACAACGACTGGTAGTAATGCCCCACTCTCCCAATTAAATGACACGCCAGCCGAGCTGTCGACGGGCTTGGTTCGTTTAAAGCATATTATATTAGCGTTGTTATTATCTGTCGTTTTTTTCCTTGTTTTCTGTTTTATTGCGCTTCATGCCTATATTGCTTGGGTTTTGTCGAATCCGACCGTTGCTCCGCTGTACTCCAATCCCAAGCTTGCTAAAGAGATGAATTACGAGAATGTCACGTTCCACTCCATTGACGGCAAACGAAATATAAATGGATGGTATATCCCGGCCGAGAACTCCTCCAAAACCATCGTGCTCAGCCATGGATACGGCGCCAATCGGGAGGAAACCTGGGTACCGATGTACGATATCGCCCATTACGCGCACAACATGAATTTTAATGTGCTGATGTTTGACTACGGTTTTGCCTCCCAGACCAGCAAGGAAGTGGCGACCGGAGGCAAGGAAGAGAAACGCCAGCTTCTTGGAGCCATTGAGCATGTGAAGCAGCGCGGCGCGAAGCAGATTGTCGTCTGGGGCTTCTCCATGGGTGCCGGTACCGCGCTGCAGGCAGGGCTTGAGACCAAGGATGTAGATGCCATGATTCTGGACAGCGCCTTTTTATTGGAGCCGGACACGCTTTACCACAACATTCACAACCAGATCAATCTTCCTCGTCATCCGTCCCTGGAGATTCTGGAGCTGCTCTTCCCGGTGCTCAATGGCACCAGCCTGGATCAGATCCCGTACAATGAGGTGAAGAAGCACGATTATCCGTTCCCGACCTTGTTCATCCACGGAACGAAAGACGACAAGGCACCTTACCCGATCGCCGAGAAGATTGCTTCCAACCAAACCCATACGGATTCGGATTCCTGGATTGTAGAGGATGCGCATCATGAGCTTATCTTCCGTGAGCACCCTAAAGAATATCTGCGCAGAGTATCCACCTTTCTAGGAAAACTCGAAACACCGGATGGATCCTGATGCTTTATTGATCATACGATCCACCTCCCCCTGCTGCTTGGATGCGGCGGGGGTATTTTTATTTCTCTTCATAATACAGGCTGCCACGTGAATATAGTGTGTTTAGTGAACCTGATACTGGAGGGAACGGACATGTTATTTATTTACGGAGCAAAGCTCCCGGTACGATTACTCGAAGAGATTCGCTATTGGAAGCATCAGGAAAGGAAGCATACTGGCCTTATCAAAGCCGTTGTGCCGGAGCTGGAGCCGGACTATGTCAAAACGCTGGATCAATGGGCCGTGGTATTCTCCGACACGGAAAAAGCAGCAGACGAACTTCTGCGCCACATTCTCCGTTATGACGGGCCTCCTTCGCAGCAGGTGCTGGCCCAGGTTGAACAGCTGCTGCGCGCTTCCTGCGAGCAATCCAGAGAGTTCATCCGCCAACTGCATGGCTTGAAGGAGCATAGTGAGGCTGTTCGGAAAGTGCCGCTTGCCAGCACGGTGCTGCACCATGTGATTCGGGAGTCCGAATACTTCCTGAACGCGCTGGAGACGCTCAACTCCGCTGGAGCGCTGGAGAGATTTATGGATGTGGAGATGCCGGTGCAATCCATGACGCTTCACGAGGCCTCCTCCCCACCGCCATCTCGCTCTGAGGCTGATCTGTCCATTCAAGGCATGGGAGACAGCGGCAAGGCCGTACCGATTGGCGGACATCGCCTTCCTCCGCTGCCTTACGCATATAATGCGCTGGAGCCTCATATCAACGAGAAAACCATGCAGATTCATCACGATATCCATCACCAAAGCTACGTCGACGGTTTAAACAAAGCAGAGAAAAAACTGGAGGCGGCCAGAAAAAGCGGCGATTTCGAGCTGGTGAAGCATTGGGAACGCGAGCTGGCTTTTCACGGTGCCGGCCACTATTTGCACACGATCTTCTGGGACATTATGAACCCGCAGGGCGGTGGGGAACCGGGCGGGGAGCTTGCCCAGCAGATCAAGAAGGATTTCGGAAGCTTCGATCGCTTTAAAAAGCACTTCTCGGAAGCGGCAGACAAAGTGGAAGGCGGCGGCTGGGCGATCCTCGTCTGGAGTCCGCGCAGCCATCGACTGGAAATTCTGCAGGCCGAGAAGCATCAGAACCTCTCCCAGTGGGACGTCGTACCTCTTCTGGCACTGGATGTATGGGAGCACGCCTACTACCTCAAACATCAAAGTAAACGCAAGGATTACATCAAGGATTGGTGGAACGTGGTCTACTGGCCAGCGGTAGCAGAGCGTTTCAAGCATGCCAGTGAGCTGAAATGGAAGCCTTTTTAATTCAAAGCCTTGCTGGGTTGCTTCACATTGGTTAATATTGGGTATGTTGTCTATAGCCCTCCTTACTTCATTATGGAGTTTAAGGAGGGCTTATCTATAGGACTATCAATAGGTCTTTTTCACTAGAATTATGGTTATTTATCCGGTTGAATAAACCCATATACTGGATTATGATATGACGGTACATTAGCAGCTTAAAGATTTAATTAAAGAATTAATGAGATGTTCGAGGGGACTGAAATTGTTATGGGTAATCGTTTAGGGTGGAAAAAACTATTCATATGCTTCTTGTTAATCCCATTTATACTAGGAGGATGTCAAAACATGAATTCTAATAAAACCAATAATTCAGACATCACTGATGATATAACGAATAATGACGATGAACTAATGAGCCAAGCCAGAGAGACAGCCATTCAGTTCTTTAAGGAAAAGTATGACTTGGATGTCGAGGTAACCAACCAAAAGAAAATGCCTACCTATGTCGCTGATGAGATTGATGTCGAAGGGTATGTCATCGGGCATAAAGATCAAACATTTAATATTTCAGTAAACTATAAAACCCTTCAAACCAAAAACTTTGTCATGAGTCCAGAATTAAAAAAAGTAATTCAAGCCAAGGACCAGAACTAATTAATTATTCTTTATGGAGGACCCATCATGGTTGATGATGAAACATATAATATTTTATCCAGATTAGCCTACAAAGATTTGAAAGTAGATACACAAATTGAGGATCTTCCGCAATGGGAGGTTTTAGAGGATACTAGAAGCTATAAACTATCCGGATTTGATGCTGTCACCTTTGTCAACAGGTATACAGGAGAAGCAGTTATTGCATACAGAGGGACGGAGGGAGAAGCTGAATTATCAGCATCCCTACCCGATTATGTAAGTGATATTGGAATTGGTATTGAGGAACTCAAAAGGAAAGCAGAGATTGAAAGACCTTTTGATGAGCATCTAACCAAATTTGAAGATGCAGTTGGAATTACTACAGTCAATGATTGGATCGGCGAAACCTCCAGAAAGCTCGATAAAAACATGGATGTTTTAGGGTCAAATCAAATGTACCAAGCAGAAGACTATGCCAAAGAAATGCAGGAAAAACATAAAGATTTAAATTTCACTCTGACCGGTCACTCACTAGGTGGAGCAAATGCACAGTATGCTGCTGCTTACACAGGTATGACAGCAGTTACCTTCAGCGCCCCTTCCGTTGTCGGAAGCCTATCTCCGGAGGTTAGACGAAAAGCCGAAAATGGGGAGTTTGACTCCCAAATCATTAATTTTGCACATCCAGGTGATATTATTGCCAGTGGCACACTCGGAGGTTACGACGGTCACGTCGGCTCTACTTATTACATAGACTCCAGTTATAAAGACGCCAATGACGGACTTAGCATAAAAGAAAAAATCGATAATACGCTGGGCGGTCCCAATTATCATCAACTTGACCGTTATCAATTTGAGAATGGTTACATTTCGAACCGTCTGTATAACGGGGCCACTGATAAGTCAGTCGATTCCCCTCGAGTTCCTTCAGAAAATATGATTTTTGACGGTTTGAGGGATATGATACTTGGAACAGTCGGTACATTATCTCCCTTCTTAGGTTTAAATGGAGCTGTTGCTGCAGGAGGCTCCTCCGGTACCATCCAGGTAACCCCTGCCGAGCTGCGAAGCGTAGCCGAGAAATGGAGAGCACACGCCCATCAAAGTGATGCCGAAATCCAAGGAATCCGGCAGCGTCTCTCCAAATACATGTTCTCCAGCCACAGCAGACGTCTGCAGCCTATTGTCCAGCAGCTGGATACATCTATCATGTCGATGAGTCAATGGCATCTGCAGCATACCACCGACATCGTTCAGTATATTAAATTCAAAGCGGATTTATTTGAACGAACAGACAACAGCGGGTAAACATCAATACGAAAACTACCGGGAGGGATGGAGATGAGTCGAGAGATTCTGCTGGAGCTGGATGATTTGCTTCAGGCCGAACGCGAGCTGTCAGGACTGCTGGCAGCCATTCGGGCCGACGAACAGGAGGCACGGGTCATGTACGCCCGCCTGCAGGATTGGAAGGGACAATCCGCCAATGTGCTGCGCGATCAGATTGAAACCTTCTTCATGGAGATGTCCCGCCGCATCCGGGATATCGAGGAGCAAAAACACGCACTCATCCAATATGTGCAGTATATGAAACAAGTGGATGGGGCCTCTTGAGAAGCCCTTGCATCGATTAACATAGAAGCTCATATTCGTTGCTGAGCACAAAAAACAGGCTTCGCCCCCGTGGGCGAAGCCTGTTTCAATGGTCTGGATCCTGCTTAGTCTTTAATCAAAGACAGAAATTCTGAACGCTGTGCAGAATCACTCTGGAAGGTACCGCGTACAGCTGACGTGACCGTTTTGCTGCCCGGCTTCTTCACACCGCGCGCGCACATGCACAGATGCTCGCCTTCCACAACGACCATCACGCCGTTTGGCTGCAGCGCCTCCACCATAATGTCCGCGATTTGCGAGGTGATGCGCTCCTGCACCTGAAGACGGCGGGTAACCGCCTCAACCAGACGCGCCAGCTTGCTCAAGCCGGCGATTTTGCCGCTAGGGACATAACCGATATGGACTTTGCCAAAGAACGGCGCCATATGATGCTCGCACTGGCTGTAATATACGATATCCTTCACGATAACCAATTCCTCATGATTCTCGTCAAAGGTAACCCCGAGGACATCCTTGGGATCCACTTCGTATCCCGCAAAGATCTCCTCATACATCCGCGTTACACGGGCCGGTGTCTCAAGGAGTCCCTCACGCTGGGGATCTTCACCGATCAGTTTCAATATTTGCTCAACATGATACTCGATCTGCTCCCGGTTATCGCCTACTTTATTGTTCACATAATCCTTTACACCCGCCACAGTACATCCCCCTTTTTCGTTCCATAGAAAAAGCAAACGGTTAACTTATAGCCGCTGTTAGCGGCCTTTTTAAATAGAAATGCCCCTCCGTCATTTCATTTAGACGGGAGCGGGCTTTTTTTCATTATGATTTGCGTTTACGGCCTTGCCCTTTACCCGGCATAGGCTGATTTTTCATCATTTGCTGTGCGCGCTGCATTTGCTTGCTGTTCATGTTATAGCCCATTTGTTTTGCCATCTTCTGCAGCATTTGCGGATCGTTCTGCATCTTCTCCAATTGCTTGCGGAGATAAAATACGCCGATAAAAAATCCGCCAACCAGACCCACGATCAATGTAATAATCGGAATGACTATATCCATCACTTGACCACCTTCTACTATACTAATATTTACCATTTAATGGCGCATATACGAACCTATCATAGCATGTCCTTTTCGCCACAGCAAATGAAAATAACGGATACATGGCAGCAAGCGGCCCTAGTCATGCATATTGTATCCTTTACGACCCTTTTCGACCTGGCATAGCTCCTTCAATTGTTAACAGAGTGCGTTTGATCTCCGGCCCGCCGGCATATCCGATGAGAGCTCCGTCAGCACCTACCACACGATGGCATGGCACGATGATCGGGACCGGGTTCTTGTTGTTCGCTCCGCCTACGGCACGAACCGCTTTAGGACGCCCGATGGATTCGGCCACATCCTTATAGGAACACACCGTTCCATAAGGAATGGACTTCAGCGCTTCCCACACCTGCAATTGGAACGAAGTTCCGCGCATGTCCAGCTGTACGTCGAACGCCTTTAGCTCCCCTGCAAAATACTGCTTCAACTGCGTGATCGCAGGAGCTAATCTTGCCTCGTCACGCTGGTAGCCGCCGTTACCGGCCCAGGTCCGTGACCACTGCTGGATGACCGCTTCCTTCACATAGAAGCTGCCAAATTCAATAAGACATAATCCCTTCTCCGTTGCGCAGACCGTCAGCGGTCCAATCGGAGATTGAAGTTCATCGTAATACAGCATTTCCGGTCCTCCTTCAGGGATGGCCATCGGCTCAACTCCCTGAATAACAGGACTCTCCTGTTCCGGCTTGTCCCCATTAGAGGAACCCGCAGCAGGAGTGCCAGCGGAAGAAGCATCAGCCGCAGCTCCGGCAGGCGCTTCTTTCTCACTCGGTGTATTCAGTTTATTCAAGGCTTGCTGCAGCATATCTCGTACTTGGGAATCCCCTTCTGATTTCATGCTTTTCTCTAAGTTGTTCAACGCTTCTTCGCCTCCAATACGGCCCAGAGCCCATGCAGCGGTTCCCCGCAGCTCCGGGCGCGGGTCTTTCAGCAGTACCTCGCTCAGCTTCGGTACGGCTGAAATATCTTTAAAGTTGCCAAGCGCGATGACAGCATTGCGCTGAATCGGCTTTCGGCCGCGCCAAGCGGCCGAAGTATCTCCAAATGCCTCCTTGAATTCCCGGTTGGTCATATCCAGGATGGGCAGGAGCAGCGGCTTGGCTTTTTCAGGATCGGGCTTAAAGTCCTCTTGATGAGTCCAATTCTTGCCCCGGTTCTTCGGACAAACAATTTGACAGGTATCACAGCCGTACAGCCGGTTACCGATCTTGCGCATGGCTTCTTCGTCCAGAAACCCTTTGGTCTGGGTTAGAAAAGAAACGCAGCGCTGGGCATTCAGCTGCCCGGGACCGACAAGCGCGCCGGTTGGGCAAGCGTCAATGCACTTGGTGCACTCCCCGCAGTCCTCGGTTACCGGCGTATCCGGCGGAAACGGAATATTGGTCACCATTTCGCCAAGGAATATCCAGGAACCGAACTTCGGAGAGATGATGGCGCAGTTCTTAGCGCTAAAGCCAATCCCGGCTCGCTGCGAAACCGCCCGGTCAACAAGCGCGCCCGTGTCCACCATGCTTTCAAGCTTCGCATCCGGCACGCGTTCTTTAATGTATTCCTCCAGGCGGCTCATGGCCTCCCGGAGCACCTGATGATAATCCCTTCCCCAAGCAGACCGCGCCATAATCCCCCTGTACTTGCCAGGCTCCGATTTGGGCGGGTTCTCCATCTTGGAGTGGTACGTTATGGCGATGGCGATCAGGGACTTCGGCTTCGTACCGGGAAGGGCCGGAGTAACCCGCTTATCCAGATCGGACTCTTCAAAGCCCGACTCATACCCTTTATCCCGATGGTTTTGCAATATTCCCTTCAAGGATTCGAACGGCTCCGCCGAAGCAAAGCCGATATCATCAATGCCAAGCTCCGGTGCAACGGTCTTAAGCTCCTGCTTAAGCTCCTCCCATACCGAAGGCGGAGGAGCATACGAGCCAAGTGTGTAGGTCATTCTCCAGCGCCTCCTTTCCTGGGATGATGTTCTGTCTTTTCAGCTACAGCTTTTTGATCTCGGACAACGGCCAGAAAATAAATTCAGCCCTGCCCACGATGTCGCTTTCCTTCACGCTGCCGAACATGCGGCTGTCCTTGCTCTTTCCAAGATGGCGGTTATCTCCCATAACGAAGTAGCGGCCCTCTTCCAGGGTTATAGGCTCAAAGCCCGGGTCCTCGATCGGGACATCGGTATATCCTTCCTGCTGTGCAACTCCGTTTACGTACAGCTTCTGGTCCTTTACCTCAATGGTGTCCCCAGGTACGCCAACGACACGCTTTACAAGAAACTCCTTCTTATCCGGGCCATCACTCGGGTCCTTAAGCACAATGACATCGCCATGGCTCGGTTCGGCAAAGCGATATACCACTTTATTAATAAATAGCCGCTCCGATGCTACCAGTGTCGGCTGCATAGATTCACCTTTAACCATAGAAAGGTTGAACACAAACATATTTAGAAGCACCATAATAACAAATGCAATCGCAATCGTCTTTACCCAATCCCAAAGCTCGGCAGCCCAGCCGTTCTTCTTGCCAGGTTGATTCTGAGGTCCGTTGTTCTCGCCATGCTCAGTTGAATCCGGAGAAATCACTTGTCCCATGCTACACCTACTTTACTTCAATTTCGCCTTCGGGTACCAAAGGCGGCACCTTCAAAAAAGGTACATTAATAGAAAAGCATATCTCCCACCCATTTGCAACGGCTGAAAGATATGCTTCATATCGAAAAAATGTCGTTTCTTATCTCTGTCGAAGCTTAAGGCCGCCGTTTGCGTCGCTCGTATGTACCGCTCTCGTCATGACTACTATTGACCAAGGATACTGAGCTTCTGGAACGACCGCAGGATTTGGCTGGCACCGTATCCCATAGCTTCATAAAATGGCATGGCTGCGGCGTTGTGCTCGTCTCCGGCTACCATGATCCGACTGACTTTCCGTGATTGAAAACGCTGTTCCATTGCCGAAATCAATGCTTTGCCAATCCCTTTTCTGCGGTAGTCGGGATGAATGGCAATGCGGTAATAACAACCATGATTGCGTTCGATCGTACCGATTAAGGCACCAACGATTTCACCGTTTTCTTCAGCCACCATAATCAGATCGGAGTCCCAAGCAAGCTGTCTGGAGAAGGGCTCCATCGTGTTTTCGTAGCATTCTTCCGATAAAGCAATCTGCAGAAGCTCGGTTACGGGGTTACAGTCACTCAACTGAAAGGAACGAACATGCATTTCAAAATCTCCCTTTTCGTTAGCATGATGCGGTTTACCCGGTTTACAAAAATCTAGTATTCCGTTAACGCAAACCTGACATTTATGTTACTACAAAAAACCCGAAAATCCTCTTTCCTTGTCCATTAAACCACATCTTTCTCGTAAATTCACGAGTTTTCTTCTGAAAGCGCTTTATATGAAGCGTTTTCATCTTTTTAGCTGGATAATATTCCATATTTTTGTTGAATAACAGGTTTGTTTCCTGCTGTTAAACCATTAGCTCACTGTTAAAATCACACCCATGAATTTCCAAGCCTTTTCTTTCTGATTGAGATCTATAGTTTAATAAAATAACCGGACTTTCCCAGTCCTATCGTTGATATAGGCAAGTAAAAAAAACAACAGCGTTCTCTAGGCTATGTGCCTTTGAGCAACGCTGTGTTTTCGTTCATCATATTTACTGGAGAACGACGGTGTCGCCCACTTTCAGCCCTGACACAACCTCGACTTTATCCAGCGTCTGCAAGCCGGTCTCGATATCCTGCCGTTCAATCTGACCGCCTCCCTTGTCCACCATGACGTAGGAGGTGCCTCCGTCCGTCATAACGGCAAGTTTAGGAACCACAACCGCCTTATCCTTTCGTTTGGTTACAATGTCTCCGTTCAGCGTCAGCCCGCCGATCAAACGATCTTCCTTCGGCAGCGAGATGATTACCTTAAACTGTGGCGTCTGGGAGGTTTGCTTCTCCTGAGCCGTCGTCTCGGCAAATTTGGCCACTTCCAGCACCTTTCCCTTCAGCTTTAGATCCTTGATGGACGGCAGCTTTACTTCAACCGCCATGTCCTGCTTAATGCTGAATATATCGTTTTCCCCGACATATGCCACTAATCGAAGAGAATCCAGGTCGACGATTTTGCCGATATACTGGTTCGCCGTCACCGATTGCGGCCGCTGCTGCGTCGGATCGAACAGAAACAGGCCTGTTGCAGGTGATAGATATGTAGCTTTCTTCAGCCTGTCATTCAAGTCGGCCAGCGTCTGGCGTTCAATATCGTTGGTAACCTCGTCCAGCTGACTGCTCAGCCGAGCATTTTCCTGGTCTGCGAGCATTTTAAGGCGCTCGGCCTCCGTTGCTAACGCCGGGGCGTTATCGAGGTCCTGATTTAACGTGAACTCCTTCAGCTCCTGCTCCAGCTTCCGCTTCTGCAGCTCGGCTTCCTTCTGCTGAAGCTGCTGGCGAATGGCCGTTTGCTCCAATTTATAAAGCGCATCGCCTTTCTTGATCTGCTGGCCGTTCTCTACGTTCCAAGACTCCACTTTCGCTTCAAAAGGTGCGTACACATTGGTCTCCCGCCCGTATTCGGACGTTCCCTTGACCTGCACGGTCGAGACGATGCTTTCCTCGGTTACGGGAAATGAGATGACCTGCGGCTCTTCCATCATGGGAATCTCGGGTTCTTTCGGTTTCACCTGTCCATATCCCCAATATCCCACCAAGCCCAGCACGGCAACGATAACCGTCCATTTTATGATTTTTTTTATCATACCGATTTAGCTTCCTTTCCGAAACTCATTATCCTAATCCCGCTTGATGGCCAGAAGTGCGTTCGTTCTTGCTGCACTGATCGCCGGATAGATCCCCGAGAAGATTCCGGTCATCACGGCGAAGACAATGCCGATCGGCAGCGTCTCCAGCGTAACCGCAATTTGCAGCCCAGACATGCCCGCCGAAGCCATAATGAATGAATTTAGTCCCTTGATGATCAAAAATGCGAATACGATGCCAAGCAATCCGCCAAGCAAACCGAGCAGGCTGGCTTCTACGATGAACATGTTGCGGATTTGCGGCATATTCGCCCCCAGAACCTTCATGATGCCGATTTGTCTGCGGCGCTGATGCGTAGACATCGTCATCGCTACGATGATCGATATCGAGGCTAATAACAGGATAAATACGCCGATGCCGAGAGCGATCGCTTTGAATGTATCCAATTGGGAAGCGACCTGGTCACGCATGGCCAGATTGTCGCTCGCATTCAGCGCAAGCTTTGAGATCAGATCCTCGAGTGGTTTAATATGCTGCAGATCATCCACTTTGACGGTTAGACTATCGTATACCCGCTGTTTCGAAGCTGTCCCATTTTGCAGTTTCAAACTGTTTGTTAGCCATTCCGCCGTATCAAAGGAAATATAGGCCTGACGATCGTAGATCGCAAACTGGGCATCTCTTCCCGTAGGCACGTCCAGCACGCCTCCAACATAAAGCGCCGGGCTAAGCTGCTTCTTGTCACCGTCCATCTGCTCCAGCTGAATATTTTTCCCGTTCATTTCCGATACGGTGCTCTCATACATCTGATATTCTTCCCATATCTTCGGATTGTTGGGATCGCTATTGATCATATTCATTAATCTTTCGCTCGTCTCTGCATCCTTCCATCCGGTTGTTGCCCCGTAATTGAGCACCATAGCACCGATCTGATCAAGCGGGCCGCCTTCCTTGAACCTGTTACCCTGCTCTTTGAGCTTTGACAGGTCCACGGCCACAACGTTGAAGCCGTCGTTGATCAGGTTGTCGGACGAAATGGCTCTAAAATACCCGAGCTGCTTGGTGGCTATAACGGATTTGACATGATCAAAGCCCTGAATCACCTGAACCTTATCATCCGTAAGCAATCCCCGGTCAGCTCCGACCGTGGGGCCGCTGCCTTCACCTTGCCCGCTTGAGCCCTGCGGAGTCACCGTAATTTCGTCAAGCTTCATGCCGCCAATAATTTCCGTCTCCAAATAATTCTGGGCGCCGTTGCCAATGCTGATCGCTACGATAATAGCCGCGCATCCAATCGAAATACCGGTCATGCACAGGGCTGTCACCACTTTACGGCGTTTGATCTGTCCCCATGCCAGCCGTATGCTGTCTAAAATTATCAGCTGACCTCACCTGCCTCCTCCGCATGAACCGGGACCCCAGGCAGGGACGAGGGGGCGTTTGGCCCCCGTTGACCTGCTGCTGGCGTTGTATAGTCCTCCGGCTGAACCAAATAACCGTCACGGAGCATAATCGTTTTTTTCATTTGAGCAGCGACTTCCATCTCATGGGTAACGATGACAAACGTCGTTTTCATGGACTCATTCAACGCCATCATGATTCGGATAATTTCTTCTTCCGTCTTGGTGTCCAGGTTGCCCGTCGGCTCGTCCGCAAAAATTACGGAAGGCTCGGTAATCAACGAGCGCGCAATACTGACGCGCTGCTGCTGTCCGCCTGACAGCTGGGACGGGTACAACGAAGCCTTATCGCCGATCCCCGTCATCTCCAGCAGCTCCATCGCTTTCTTGCGGCGCTTGGACGGAGAAACGGATTGAAAGACCAGTGGAAGCTCCACGTTCTCCCGAACCGTGAGCGTCGGGATCAGCTCATAGGCCTGAAAAATAAACCCGATATGCTTGCGCCGGAAGACAGCAAGCTTGTTTTCCCCGTATTTGACAATATCCTGATCGGCAATATAAATATGGCCTTCCGTCGGCTTCATCAGTCCTGCCATTAAGTTGAGCAGCGTGGATTTGCCCGACCCGGAACTGCCGAGCAGGGCAATCATCTCTCCCTTCTGGACTTCGAACTGGATATTATGGAGCACCTTTAACACTTCGTTACCGTTCTTAAAGCTGTGCGATACATTTTCCAAACGCAACATGTTCGCTATTCCTTTCCGGTTCTTAATTTAACTCTCCTCGTCAGGAACTGCAGTAGGCGTGAATATCAGATTGTAGCTTTGGCTGCCGAGCGTGATCCGCTCATTCTGGAATTCGTCCACCAGGGTTAAGTTAAACCAACCGCCGCGAAGTTTTTTGTATTGCTCATCCGACAGCTCCATCGACACCGACCGGGTGCCCGGCACCTGGATATCGGTACCTGGCGTGAGCGTACGCTCCTGTGTCTGTCCGAGGCTGTCTTTGATGATTAGAATCAGCTTGTGGCCGGAGTCCGCCGCAACGATGCTCTCGCTGCGTTTTACATCAAACGTGATATTCAGCGGAATGGAAGAACTGCCCTCCTGCAGATGTCCTACCGCTTTCGTAACCGAAACGTGGTAAGGATACCAATCGAGGTTCGTCAGTCCGGAGCTTACGGCAGGTCTGATCGGATTCAGCATCAATTTTTTCACGCCCATGACACCGGTAGCGTCTTTCCCCGTCTCCGCAAGCTTGCCTCCGGTCATTGCCGTACCCAGAGCAAGCCCCAATTCGCTTGCAGCCCCCTTCGGCACTCTGGCCCAAAAGACGATCGACTGCTTGGATCCCGGCTGAAGCGAGGCTTCCGGCTGAATGGTTTCCGCTTCGTAGATCTTGCCATCCGTGCTTTGGAAATACCCCTTCAGCACTGCTGCTTGAACGCGGCGCTGTTCATTGCTGGTCAGCAAGAACTCGGAATAGACAATGTCGGAGTCCACGCCTTCATAGATGACCGTCCGCCGTTCCTGTGCCTCGGCGCGCTTACCAATCGCGGTAACCGTATACGGCTTCCCTTTCTCCAAGGTGCTGATCGACTGCGTCATGCCGGACGTGGTCATGGTAAGGAACGACGTTTTGGCTGTATCCTGCTGCGTAAACAGCTCGAAGCGGAGCGAACGGATATCCTTGGTATAAGGGATTCGCGCCATGACATATACCTCGGTTGATGAGCCCGGGGGAATCAGGGAACCCTGCTCCTCCGCAATAACCTCCGAACCGGCCAGCGTCGTTTTTTCGTCCGCTGTGACGTTTACTTTAAGCTCAGGCAGCGGCAGCGATTTGGATTCCTGGGTATTCCGCAGACGCAGCTTCGCAACGATCAGATCCTGATCCTGCCATGGCAGACGCTGCATGGATTCCAGCGTGTACGCAAATCCTTTGGCCGTCTGCGCGTCGTACTCCACGCCGATCGATGATTTGCGTTCCGTTTGGTAAGGGATGGCAAAATATGCAATCGGCAGGGTCAATGACTCCTGGACCTCGGTGGTCGTCTCACTGCCCGGTTCACCCGAGCCCGCCGGCGGATTGGATGAGCTGACAGGGCCAGATGCCCCGATCATTTGCAGCTTCAACCGGTCCTGCTTGAGATCAAGCGGAAGTGTTATTTCCATCACCATCGTTTTCTCTTCCCCGGGACGGAGTGTCAAACCCGCCTTGTTATCCGGAGTGTAAGGATGGAAGGAGCCTTCGGATGCTTTAATCGTATACTCGTAGGCCGGAACCTCCACCGATTTTTTTCCTTTGTTCTTGAAGGCCATCTCGATACTCCATATGCCCTGTCCCCCGGCGGCGCGCAGCGAAGCCTGGCGGATTCTGGCATCGACCGGAATGCCCTTGATGGTCAACTTCTTGGCCGCGCCAGCCGCGACATCCCACTTTGGAGCTGTTGCCGCAGGCAGCTTGAAGGATGCGACCGGCAACGACAGCTTCAGCGTTTCATCGTTTTCGGTCCACAAGAAACGCAACCCGGTCGTTTTAAGATAGGAGGGAACTTCCGTTATGTAATAAACCAGTTTCTTTTCTTTCGGCTGAACAGGCACACCCTCGGCCCCTGCCTCATGACGCAGAAGGAATGAACTGCCGCTTCCCGTCACCAAATACGGTTCGAACCCGCGGTCATTCCATACCTTTCCGCCATGGTTCGTCATATACATCCCGACTTTGGCGATGACTTTCCCGTCGTACTTGATGATCTCCAGTGATTCAGCCTGTACGGTAACCGGACTGCCGCCCAGTTGCAGCTTGGAGCTCGAACCGGATGGTACGGCGGCTGAATAGTTGGCCGGCATCCTGTACGTTCCGACACGCTGCAGGTAGCCTTTGACCTGCGGATTCCATACGTCCATCACCAGCTTCATGCCGGACAAGGAGCTGCTATCGGTCTTCGCATAGTAGGTTACACTCAGGCTTTGCCCAGGTTCTACCTTCTTCTTGGTTAGATCCTTGGAAATGGGATTGGCTGCCGTCACCGAACCGCCGGGAAGCACCACCTTGGGAAAATAAGATACCAGGCGCGCTGCGCTTTTCCCTCCGTTTTTATAAGTCAGTGTAAATACCGCCACATTCGTGCCGGTTTGCTGCCATACGTCGGCATGGTCAAGCTTTGCCGTGACGTTGTTGCCAAGTTTCACGCTCCAGGCGAGCGCTGCACCCTTCTGCGCAGTCGACTTCGTGATTTGCGATGGCTGCGTCTTAGATGCTGCAGCTTCCACTTGCGGTGCCGCAGCCAGAATGGCAGCCATCAGAATGGCAGTCACTCTGAGCTTTGTACTATTCATGTTATGTACCGACCCCTTTCTACCTCGACATATCCCTTCTATATCGACGTTTAATCATAGATTTGTTCAAGACTATATATATAACGACAAATTTCAAAGAAAAGTTTTCCATTAATATTCATTGCGCCGAAACAACGTTCCATCGTGCAAAAAATTAGCCCTCTGTCGACTTTTCAAACATAAAAGTTGATTTAATCACCCAAAACGGTTTAATATATGTAGTGTAGCCGGATTACATATTACGTTTCTCCGGGATGATAAAGACTTCCTGATGAAGGAAGACCCTTTCATCATAACCAAAAACTAAATTTACAGGAGGTTTTTACTATGGCATTTCAATTACCAGCACTTCCTTACGCAAACGACGCGCTCGAGCCTCATATCGACGCACAAACGATGGAGATCCACCATGATCGCCACCATAATACCTACGTAACCAACTTGAACGCTGCTCTTGAGAACGCTCCTGAGCTTCAAGGCAAATCCCTTGAGGATCTGATCGCTAACCTTGACGCTGTACCGGAAAGCATCCGCACAGCGGTTCGCAACAACGGCGGCGGCCATGCTAACCACTCCCTGTTCTGGGAAGTTATCGGACCAAACGGCGGCGGACAACCGACTGGCGCATTGGCTGATGCCATCAACAGCGAGCTCGGCGGCTTCGATAAATTCAAAGAAGATTTCGCAAAAGCGGCTACAACCCGTTTTGGCAGCGGCTGGGCTTGGCTCATTGTTAAAGACGGCAAACTGGCAGTAACCAGCACACCAAACCAAGACAGCCCGATCATGGAAGGTCAAACTCCTCTCCTCGGCCTGGACGTTTGGGAGCATGCTTACTACCTGAAGTATCAAAACAAACGCCCTGATTACATTTCTGCATTCTGGAATGTAGTAAACTGGGAAGAAGTCGGCAAACGTTACGATAACGCGAAATAATATCGCTTAACTAAAAACCGATATCATACCAAAAAAAGGCTGCTTTCAGCTTGTAGACCCTGTCTACCGCGAAAGCAGCCTTTTTATATCGATATCATGCTGTTACGTGTTATTTACCGCTGGTGGAGGGGTAGCTTCATAATAGCGGACCTTGGACGGCGTATAGATGACCGCGAGCAGGATGACCGAGATCAGGACGGCTGCACCTGCACCGATCAGGCATACGGTCTGCAGCGGCCAGGCAGCGGCGACAAAACCGAGCAGAAGCGTTAACAGAATCTGCAGCATCCCTTCCAACAAGCGGGTCACGCTCGTAAAACGCCCCATCAGATCAATAGGCACGTGATTTTGAAAAAAAGTGGTATATCCCGCATTCGCATACGAAGTGAAGAAACCAAACACGATAAAGCCGATAACTGCCGTCAGGAGGCCGGATGCGGCATAGAAGATCATATATCCGGCACTCGACAGCAGCACACCAGCCCCGATAAACATGCGCAATGACAGCCATTTGACTGTTAGAGACGCAGCCGCTGAGCCAGCCAGATACCCCGCTCCGGCTACGCTGACGAGTAGTCCGTAATCCTCGTCTCCGAGGAACAGCACCTGTTTAATAAAGGTAGCCTCTTGGGAATCGAGCGCGAAGCCGAGCAGCATGGCAGATTGAAACAACAGGTATACGAGCATAAAATACTTCGCCGCTTTCCCAAAATGAATAACCGCTGCCCAATCCCGAAGGAGCATCTTCATCGTGATGGCATCACGTCCATTGCCCGCGTTCTCCTCTCCATCCACATCGGGAAGGAAGTAAATGACAAGCGCGCAGATGAAGAATGATACGGCATTGATGAAGATACTAACCCGAATGTCCGTATAAGCGATCAAAAGGCCGGATATGGCGGGTCCAAGCAGCACCGCTCCGGATGTTGTAAAGCTGGACCATGCGTTGAACCGCTTTCGTTCCTCTCCCGGTATCAGCTTCGTTATATAAGTCATGGACGTAGGCCCGAAGAAAGCGCCCGCTACGTTAATCAGAAACATGATGCAATAGATACCCCAAACCGATGAAATAAAGGGGATCATGGCAATCAAAATCCCCCGAATCACATCGGTGGTGACCATAAGCCTGCGCTTATTCGCCCGGTCAATCATACTGCCCGCCCAGGAGTTGATAAACAGGGTTGCGAGCGGTCGGATGATAAATAATCCAGCCACCGCCGCAGGAGAACCTGTCATGTGCAGCACAAGCAAATTGATGGCAACCAGATAGATCCAGTTTCCCAGATTGGAGACCCCGATGCCAAAAATGTAAAGAAGCGCATTCTTCCAGGTATGCAAAATCTCCACTACTCCTTACGAGCCGTTTTATTATGATATCCCCATTCCAAGGGTATTTTCGGCTTCAAGATGAGAAATACGAGTTCAAAATCCGAATGAACACATTCGGAAATGCGTAGCGTTCCATGTCATGCACGTGAATCCAGCGAAAGTTCTCTTCGCCTGTCTCATAAGCCGCTGCACTCTCTGCTGCTTGCAGGGCTGCTGGCGGCACCTCGTGCCACTTACAGCGGTACACGCCCATATTCCATTGAATATGGCTAAAGGTATGCTCAGCGTCCATCACATGGCCGATCGGCAGAACCGGAACCCCTTCTTCCAGTAGGGCATCCCTCAAGCGGTTCATCGTTGTCTCCTCGGACATCGTGGCCGGTACGCCGCTCCCTTCGGTCGATACAATTACATGCGGCAGCTCCCACATCCCTGCCAATAAACCGGTAGATGGACGCTTACGGATCAGAATCTTCCCTTCGTGCACGCCGGTGCCCTCTACAATCGCCGTAAGGCGGTATTCAGGGCGCGGCGGCTTGGCCTTCGTCTTAATAGGAAGGGACTCCTCTTTGCCCTCAAACCGCGCTGTACAATGCTCCATCACCGGACATACCAGACATTTAGGAGACTTCGGCGTACAGATCAACGCCCCCAGTTCCATCAGCGCCTGAGTGAAATCCGATGCTCGCCCGTCCGGAACCAGCATCAGCACCAGATCCTCCATCTTGGTCCGGGTTTTCACCTTCATAATATCTTCTTCAATCAAAAAAAAGCGGGACAGCACACGCATGACGTTACCGTCCACTGCTGCGGCAGGAATGTTAAATGCGATGCTGCGAATGGCACCCGAGGTATATGGACCAATGCCTTTAAGTCCCGACACTTCTTCTTTGCCGCTCGGCATAACGCCACCATACTGCTCTGTCACCTGCCTGGCGGCAGCCTGAAGGTTGCGTGCCCGGGAATAATAGCCGAGGCCCTCCCAGCATTTCAATACATCGTCCTCCGGCGCATCCGCAAGCGACTGAATCGTTGGAAACCGTTCAATAAACCGGTGGAAGTAAGGAATTACCGTGTCCACCCGGGTCTGCTGCAGCATGATCTCAGATACCCATATATAGTAGGGATCGCGGTGCCTGCGCCAAGGCAAATCCCTTTTGTTGATCTCATACCAATCCAGCAGCTCGTGGCTGAAGTATTGTTTGTGTTCCTTATTATACATCTATAAGTAATCTCCTTCGTTAACCTTACTTTATCTTCTCAACCACGGCAAAAGCGGAAGCCAGCGTGGCCTGATGCGAAATCGTCAAATGAATCGCATAATGGGCGGACTCCTCCATTCCAAGGCGGTCCCAGGCTTCCCGGGATAAACGTGCCTCAGGCCTGCCAAGAGCACCCGGCAGCACTTCGATGTCACGAAACCCGATTACACCCCCGATTCCGGAGCCAAAGGCTTTGGATATCGCCTCTTTGGCAGCAAAGCGCCCGGCAACAAACTCCGTGCGTTTCGCCCCCTTGCCTGCGGCAATGACCTGCTCGCCCTGCGTAAGCACGCGCTGCATGAACCTCTCTCCATGCGGGCCTGTCATTAACATCTCCATTCGCTTCATGTCCAGCACGTCATGTCCGATTCCGTAGATCACAATCGTCCGCTCTCCTTCATGGATCCAGTCTTCCTGTCCAAAAAAATAAACTCCTACTTATTGTATCAGTCGATGTACCTCAACGCGAGACCAACGGTGTTACAACAAAATGAATTAAATAAAATTGTTGTGTTTCAAATTTTATCCATATAGACTGTACAAAATAGCATGATGTGAGGGGGAAGCATATTATGGGCTCATTGATTTATCACGTTGCCGTTTCGCTTGACTATTTTATCGCAGATCAAGCCATGATGGATGGGAGGATCGACCGCACTCTCTTTTTATTCGATGGGGAGCATGTTCCGGACTTCTTGGCAGAGATTCAGGAGTTTGAGGCTGTGCTGATGGGCGGTAAAACCTATGAGTTTGGATTTAAGATGGGGGCTAAGCCGGGTGAACCTGGTTACAAAGGACTCAAACATTATATATTCTCACGGTCATTAGAATTCGAATCCAATGATGAAGTTGAGTTAGTCAAGGAGGACGCCATCCCGTACATCCATAATCTCAAACAACGGACAGACGGTAAGCTCTGGCTGTGCGGCGGGGGGGAATTGGCAGGAAGCCTGCTTCAGCATCAACTGATCGATCAGCTTGTATTAAAGGTCAACCCGGTAATCGTTGGCGACGGCGTTCCGTTGTTCGGCAGTGTCAAACCCCGGCTAAGACTCGAACTGGTCGATATGAAGCAATATGCCAACGGCGTTCTCAAACCGACCTACAACATCATGTATACCTAACCTAGTGCCTCGCTAAATAAATAGCCTTCCGGAGGGTATTTCTCCGGAAGGCTATTTGCTGGGTATTCGTATGTTAGATGCCTGGAATCGTATTGCGCTTGTGCGCGGTTTTGTTGTAATAGCTCTCGAGCTTCTGCTGAACATCAGGGTTGATCGTCTTGCCTTCCAGATAATCGCTGTTATCCTCGTAGCTGATTCCGAGCTCTTTCTCGTCTGTCTGACCTTCCCAAAGGCCGGCAGAAGGCGCTTTGTCCAGAATCGATTGCGGAACCCCCAAATAGGATGCGAGCATACGAACCTGACGCTTGTTCAGGGAACTCAGCGGCGTAATGTCCACTGCTCCATCGCCCCACTTGGTATAGAAGCCGGTAATCGCCTCGGAAGCATGATCCGTGCCGACAACGATCAAATTCTGTTCGAATGCCAGCGCATATTGTACCACCATACGCACCCTTGCTTTCACATTACCTTTGCCGGGAATGCTCATATGTTTATGGACGCCGATATTCTTCAGGCCATGCTCTACCTCCAGTGCAACCTCGTTCACGGCTTCCTCGATATTGGTCTCGACGGTATATTTCAAATCGAAGGCCTTCGCCGTGGCGTAGCTGTCGGAAATATCAGCCTGCTCGCCGTATGGCTGGAACACCCCTAGTGTCTTGTATTCCTTACCGGTCTCCTCCGTAAGCTCGTCAGTAGCCCGTTTGCACAGACCGGCAGCCACCGCCGAATCAATCCCGCCGCTAATGGCGATTAGCAATCCGGAAGTACCCGAGTTCTTCACATAGGTTTTCAGAAAATCAACGCGCTTGCGCACCTCTTCCTCCACATTAATGGTAGGTTTGACACCCAGTTCGGCGATAATTTGTTCTTGTAGGCTCATGATAGATGACTCCTTTCAGTATGTTCTCTCTTTTATGAAGTGCTTCTATAACAAAAGCCCCGCGGCTTCGGAATATGCCGAATGCTTCGGGGCCTATGTAACTGCCGAATTACTGGCAGTAGCGATTGAATGCGTCGGTCAAATCCGCCGCGATTTCTTCTGCAGAACGATTCTCCACTTGATGGCGCTCAATAAAATGCACCAATTCTCCGTCCTTCAACAGCGCAATCGATGGGGAGGATGGAGGATACGGAGCAAAATACTCGCGGGCTTTCGCCGTTGCTTCCTTATCCTGTCCTGCGAACACGGTATACAAATGATCCGGCTTCACCTGGTTCTCAAGCGCTATAGCTACACCAGGACGTGCTTGCCCAGCTGCGCATCCGCATACGGAGTTTACAACGACCAGCGTTGTGCCTTTCGCTGCCGGAAGCACTTCCTCCACCTCTTCAGGTGTTGTCAGCTCCTTGATTCCCAAGCTAGTCAGCTCATCCCGCATCGGTTGAACCATATCGCGCATATATCGGTCAAAAGACATACCCATAACTGCTTCACTCCTTATATAAACAAGATTGTTCGAATTATAACAGCTCATCGATATCTATATTATACAATCCTAAAGATTGAAAGCAAGAAAATACAAAACGAGCAGCATCACAAAATAGGATACCGCCCGTCTTTCATTGTTTCATTCTTTGAACTAGGTAGCAGGATAGTTTACCCCATCTTTTTTCTTGTCAACGATGGGCTCGCCACGGCGCTCTTTGTTTTCACGCTCCTGCTGCTCCTGTTGTTTGGAATCATTTTTACTCATCCGAATCCCTCCTTTACCCTAAGCTCTACCTTAGAATGCCTAATTACCAATCCGTTTATTCGGAAGCGGCAGCACTCTCGGTTTCCGGTAAGCTTTGCGGGAATGAGCGGACAGGAAAGGAAATAATGAAAACCGTTCCTTCCCCTAGCCGCGACTTCACATCAATGGTCCCGTGATGACGCTGTACAATGCTCATGCACAGGGCAAGTCCCAGCCCCGTTCCCTTGCTCTTCGTCGTAAAGAAAGGCTCAAACAAACGCTCCAGCTCATTCTCGGAGATGCCAATCCCGGTATCCGCAACATAAAGCTGGACCTGATCCCCTTCGAGCCGGGTTTCGATCGTCAACGTCCCCTTGTCGTCCATAGCCTCCATCCCGTTTCGGCACAGGTTCAGAATCAGCTGTTTCATCTCCTTGGCATTCAGATGCAGATGGGGAATTTCGGTTCCGAGTTTCAGCTCAATGCTCTGGCCGCGCAAATTCGCGTCAGCCCACAAGAGGGGACTGAGCTCATGTATAATGTCATGCAGGTGACACTCTTCTTTTTCTGCAACCCGGTTTTGGGCGAGGGATAAAAAATCGCTGATGATACCGTTAGCCCGATCGAGCTCCTCCATGACAATCCGGTAATAATGGTCCAGCGTATCCGGACTCTTCTCCTGCATCAGCTGCAAGAATCCACGCACGACAGCCATCGGATTGCGAATTTCATGGGTAATGCTTGCCGCCATTTGGCCAACCAAACTTAAACGCTCTACATTAATAAATTCCGTCCGAAGCCGCTCCAGCTCCGTAATATCTTCCATAATACCTACCGCACCCAAGATGTCGCCGTTCTCGTTATGTATAAGCGGATAAATGCCCGTGGAATACACCCTGGTAGCGCTTCGCATAATCTCACCGGTGCTTTCGATTCCATCTATCGCTCTATGAAACCGACTGCGCAGATGTTCTTTTTGAATCATGCCATCCAATAAGTCAAACAACGGTCTGCCGATAACATCCTTGGTCGACAGATTGGGAAACACGTTTCGAAAGCTGCGGATAAGCGGTTGATTAAAGGCGATGATATTGCCGCTTCGATCTACCGCGACCATCCCTAAAGGAATCATCTCCATCATTTTGGTTAACGATGACCACTCTCTGTTCTTCACATCATATTGGCCCGCGCCCAGACGCTCATTGGTTAATTCGATCCAATACACAATCATTCCAGAATAAAAAATGCCGATCAGCATATACAAAATGGTCACCAATATCGTATCCGGATTCAGATTATCATTCTTAACCTTACCTTCAATCGCGTGGGAGGCTACAATAATCAGCATGGCCGGAATAAGCGCGCTCCACAGCCAACAAATCTTCTCGGTCATGGAGCCTTTCCTGAAATTAGAGGTGATCCAAGGTAATAGCGAATATCCCAGAACCAGCATATTCAGAATGAGGCCGATCGTGGACCAACCATTAATCAGCCCTTGGCTTGTGATATACACAGCTGCAAGAAATAGCCCTGAACGACGACCTCCATATAATATGCCTAAAAATAACGGAATTACGCCAAGGTTGATCGGTACGTAATAATCGTTCATGGCCGAGATCAAGACACATAATACAGTGCTGATTCCGCATGCAATGACAATATGTTTGCGAAATCGAAGCAGATCATCCGGATTCTTCTTGTTCAGGCACTTTAGATGTCTGTCGAGGAGAAGCGGCAGATGAAAGATGAGTGTACCAGACAGCAAAACTTGCAGCAAAATATCTTTCCATAGGCTCAGCACAGTGATCGATCACCTCAATTGGACGACGCATCTAATATTTCTGATTAAAGCATAGGCGACATCATATTACAATATCTTGTAATTTCTCTTTCGAAGCCCGGGTAAACTACATCCTATGTCCTATTCATGAGGTTTGGGATAATTCGCAAAAATCCTATATAATAAGATTCATCTATTAATTGATATACCCCCAAAGGAGCTATGAGCAAACATGCTTGAATATGATATTATTGTCGTCGGCGGCGGACCTTCCGGATTGATGTCCTGTGTTGCGGCAGGGGAAAGAGGAGCTTCCGTTCTGCTGATTGACAAAGGAGATAAACTAGGCCGTAAACTTGGCATATCGGGCGGCGGAAGATGCAATGTGACGAATGCCAAAGAACAGGATGAATTGATTGCCAACATCCCGGGAAACGGCCGTTTTCTATATAGTGCTTTTCAGCATTGGAACAATAAGGATATCATGTCTTTTTTCGAGGGCCTTGGCATTCGCCTCAAAGAAGAAGACAATGGGCGCATGTTTCCTGTGACGGATAAAGCCTCCAGTGTCGTGAATGCCTTGATTGGCAAAGTGAAGGAGCTCGGCACCGACATCCGGACAAACAGTCCGGTGAAAAGAGTTCTTTATGAGAACGGCCGGACGGCCGGGATCGAACTGAAATCCGGGGAAGTGATCAAGTCTTCCTGCGTGATCATTGCAACCGGCGGACAGTCTGTGCCGCAAACCGGTTCGACGGGGGACGGGTATCCTTGGGCTGAGGCGGCAGGACATACGATCACGGAGCTGTATCCAACCGAAGTGCCTATCGTCTCCACCGAGCCTTTTATTGCCTCTAAAGAGCTGCAAGGTTTGTCACTGCGGGATGTGGAGCTCTCCGTCTGGAATCCGAAAGGAAAAAATGTGATTGCCCACCGGGGAGATATGCTGTTCACCCATTTCGGGGTGTCCGGTCCGATCGCGCTGCGTTGCAGTCAATTCATCCGCCAGGTGCAGCGGAAGTTTGATATCGTAAATGTGGACATGGCCATCGATATGTTCCCCGATCGCTCCCAAGCGGAGCTTGAGGCCGAACTCAAAGGACGGCTGGAGGATGAGCCGAGAAAAAGCATCAAAAACGTGCTCAAGGGCATGCTGCCGGAACGAATGATCCCCCTGCTGCTATCCAAATCCTCCATCGACAGCGACATGATCTGCAGCGGTATCTCCAAACCGGCGCTGACAACCTTTATCTCGATTCTAAAAAAGTTCATGTTCCGCGCGTCGGGCACCCGTTCGCTGAAGGAGGCCTTCGTGACAGGCGGCGGCGTCAGCCTCAAGGAAATCCAGCCCAAAAGCATGGAATCCAAGCTGATGCCCGGCCTCTTCTTCTGCGGTGAAATTCTGGATATTCACGGATACACCGGCGGTTACAATATTACAGCCGCCTTTGCAACCGGTTATACGGCAGGCAAGCATGCTGCCGAAGCAGCAGCGGTAAGTAAATCATAAGAAAAACGTATATCGACGTACTTCCACAGATGACAGACCGCGGTTAGATGAGGTTTTTCTTGCGATATCAGGAAGTCACTAGCTTCGAAGTTTATACTTACTGCTATCTATAAGAAAAACGTCTATCGACGTACTTTCACAGATGACAGACCGCGGTTAGATGAGGTTTTTCTTGCGATATCAGGAAGTCACTAGCTTCGAAGTTCATACTTTCTGATATCTATAAGAAAAACGTCTATCGACGTACTTTCACAGATGACAGACCGCGGTTAGATGAGGTTTTTCTTGCGATATCAGGAAGTCACTAGCTTCGAAGTTTATACTTTCTGCTATAATGAATAAAAGCGCGCTGTATGCCCCATCCCTTGGAGCATTCCAGCACGCTTTTTATTATTGTTGCGGGTGTCTCTCCTCTTTGTAGACTGGCCAAGACATGAGCGATGGCGCTACCATGACTGCCAGCACAGTCAGTGCAAGCACGGCGAGCCATCCCATTCCCCCTTGCAAAAGCGTTAGCCCAGCCACGAGGGAATAAAGAAATGCGGGAAGAGCGAGCAAGGTCCGGACCGCGAGGACACCAGCCGAACGATGCTGCTGATTCGTAAACGGGAGCACCTGCATAAACTCGGCTTTGGCGAACACCGCCCATCTTGTATTCAGCCAATGCGACATCATCAATACCAGAGCAAGGTATACGATGATTTTGATGATCGGCGGCGGCAGCCAGACAGCCGGAATGCCGACCAGCGTAATCTGAATGTACAATAACAAGCTCTCAGGGTGGCGCACAATCGCCTTTACCCCCGCATCGGCCAGCCTCTTCTCCGCTGTACCTTTGAACAATCGGCCGGACTTGCGCATAAACCAGGTATTGCTTCGTACACTTGGTGGTTTGCCGACGGCTTGAACGAGCAGCTTCTCCGTCAGCTGGACCCTTGTCTTCGCATCCTCACGCGCATCTGCGATGAAGGTTCCTTGCATGGCAAGCCGCTTGCGGCTAAGAAGAAACAGAACCATAAGCAGAATCAAGGCAGCTGTCCACAATACAGCATAGGACTCCAGCCAAAATGTAACAAGCAACGCTAACAGTCCAAATGAGAGCCAGCGTACGAGATAAGTCATTCCATGTTTCCGCCAGCCTTTATAACTGGAGCGAATCATGGCGGTTAATAAATTCGCGCACCAGGCGCATACAGCCGTCATCATCAGCAAGGTCACCAGGGCAATGCCGGTTATCTCAAGTTCCCTGACCAGAATTGGCAGCGCAAGCACTGTAACGACCAATCCCTTTATCGCTGAGACCGTATGACTGTATGCCATGCCCCTGATCATTAACCCCTTCATCCAGCCTCGCTGCTGGCGAAGAAACAATACGTCAGCCTCTTCCAGGAACAGCAGCACTCTACCTGAGAACATAAAGAGCAGAAGGCCTACCACCGCCTGCAGCGGAAAGAACTGGGCCCATCCGGGAAGCGGGCTCGTCCATAACTCGCGGTAGAGCCCGCCTCCCAGCAGCAGACCCGGAACAATGATGTACAGCATTACGATCCAATCGACCACGGTTGCCAGATTGTCGCGTTGATTCTTCCAATGAGCGGTCACCCTTCGCCAAAAGAGGGCGCCCGGATGGCTAAAATGATAGGATCGATCCATGTCCATTCCCTCCCTCATGTCAGCGCATCGAAGCAATCAAACAACGATGCGCCGGGAAGATCAGCGGCCTGGCGAATTTGATCCAACGTGCCCTCCGAGGCAATCCGGCCTGCGGATATGAGCACAAAGCGATCGCAAATTTTCTCTGCGGTATCCAGCACATGGGTGGACATCAATACCCCGGCTCCCCGACTTCTCTCCTCAAGCAGCAAATTCAAGAAATCTCGGGTGGCCCGGGGATCCAATCCAATAAACGGTTCATCTACAATATAGACGTCCGGCTTGGAGAGAAATCCGATCATCAGCATCATCTTCTGCTTCATTCCTTTGGAGAAGCCTCCCGGCAGTTCATTGCGCACCGGCTCCATTCCAAACTGACGGAGAAGCTGATCGGCCTGTCTCTCGAAATGTTCATCATCCATTCCAAATGCAGCAGCCGCCAAATCCAGATGCTCCCACAGCGTCAAATCCTCATAAAACACCGGCTGCTCGGGAACGTAAGCATATCGGGGCGGCTGACCTGCAATAAAGACGTCGGCTTTACTATCTTTAAGCAGCCCCAGCACCGTCTTAATGGTCGTGCTCTTTCCGGCTCCATTCGGTCCGATCAACCCCAGCAGTTCGCCGGGTGCCACTTGAAAGGATATATCCCGTATGCGCGGGCGGCCTGGTTCGTAACCCGCCTGCTGAATATCCACCTTCAGTACCGGTTCGGTATCCCATTCATTCTCTTGAATCTTATGCATCCTAACACCCCATCCGTTAATCCTTATCTCAGTATTACGCAGATAGACAAGGATTCGTTGCATTTAGCAAAACATTCTTACATTATACTGTAAAAGTTTCAGGGACCATGTGGCCCTTTCTCCCTGCGCCAAAAGCTTTATCCTTCTGTTCATTTCTGCGTTTTACACAACAGCAGCAGCGGTTGAAATCCCTCTGATTCCGGCTTATCAGGCTGGAGGTGTAGTTGATACGAGCGGAGAATGAAAATGTTTCGGCCGGATTGTGACAAATCACATGTTGAATTTACTCATTTCAGCGTAATCTTAGATTTGAAGTAATTCAGGACATGAGTCCATATCAAAGGCGGGAGAATGTATGAAGGTGTCACATGAACGCGATACACAGCTTGCTATGCACCTGTATCGGGTGTTTGCCAAGTCATTCAAGAGCGTCAACGAACATGTCGTGAATAACAGTAAAATCGAAGGCTTTAATCCAACTTCATTTGCCGTAATGGAAGTACTGTACTATAAAGGCCGCCAGCCCATCCAGCAGATCGGGGCACAGCTGCTCCTGCAGAGCGGAAACGTAACCTATGTGGTTGATAAGCTCGTTGAAAAAGGTTATGTGCGCCGCAAACCCTGTCCCGAGGACAGAAGGGTCATTTACGCCGAGCTGACTCCACCCGGAGAGCAATTAATGCAGAAGCTTTACCCCCTGCATGAACGTCACATCGAGCATGCCCTGGGTGGATTGGATGAGGAAGAGAAACATCAACTCATTGGGCTTCTGAGTAAAATGGGGAAACATGCGGAACAGGTACAAATCGTGCGCCAGCAGGGCTGAAAAAACAAAGAAAAGAACCCTTTCTCCTTCTCGGAAACAGGGTTCTTCTAGCTCAATGTACTGGTTAGAAACGCTCAGTCTTTAAAGCCTTCCAAGGCAATGGTTGGCTTCCCGTCCGCCTGCCAGGCTCCCTTGTTGTATCCCGCATTGTATCCCGGCGTGGCTTCAGGCTCCCAGTAGAACACGCCCAGCCCCGTACCTCCCGCTAAGCCTCTCACCTTGGTCTTGATGCTCTGGATAAAGCTCTTGGCTGCCTCCGGTTGATTGTAATCCATGCCGATTTCGCTGATCATGATGCTTTTTCCATATCTGGCGGTCATGTCTTTGGCATTGGCAATCGTTTGATCGACCTTCGAAGACCAATCGCCTGCTTCCGGGTACAGCGACATGCCGATAATATCAAAGTTCGCGCCGTTGCTGATCAAGCCACCAATGTTCCACTTGAACAATTCATTGTCGTAGCCATTCGATAAATGAACGATCGTCTTGGTCTGGCTGCTGACGGACTTCACTGCATTATGCCCCGTATTGACGAGCCAGGCGTAATTCTTCATGTTCGCCGAAGCTTTGCCGTCCTCCCACAGCATCCCGTTGTTGGTTTCGTTGCCGACCTGTACCCAATCCGGCGTCACGCCCTTATTCTTCATGGTGTTCATCACATAGACGGTATGGGAATAGACCGCATCCATCAGCTGCTGAAAGGTAAAATTACGCCAGGCATAGGGCTTGTTCTGCTGTCCCGGGTCCGCCCAGGAATCGCTGTAATGCAGCGTAAGCATAATGCTCATGCCTTTATTCTTGGCACGCTGGGCCAGCTCGGCGGCTTTTTCCGCATTCAGATAGCCGTTCATGTAATCATTCATATTGGGATTTACCCAGACTCGAATCCTGGCGGAATTGATCTGGTAATCATTCTTCAGAATGTCCAGAATATCGCGCTGAACCCCTGTCTTGTCCTTCCACTTATATCCTTGAGCTTCCATACCGGGAACCCAGCTGATGTCCGCTCCTTTTGCAAAAGCAGGCGCCGCCTCGGCTGAGCCGTTACCCGTAAAGCCAAACGATAACGCAAGCATCGATACGCATAGAAACATCCTGAACCAAACTCCTTTCGCAACTTCAGTCATCATGATACCTCCTTGGTTTTCGTTCACTGCGCAAGTGACATCCCTATTGTAAGCGCTCTCCAAATGAAGCCACAGGGCATAATGCCAACATTTCCGGTCCTTTTCCAAGCAAAATGAACCCCGTGCGCAAAGGGGTGAAATGTCAGATCCGGTGCGGATAAGACGATCATATGGTATAGACAAAAGCTGCGCGGTATATGAAGAAAGGACAGACACTGTACGAAGGCACCTGTCCCTGGAGGAGGCATGTTGTGAAACGAATCGGAGCATCGAAAGCTAAGACGGCTTACGAACTCCCGCCTTTCATGATCACCTTCACTCCATAAGGAGCCAACACAAGTTCAGCCCCTATGGCTTCGCCTGAGATAAAATCGCTGTACCGGGTTCCGTCCAGCGTGACCCGCTTCGCTTCGCCAGAGAAATTCATCACGAAAATGTAGTCCGACTCTCCATCCGTACGAATGGATGTGCTAACGCCCGGAGGCAGCTCCACCGGCAGCGCCCGGCGGACACCAGTCTGTTCAACGAGTTTCCTGTAAAAATCGGAATGAAACGGCTCCTTGTTCCGGGAGGCAATATAATAAGCCCGGCCCTTCCCCAGCTGATTGACTGTCAAAGCAGGCCGTCCCGCATAAAAATCGGATGAGTAAACGGCCAGTGCCTCCGCCGTCTCCAGATGAATGAGGTCGCAGAGCTCAATGGCTTCATAAGCTTTGGCCAAGCCAAGCCCCCCTCCGTCATTCGTTATGATGCCATTGACATCGTGATCATGGAGAGCATCGATTTCCTCCGACCATACGCCGAGCGTCTTACGGAGGGGCCCCGGAAATCCGCCAAGGAAGCAAAGGTCAAACTCGTCGACGATTCCCGACCAATACGTTGCAACAAACGTGCCGCCCGCTTCCACAAATTGTTGAATCCGCTCGCCCACGCCTGGGCGTACCATATACAGCATGGGCGCTACCAAAAGTTTATATCTGGAGAAGTCCTGCTCCATATCGATGACGTCGATCGGGACTCCCAACTCCCATAAAGCCCGGTAATGATCTTGCACGGTCTCCTCATACTTGATTCCCTTGTTCCGCGGACCCTGGGCATCGTTGATGGCCCAGCGGTTCTCCCAGTCAAAAATGACCGCCGCTTCCGCCGGAATGCCTGTTCCTACAACGGCATCCATCTTCTTGAGATAGTCCCCGACCTTGGCCACATCGCTGAACACCCGGGTGTGTTCATGACCGACATGATCGACGACGGCGCCGTGCAGCTTCTCGCTCGATCCCCTGCTCTTTCGCCATTGAAAATATTGCACCGTATCCGAACCATGGGCAACGGCTTGCATGGAAGACAGCAAATGCATACCCGGACGCTTCAGCTTGCTCACCGGCTGCCAGTTGGTCAGACTTGGCGTGCTCTCCATCAGCATCCAAGGCTGTCCGCCTTTGATCGAACGAATGATATCATGCATCATGGCAACGCGGGCTGCCTGCACAGCATCATCCCCGCCCTGGTCATGCCAGGTCGGATAGCTGTCCCAGGATATCACGTCCAGCAGATCGGCAAACTTCCAGTAATTCAGTCCTTCAAAATATTCCATCAGGTTCGTCGTAACCGGAAGGGACGGATTGACCCTGCGGAGGGGTTCCATTTCGTGCCGGATGAAATCCGCCGTCTGATCGGTTACAAACCGTCTCCAATCCAGGTTCATTCCATGGACCTGCGTCTCTCCGTGTGGTGCCGGGGATTCAACCTGGCTCCATGTCGTAATCGTATGACTCCAGAATGCGGTCCACCAGGCATGGTTCAGCTCATCCAGCGTGGCGTACTTCGCCTGCAGCCAAGACCGGAATGCGTCCTGACAGTAGTCACAATGGCAATCGCCGCCAAACTCGTTCGAGATATGCCAGCCGATCACGGCTGGATGGTTGCCATACCGCTCCGCAAGCTTCCTGTTGATCGTATGGACCTTCTCCCGATAGACCGGCGAAGTATAACAGTGATTATGCCGGAAACCGTGCAGGTTACGGACCCGTCTCTCGCTTACGCGCAGCACCTCGGGATACTTCTCCGACATCCAGGCCGGTCTTGCGCCGCTTGGCGTTGCCAGAAAGGCATAAATTCCATTGGCGGCAAAGCGGTCCAATACGCCGTCAAGCCAATCAAACGTGAATACCCCTTCCTCGGGCTCCAATGAAACCCATGAAAAAATGCCGATGGACATCACATTGCAATTCGCCAGCTTCATCAGCCGGATGTCTTCTTCGAGGACTTCGGGATAACGGAGCCATTGCTCCGGATTATAATCGGCGCCATGCAGCATGTGCGGAACGCGCGAGCTAATCGGATTAAACGTTCGTTTCATAGTAGGTTAAACCTCCTGTTTCCTGTTATGTTTGCATCTCTTATTCTTTGACAGAGCCCAGCGTCATCCCTTTAACGAAAAAACGCTGCAAAAAAGGATAGACCAGCAGGATGGGCGCCGCGCCGATAAAGATCTGTGCGGCATTCACCGTCGTCTGGGACAACAGCTCCATCTCTTTCGGGCTCATGCTCATCGAGCTCATGTCTCGCTGGATAATAACCGTCTGCAGGAAGGTCGCCAGCGGGAAGTCCTTGGCATTGTTCAGATACAGCAGCCCGTCAAACCATGAGTTCCAATGGAACACCATGCTGAACAGCGCAATCGTGGCAATCGAGGGCAGCGAGATCGGCAAATAAATCTTAAACAGCGTTTTGAAATGGCCGGCTCCATCGATGAAAGCCGCTTCCTCCAGTTCTTTCGGAATCCCCCTGAAGAAGTTCAGCATCAGGATCACCAGAAAGGTATTCACCGTGCCGGGAATGACCAGCACCCAGAAGGAGTTGATCAAGCCCAGCTTCTGAATCACGATATAGAATGGCACCAGGCCGCCATTAAACACCATGCTGAACACAAACAGCCAGGAATAAATACTGCGGCTGCGGAAGACGCGGTTCTCCTTGGACAGCGGGTACGCGGCCAGGAACGTTACGGCAAGCGTTAGAGCCGTTCCTAATACGGTACGCGCAATGGAGATCCAGATCGAGTGCAAAAACGCCGGGTTATTAATCGTTTTCTTGTAAGCCTCCAGCGAAAAATCGACCGGCCATAATCCCACCAGACTGGCGTCAGCAGCGGCTTTGGAGCTGAACGAAATCGCCAGCACATGAAGCAGCGGAATGATGCAGAGAATGGCCAGCGCGACAAGCAAGCAGGTATTAAACACGTTAAATATGCGGTATTCCATCGTTTTATGGTACATGGCTCTCCCTCTTTCGCTCTGCTAGAATATACGGTAGCCCGCCCACTTGTAGGCCAGCCGATAGGATACGAGAATAAGGGCCATACTGATCACCGATTTAAACAAGCCGATGGCCGTTCCAAACCCCATCTCGCCATTCAGGATTGCTGTACGGTATACAAAGGTATCGATAATATCGCCTTTCTCGTATACCAGCGGATTGTACAGGTTGAAGATTTGGTCAAACCCGGCATTCAGGATGTTGCCAAGCGCCAATGTTCCGACAACGATCGTGATGGGAATCATGGCAGGGATCGTGATATGAAGCGTTTGCTTCAGGCGTCCCGCTCCATCCATCTCCGCAGCTTCGTACAAGGTCGGGCTGACACCGGCCAGCGCAGCCAGGAATACAATCGTATTGTAGCCAAACTCCTTCCATACGTCAGACACGATCACCGTGAAACGGAACCAGTTATTGTCTCCGAGAAAAAAGATCGGATCGATGCCGACGGCCGCCAGAATCCGATTGGCAAAGCCGTCCACGGCGAGCATTTCGATCAAAATTCCGCCCAGGATGACCCAGGACAAAAAGTGGGGCAAATACACCATCGTCTGGATGCTCCGCTGAAGCGCCGTTTTTCGGATTTCATTCAGCAGGATGGCAAACACGAACGGAATCAGCAGATTGAACACGATTTTCATCACCGCGATGACCAAGGTGTTCCATATGACCTGCATGCTGTCCTGCCTTTCAAACAAATAACGGAAATTGTCCAAGCCCACCCATGCGGAGCCGCCAACGCCCTCCCACGGCTTATAGTCCTGAAAAGCCATAATGATGCCGCCCATCGGCAAATAACTGAATAAGAACAGACAGATAAGGGCCGGCAGCAGCATGACGTGGAAAGGCCATGTTTTTTTCATCCTCTTCATCCAAGATCCTCCCGTTAAATCAATCTACCTCTTGATTATAGGACCCGTCCCACGGGACGCAGTAGCCCACAAAACCAATATTCATGGCACGATAGCAATCAATTTGCGGCGACTCCAATGGCACAAAAAGGACGGCCTTTGGCAGGCCGCCCTTCATTAATCGGTAACCATAACTACTTCACGCTTTGATACCATTCGTTAACCTCTTTGGTGATCTGTTCACCGCCTCCGGCTTTCCACGTCTCTACAAATTTATCAAACGATTCAACCGGCTGCTTGCCGTAAATGATCTCGTTCAGGGTTTGATTCTCGATCTTCAGCAGATAATCCCACTTCGATTTCATGGTGGCGGTAACCGGTCCCGTAAACATGTTCTTCTTGGAGATCTCCTCTTGGGAGAGGAGCACCTCGGCAGCGGCCGGCGTATCCTTGCCATAGTTGACCGCGACATCTTTTTCGAGACGGCTCTCCGGCTTTTCCCCTTTTGCCAGCTTCAGCAGCGCTTTCATCTGCTCGTCCGGAATCCGGGCGCCGTCGCGGACCAGCAAATAACGGACGACATTGACATAACCGCCTTCGATTTGATCGTTCGGAACCATTTCGCCATTGGCATCGAGCTCGAAGTCATAACCTTCAAACAGTCCATTGGCAAATTCGCCGCCTTCCTTGGACACGGCAAAGTTATCAAACAGGTAGTTCTGATACGTGAAGAAAGCTTCAGGATGCTCCATGTCTTTATGGATCAGGGTAACGCCATTTGTATACTGCGTTCCATGCCGCATCGCAGCGCCGTCAGGACCAGCCGGAATTTGCACAGGCTTCCAGACGGCTTCCGGCGCATTCTTCACGGTATCGATCAGCGGCCAGCCGCTCATCCAATAGGGCCCCGGAATGATCCCGGCCGTTCCGGCTACAGCCGGCTCGGCAGTCTTATTCTCATCCCACAGTGCGGCTTCCTTCGGAATATACCCTTTATTCATCCACTCGTTCAGCTTCGCCAAGCCTTCCTTCATGCCTGGATGAACCGAGCCATATTCCAGGCTTCCGTCCTCAGCCACGTTCCACTGCTGCGGCAGCGTTCCGTAAGCGCCGAATATCCAGGACGGATCGCCCATCCAGGTGCTCATGGACGTTTTGAAGCCAATGCTGAGCGGGGTGACTTTGTCCGGGGCTAGACCGGAAGGGTTCTGGTTCTTGAAGGCCTCCATCACCTGCTCAAGCTCATCCATCGTCTTCGGTGCGCTCATCCCCAGCTTGTCCAGCCAATCCTGCCGGATCCATAATACATAGTCGTGATTATAGGCAAAATCCAGTACCGGAAGCCCCATTCGCTTACCGTCCCGGCTGTACTGATTCCACACATTGGAATCCAGATTCATCGCGTTCTTCCACGTTTCCGATGCATACTGGTCAAACAGCGTGCCTACCTCGGCAAACATGCCGGAATCGATTAAATCCTGGGCCAGCTGCTGATTTTCGGTGCCGAGCGTGACGATATCCGGCATCTCCTGTCCGGAGGACATAGCCAGACGCAGCTTGGTTGCAAAAGCGCCGTTGGTATCCGTAATGGACCACAGCGATTTGATGTTGATGCCGAACTTCTCCTTGGCCCACTTCGTAGCCACGTTGTTCTCGATCGTTTCCCCATTCTTGAATTGCAGCGTTGGATCGACGCCCCACACCGTCGTAATCGTAACTTCCGGATCGTATTTGTCTTTGTAGACGTTTTCAGTTTTAGATTCGGCTGGCTGCTGTGCCGCTTCCGGCTTCGGCTCGCTCCCGGAGCATCCGGCCAAGGATCCGGCCAACAGCAAGGACGCAGCCAGGATCGGGAACCATTTCTTTCTTCTAGCGTTCATATCTAAATCCCCCTTCTACCACCTTATGGATTACATGTTTAATTATAGAGGGGCCGGCAGCCGCATCCTATGTCACGAATCGAAGATTTCTGCACCTTTAGCAACATCCTTGGTCTCTGTATTCGTTCGGCGTCATCCCGTAGTGCTTCCGGAACATCTTGCTAAAATACTGCGGGTTCTGGTAGCCAAGCTCAGCGGTAATTTCATAAATCTTCTTGTTTGTATGCTTCAGCAGGTATAACGCCCGCTCCATTCGCTTGCGGATGATATAATCGCCAAGTCCCTCTCCGGTTTCACTCTTATAAATCTTGGATAAATACACCGGATGCAGGAATACCCGGTCCGCAATCGTCTTGACGGACAGGTCATGACCCGAATCGGCAGTCACCATCTCCTGAACCTGTTTGATGATATGGCTTTTGCTCGTTATCTCCTGCTCGGAGGAGATATCATGAAGTTTGTTCAGCATATCAAGCGACCAGGAACGCAGCTTCGCAGCCGACTGAACCACCTGCTGAATATACAGGGGATCCCAGCCGGCCTGGTCCAGCTGATGAACGTAATGGCCCTGCTTATGAGCCAGGTACATAAAGGCATTCGCAACCGATAAAAAAATTTCATACAACGCCGTCTGCCCAATGAATGCGGTTTCAAGCTCTGCAAAAACTTGTTCTATTTTGTCCCGGGCGGCATCCCACTGCCTTGTCTCCAGCAGATGCAGCAGACTGGGCGGTTTGGCAAAAGCCTGGGTAACGTCCCATACAGGCTCACGCAGCCGGCCATCATGGTCTTCAGCAAACCGGATGGCTTCATGATCTCCGTTTCCCCAGAGGTAAAGCGAGCTTAATCCCGACCGGTAAACGGATGCCAATTCCTCCGGAAAATCAAAGGAGGCCGATACGAGAACAGAAATACTCCCCTTCAGATAGCTGTCCACATCCTGTTGAAACTGGTATACATACTGTTTCAATGCGCGGGAATCCGCGAATGGATTCATTTCCTCTGCCTTGTACTGAGCCAACAGAATCAAGCCGTTATGCGGCGTTTTGCTGGACCACACATGGAGCAGCTCGGCAAATACCTCCTCCGCAATATTACCGATGGCATATTCCATCAGGCTGACCGAATGGTCGTCCATTCTTGTAAATTTCTGCCCGAGCTGGATCAGCAGCATAACCGTCCACCGGTCTGTTCGGAGTGGGATCTCGTATTCATGCAGCTTGTGTTCGAGTGAAGGTCGCGGTATCTCGCGTCCAAGCAAGAGATCATGCATGAGGCTGTTTCGCAGAATGCCGAGATCCGATTTGCGGCTGTACATCAACTGATGATACTGCCCAAGCTCCTTCCGCTCCTCCTTGATTGACGCCAAGGCGGAGCTCACACTGCGTATGAATTCATCATCGTCCACCGGCTTCAAAATATAATCGGATGCCTGCAGCCGAATCGCCTGCTTGGCATATTCAAAATCCGAATAACCCGTAAGTAAAATGCAGCGGATATGCGTCCAGCGCTCGGTTATGGTCTCCATCAGCTCCAGGCCGGTCATGACCGGCATCCGAACATCCGTGACCACCACATCGATGTCCTCCTCCTCCAGCAGGTCGATCGCCTCCAAGGCGGAAGAAGCCTGATACACTTCTTCAATATCCAGCTCACGCCATGGTATCGTCTGATATAAACTTTCCGTGACATAACTCTCGTCATCAACCAATAAGATATTCATTCATTCTCTGCCCCCTGCCCTGACTTTGATTGATTCCTTCCAAGCGATCCGGCAGCGGCCAATAGAGCACAGCCCGTACGCCGCCCTGCGGAGATGCCGCAAACCGCAGGCCCGCCTCTTCGCCATAACGCAGCCGCATGCGCTGGTGAACATTCCAGACGCCGCAGCCCATCTCCTGATCCATCGGCTTGTTCAACCGAGCCTCCAGCTCGGCCAGCTTCTGCCCGTTCATACCTATTCCGTTATCATCCACTTGGATGCAGGCCATGCCGTCCAGAATTCGGAAGGTTATCCTGATTTCACCATTGCCCGAGTGAGGTTCAATGCCATGGAGGACGGCATTCTCCACGAGGGGCTGGATGACCAGCGGCGGGATCTCCATGCCTTCGGCTTCTTCCGTCAAATCGAGATGATATTTAAGACGCCTCATTCGCATCTGCTGTATTTCCAAATAATGCGTAACGAACTCCATCTCATCGGGCAAGGGAACCAGTTCCCTTTCCTGACGCGTGGTATAGCGGAAATACCGGGACAAGCTGTGCGACATCGCCACGACGGCTTCGTATTTCCGAAGCTTCGCCATACTGGTGATAAACGAGAAGCAGTTGTAGAAGAAATGGGGATTGATCTGGGACTGCAGCTGCTTCAGCTTCGCTTCCCTGACATGGATCTTCTCCATGTATACATGCTCGAACAGTTCCTGGATCTGCTCCACCATTGAGTTGAATCTCGTAGCCAGAAAACTGAACTCGTTTCGGCCCGATACCTTCATCCTCACCGCGTAATCCCCGGCCTGCAGCCTGCGGAACACATAAACCAGCTGCTTGATCGGAACCTGAACCTGGGAGTACAGCAGGTATGCGGCGAGGCAGCTCATCAAGAGCAATGCGGCGATCGATATATAAAAGAGCCTGTTGGACGTATGGATCGGCTTCATAATGTCCGATAGCGGAATATAGTCTATCAAATACCATCCGGTCGTTTCCGATAATACGATGCTGACCGAATAGGTTTTGCCGCCCACTTCCTTCACGCGGTTCTCCACGTCTTGGAGCGGCTCCCGACCCAGCTCCGCAATCATATGGTTAATCAGTTCCTGGTCCGCGGTACGGTTGTAAATAACGCCGGTATCCGGTTTATAGTAGAACGGATCGCTCCTTCCGTCGCTTTTAAAGCGGTCCAGCATATCCTGAATGTTGGTGCTGTCGAATTCTACCTTGATCACGGTATTTGACTTGCCTGTATGATGCTGGGTGGAATACGGTGACACCGAATACCAGACAAATAGGAACCGCCGATCGCTCCCCTCATCATAAGGAGTGACCTGCCAGCCCGGCTTCACGTCCTCCGCAAGCTCCTTTGGCGAGTAAAACCCGGCATCGCTTTCGGTGACCACCCGCCCAAGGGACGGGGAATAAATGGCCAGGTGGCTGCGCCAGTTCGAAGAGCTCTCCTGTATGCTCAGCTTCGTCTGAATCTGCTTCACCAGGTTAATCGCGTCCAGGTTCAGATATTTATCCTGCAAATAAATATCCCGAAAACTTGAAATATCCGGGTCATGCAGCAGCAAATTCGGCCACGATGCCAAAATATCGATATTGGTATTCACCTGATTCTGAAAGAAGACGAGCTGGTTCGTATTCGATTGGCTGAGCTCCTTGCTGAGCACGTTCGTCGTGGTTTGGTTTGAATAGAAATAGAGGCCGACAATCGGAATCAACATCAGGAAAATAAACAGCATGATTTTTCGGAACAGATTAAATTTGGACATACATCGGCAGCCCCTTGGGTTTATGTAGTATGAGAAGTTCATTTATAGAGCGAAATATGTTTATTATATCGGAGTTCACCCTGCGCCGTGTAGGGCATATTAGCAAGATTTCAGACACTTTCGAAGGGGATTGTTGCGAGATGGCCGTTTGCTGTCCGCATAGAGCAGCACTAAACAAAAAAAAGGATCCCGGCCTCAAAGAGAGCGGGATCCTGCTAAATATGCTTTGAAAAAATATATGCCTTACATGAGTCCATCCATCAATGGCCTGACGGCTGTGTCTCTTCCGTTCCCGTCTCGGGTTCAGGAGGCGCATTGCGGAAGGCGGCCACGATCAGCATACAGATCACCGCCATCACGGCCATCACCACAAACAAGGAATTCAGGCTGCCCTCCAGTATCCCGCTCAGCAGGCTGCCTGACCCTTCCGGCAGCTCAGCCATGCCATGCGGAGAGAGCAGCTTATTAATATCGTCGCTGGTAATGCCTGCGGCATCCGGCTCCGCCGCAAGTCTGCCCGCAATTCCCGCATTGACCCATAATCCGAACACCGCTACGCCCACGGTCTGACCGAACGTGCGGATGAAGGAGTTCAGCGCCGTGGAAGCTCCCCGGACCTCATAACCCACCGAGGATTGCGCGATGATCTGAAACAAGGTGGAGATATATCCGAAGCCGACCCCATAAATGAACGTAAAGACCAGCAGCACGCCCAGCGCCGTATCCTTATGCATGAACGCCAATCCCACCGCTCCGATGATTAGAAATACGACGCCGATAATCGCCGTTTTCCGGGAACCGGATTTAATGATCAGGCGCCCGCTGATAATCGAACCGATCAGCCATCCGATCGACATCGGGGCTAATGTCAGGCCCGACAAGGTCGCGTTGCCGCCCCGAACCCCTTGAATCCACAGTGGCAAATACGTGGTCAGCCCGATAATAAGCGCGCTTACCAGAATATTGGCTACCGTCGATACCGTAATATCCCGGATCTTGAACAGATGGAGCGGCAGCATCGGCTCCTTCACTCTGCTCTCCACCACCAGAAACGCAGCGAGCAGCACCACGGAACCGATCATCAAACCGAGCATGAACGGAGAAGTCCAGGAATAGCTCTCTCCGCCACCTACCGCGAGCGCAAACAGCAGCGCCGTCATTCCCACGGTAAACAGGGCCGCTCCCCCGTAATCGATCGATACTTCGCGGGTGGTGCGCTCCTCTTTGAAATAACGGAAAATCAGCCATATCGATAACAGCGCAAACGGTACATTAAAAACAAAGATCCAGTGCCAGGACAGGTAATCCACGAAGTACCCGCCAAGCAGCGGTCCGATCAGAGAAGAGATTCCCCATACGGAGCTGATCATCCCCTGAATCTTCCCTCGTTCCTCCAGATTGTAAATGTCTCCGACAATCGTAAAGGTCACCGGAATAACCGCACCGGCCCCAATTCCTTGGATTGCCCTGAATATGATCAGCTGCGTCATGTTCTGCGACAGGCCGCACAGCAATGAGCCAACGAGAAAGATCAGCGAGCCGTATAAAAATACGGGCTTGCGTCCATATAAATCGCTTATTTTACCGAAGATCGGCGTTGTTACCGCCATCGTCAGCAGGTAGGCCGTAAAAATCCAGCTCATGAGGCTTACGCTGCCGAAACTGCTGATAATGGCCGGTCCCGCCGGGCCGACTACCGTTCCTTCGATCGCAGCCATGAAGGTGGATAACAAAATACCGACCAGGATATAACTGCGTTTGTCTTGTTTTAATACACCCACGTTCCTTCGTCCCCTTTACTCTAGACAGCCCCGGCATGATTCCAGTCCCTGCTGTATCAGGTTTCCGATATATGTCCTTCTGATAAGGATAAAAACCGGGGCCAACAGCATAAAAGCGCCTCCCGATACCAGGAGCGCTTTCACATCATGTAACATTTCTATTATAAGGGTTACAACGAAGGTTGCACAGTCATTTTCCCGCTTCGCAGATGAATAGAGGAAGTGGCATGTCTCTTCATGAGCTCGGGATCGTGCGTAATCATCAATATGGCCGAACCTTCCCCAATGACAAAACGGCACAGCTCGATCACCTTATCGATGGCGGCATAGTCCATCCCCGACGTCGGTTCGTCCAGGATGTACAGCGCTCTTTGCAGCATCAATTGGCTGATGATGCTCAGAAGGCGCTTCTCCCCCTGACTGAGCAGGTAGGGAGACATTTGAAGCCGACCCGTCAGCCCCGCTTTCTCCAAAAGAAACCTAGCGCGCTGCTGCTGGCCAGCAGACAGCTTCGGACGCTTCTTCACGGACACCCCTCCATGAAGACTGTAAATCAGCTCCTCCCACACATTCGGGGCGGTAAACATATATTCCGGCTGCTGGAACACATAGCCGATCATCTCGGCTCTGCGGTAAACGGCCATTCCCTTCGTATCTTCCCCTTGCCAGCGTATGCTGCCTGCCGGAGCCGGCAGCAGGCCCATGATCAGGCGGCTGAGGGTCGTTTTGCCGGACCCGTTCTCCCCGGTCAGCAGCACCCAGTCGCCTGGATCAATCTTCGCATCGATATCGCGCAGCGCCTCCCGGCCGCCGGGATACGCAAACGTCAGCGAATCGATCTGGAGCAGCGGGGAGACGGCAGACAGCCGCGCGCTTTCCGCATGGGGGACCGCTGCAGGCAAGGAACCTGCGGGGATTGGCTCTTCCGCACGGGATACCGATGCAGGCAGGGAACCTGCGGGGTTCGACGCTTCCGCACGGGATACCGATGCAGGCAGGGAGCCTGCGAGGATCGGCATTTCCGCGTGGGGTTCAGCCGAATGCGGGGAAGTTGCCGCCGTGACAGGCTTGTCCCCGGCGGCGGCACCCGCTGCCTCGCATGCGGGCCGAGGCAGCAAGCCCAGCTGCACCAGCTGCTTCCCGCAGCG
>NZ_JAMBDM010000029.1:0-56836 GCF_025142895.1 Paenibacillus sp. p3-SID867
TCCTTGGAGCACAGAGGGCGGAGCTTGATGTGCTTGTGATCACCCATGGGGGCGTCATCCGGCAGATCGCGGCAGCAGCCCTTCCACATACGGAATTCTGGGAGACGCAGGTGTCGCCGGGGGAGGAGCTCCAGTTGCAATTGACTTGGGATGGAGAACGCTGGCTAGGCGTACGGTTAAGCGATTAAACGAAATCGTATGATATCGGTGCGGAATGGGCGATAACGGGATAAATCCGTATCATAAGGCATTTGAAATGACCGAAACTTTCGGTTGTAAGAGGGAGGTTTATCGCCTATAATCTTGGGCAGAGAAACCATGCTTGGCCTAACATACATAAATTCATATTATTTGCGAGGGTCCCGGACAGAGGGCATTTATTGTCATCTGCCGGGTTAATAGGGAAGCCGGTGCAAGTCCGGCACGGTCCCGCCACTGTGAAGCAGGGACTTCTCCATATGCCACTGAGCCGAAAGCGCTTGGGAAGGCGGAGAAGTCGTTACAGCCTGCAAGTCAGGAGACCTGCCCTCGGCGAATGAATGACGGTCCTTCGAGGAGAGGATTACGTTTGCCGGACCCATGCAGCATGTGTGGGCGGAAGTTTAAGGCGCTATCTGTGAACGGTGATCCAGATGTCCTTATGTTAAAACGTAATCCCTGATTCCTTGTGTTTACAAGGAGTCAGGGATTTTTGCTTCTTTGGAGTATGACGATTGATGTTTTATTCTCCCGGTAAGGATCGGTCGAAGGAATGTAAACTCGCAGCGCCAGGTTCTCAATTATGTATAGGGGGATTTCAAGAGATGAAAGCATTGAACAAAACATGGTCCGTACTTCTGGTAGCCATACTGATGGCTCTGGCCTTGATCGGCTGTGGAGGCGAAGAAGCGGCGCCGAAGGATACAACGCCGCCGGCACAGCAGGAAGAGCAGAATAACGAAGCGCCTGCGGATTCGGGCGAAGAGCTTAAAACGACGTATCCGCTGACCGTTAAGGATTCAACCGGAGTTGAAATGACGTTTGAGAAGGCTCCAGTCAAAATTGCATCCCTGACACCGTCCGAGACGGAAAAACTGTTCGCTTTGGGCCTGGATGAGGAAATTGTGGGCGTGTCCGATAATGACGATTATCCGGAAGCGGCCAAATCCAAGCCGAAATTGGGCGGGTTCCAAGTAAATGAAGAGGCTATTATTGCAGCCGATGCCGATGTGGTATTCGCCGCTTCGATGAATGCCGAGAATGCCGAGAAATTGCGTGAGCTTGGCGTTACCCTGTTCGTCAATGATCCGAAAACCATTGATGCCGTGATGGAGAACATCGAACTGATCGGGCAAATTACGGACCGTCAAGCGGAGGCGAAAGCGGTCGTGGATCAGATGAAGCAGGAATTGACTACCGTTACAGAAGCCGTGAAATCCGTGAAGGATGAAGACAAGAAAAAAGTGTATGTGGAATTCTCTCCAGGATGGACCGTCGGCAAGGGCGAGTTTATGGATGAGATCATCACCTTAGCTGGCGGCGTTAACGCAGCCGGCGAAGCGGAAGGCTGGTTCGAAATCAGCGAGGAGAATATTATCGCTGCAAACCCCGACGTCATTCTGTACACGGACGATGTCGTTGACGAAGCAACCAAGAAAACATTGGATCAGCTGATTAAGGAGCGCGGCGGCTGGGATCAGATCGAAGCCATCAAGAACGATCAGGTCATATCCGTGGATGCGAATCTGTTAAGCCGTCCGGGTCCCCGTGTAACGCAAGGGTTGATTGAAGTGGCGAAGGCCGTTTATCCGGAACTGATGAATCCATGAGTAAAAAACTTGCAGGATTCGGTGCGGCCGGCATCATCCTATTACTGTTAACCTTGGTTGTCAGTCTCGGAATCGGCTCCGTGCACCTGCCTGTGAGAGAGATTGGGGCGATGCTGCTGCACCGGCTGCCGGGAATCGGCGATTCCATCGTTCCGGGCTGGGAAGCTTCATCCGAGCAAATCTTAATGAAGGTGAGATTGCCGCGCATATTGCTGGGGATGCTCGTAGGAGCCTCCCTGGCCGTCGCCGGAGCCGCCTTTCAAGGGGTATTGCGCAATCCGCTGGCGGATCCGTTTACGCTCGGTGTATCCTCGGGTGCTGCGCTTGGCGCAGCATCCCTGATTTTTTTCGGGATGGAATACTCCTTTGCCGGAGGTTACACGCTCCCGCTTGTAGCGTTTTTGACCGGAGCAGGGACCTTATGGGTCGTTCTGCTGCTGGCAAGGGATCAAGGAAAGCTGTTGATCCACGGGCTCATTCTGTCCGGCGTGGTGATGCAGTCGTTTCTGGGCGCCGTCGTTTCCTTCCTGACGGTCATGTCCAAAGATACGGTAAACCAGATCCTGTACTGGACGATGGGGGGCCTCAGCATGCGTGGATGGTCGTATACGGCCATCCTTTTCCCGTATTTTATCGCAGGTTTTATATACTTATGGAGCAGGTCGCGAGCGCTTAATATTTTGTCGCTGGGGGAACGGCAGGCCGCCCATATGGGCTTGAATGTGGATCGGCTGAAGACGAGCGTGCTCATCGTTGCTACCCTGCTCGCCGCCGCAGCTGTGTCGGTTTCCGGCGTGATTGGATTCGTAGGACTTGTGGTACCGCATATGATCCGGCTGATCACCGGCTCCGATTACCGCGTCATTGTTCCACTGTCGGCTCTGGGCGGCGCGGTGTTCATGGTCTGGTGCGATACGGCGGCACGGTCCGTGCTGGCACCAACGGAAATACCGCTGGGTGTAGTTACGGCATTCATAGGCGCTCCGTTCTTTGCGTATCTGCTATACCGGAACAAAAAAAGGCGCAGGGAGGGTTTATCATGATTACAGCTCAAGGACTTGGCAAAGCCTATGGCAAGGTGCCGATTCTTGAAGGTGTGGACCTTCACATTGCCGAAGGGGAATGGTGGGGGATCATCGGTCCGAACGGAAGCGGTAAATCCACCCTCATGCAGCTGTTATCCGGTGTGGAGAGTCCCACGACAGGAAGCGTGACCCTTCGGGGCAAGGAGCTTGGACGCTATACCCGAAAGGCGCTGGCACGGATCGTGGCGGTGCTTCAGCAGGAAGGGCTTGACCCTACCGATTTTACGGTCCGGGAAGTGCTGGAGATGGGGAGATTCCCCTTTCTAAACTGGCTTGGTCGTGAAGATAAGGATGCAGCACCGCTCATTGAGGCCGTTATCCGAAAGCTGGATCTGAACGGTCTGGAGGAACGGCGGCTTACCGAGTTAAGCGGGGGCCAGCGTCAGCGTGTCGCGCTTGGTAAGGTGATGGTCCAGGAACCCTCGCTGCTGATGCTGGATGAACCGACGACTTATCTGGATATCCGCTATCAGCTTCAGTTTATGGATATGGTGGCGCAGTGGCGGAGCTCGTCCGGAATTACCGTGATCAGCGTACTGCATGATCTGAACCTGGCAGCCCAGTTTTGCGATAAGCTGCTGGTCCTTGATCAGGGAAAGATCGCGGGGGTTGGCAAGCCGAAAGAAGTTTTGACAGCGGCGTATTTACGCCAAATCTTCCGGGTAGAGCCCTCGATTGTGGCCCATCCCGAGAATGGCGCTCCGCAGGTGCTGTTAACGGCAAATAGCACGTGGTCCTGACCGATGCTGCCGCATGTTCCGGGCGGGGATGCAAGATTTAGGAACAAGATATGAGGAGGTCGTTTCATTGACGGATACCAACGTGAATCGTTTAAATCGTTACATTGCTAACATAAAACCGCTGAGTGTCGAGGTGCAGAACGAAACAGCCGCTTATTTGGATACGCTGACGAAGCCTCCGGGCAGTCTGGGCAAGCTGGAGTCGCTAGCGATCCAATTAGCGGGCATTACAGGGAATATGAAACCGTCGTTCACCAAAAAATCCGTCGTTGTCATGGCTGGTGATCATGGAGTCTGTGAAGAAGGAATCAGCGCCTTTCCGGCTGAGGTAACGCCCCAGATGGTCATGAACTTCCTGAATGGAGGGGCGGCTGTGAATGTGCTGGCCCGTCAGGCGGGGGCAGACGTTCATTGTGTGGACATCGGGGTCGCGATCGAGTTGAACCATGAGAAGCTGATGTCGCGGAACGTTGGCAGAGGAACCGCCAATATGGCCAAAGGGCCTGCGATGACAAAAGAAGCGGCACTGGAGTCCATTGTAGCCGGTGCGGAGGTTGCTGCCGAATTGGTATCGCGAGGAACGCAAATGTTCGTCACCGGAGAGATGGGCATTGGGAATACGACACCGAGTGCGGCGATCTTCTCCGTTCTGTCCGGCAATCAGCCTTCTGACGTCGTGGGGAGGGGAACCGGGGTAACGGATGAACGGCTGCTGCATAAGATTCGAGTGGTGGAACAGGCTATACAAGTTAATAGACCTCATGCCGATGATCCCCTCGACGTGCTCGCCAAAGTTGGAGGATATGAAATCGGCGGGTTGGCTGGACTGATCCTGGGTGCGGCTGCTCACGGTTGTCCTGTTATCATTGACGGTTTCATATCCAGTGCGGCGGCGCTGGTTGCCAAATGCATCTGCCCGGACGCTCTCTCCTATATGATTGCCTCTCATGTTTCGCATGAGCAGGCGCATGTTCTTCTGCTGAAAGAGCTCGGACTCCAGCCGATGCTGCAAATGGACATGCGTCTTGGCGAGGGGACGGGCGGGGTGCTGTGCCTTCATCTGGTCGAGGCGGCGTGCAGGATCGTGAACGAGATGGCGACGTTTGAGAGCGCTGGAATCAGCGGAGGGGCCGTATGAGCCATCGTGGAAGCGTATTGGTAACAGGCGGGGCCAGAAGCGGAAAGAGCTCATTCGCGGAGAAGCTGTGCATGAAGCGATCGGAGTCGGGAACGTACGTGGCGACTGCGCAAGCCTACGACGAAGAGATGAGGGAACGGATCCGGATTCATCAAGACCGCAGGCAGGATTCAGCCTATCGTTGGGAGACGGTGGAGGAGCCTGTTGCACTGCCTGAATTGCTGGAAACGCTCGGCCAGTCCGCCTCGGATGCCCCTGCAGTGGTAGTGGACTGCCTGACGCTGTGGCTTACGAATGTGCTGCTGCAAGCTGAGCCTGAAGGAAGTGCTGCAATGGAAGAACGGTTAGGACTTCAAATCGGCAGACTCGCAAGAGCGGTACAGGGTTACCCCGGCATGGTCATTTTGGTAACCAATGAAGTGGGGTCGGGTATTGTACCGGAATATCCGCTAGGCCGAATATATCGCGACTGGGCAGGGATCATGAATCAAAGGCTGGCTCAGATATGCGATGAAGTATTTTTGGTGACGGCGGGAATTCCGATGGAAATCAAGAGCAAGGAGTATCTCATATGAGCAAGATGATCGAAGCGGCTGCGGCCGCTTTTCAATTTCTATCGAGGCTGCCGGTGCGGAGAGAAATTCCTTTTACTCCGGAAGTGCAGCAACGGAGCGTCGTTTTTTATCCTTTGGTAGGGGCGGTCATAGGCTTTATCGTTGCCGGATTGGGACTGGGTTTAAGCTATGTGCTGCCCTCCCTTCCTGCTGCCGTCATCCTGCTGGTTGTATGGGTGGCGCTGACCGGAGGCCTTCATCTCGATGGCTGGATGGACAGCGCGGATGCGCTGCTCAGCCATCGGTCGCGTGAACGGATGCTTGAAATCATGAAGGATAGCCGTGTGGGTGCGATGGGCGTCATGGCGTGTATGCTGCTGCTCCTTCTGAAGGCTTCCTTGATCATGTCTGTATGGGATTTGTCAGCCGGGGCATGGAAACAAGAGGCATGGCTGCTGGTGCTCGCTCCGGTTTGGAGCCGCTGGTTTATGGTCCATGCGATGTATCGCTGGCCGATGGCACGGGGAAGTGAGGGGCTTGCCGCTCTATTTCACGGATTGACGGCCGGAAGGAGATCGCTGGCGGGCGTAATGGCTGCTCTCTTAACGCTAGTTACTGTAGGTTTCCTATGGATCACGGCAGGCGAGACTAATCTTTGGACGATTGCAGTCGGAGGAATCCTTGTCATTCCGTTCATAGCCTGGGCAGCTGGAAGTTTAACGGCTGAACGGATGAGCCGAAGACTTGGAGGACTGACGGGGGATACATATGGAGCGCTCAATGAACTGATTGAAACGGTTTTGTTAATATTTGTGGTTCTCCTTTTGAAGTTTACATGATATGATAGTAGGGTGATATCAGTGGTAATCCGATCAACATAGTCGACATAATCCGCATCGATGGGAAACTAACGATTTTGACAGGAATTTTCTCAATCGGGTAATGATATGTTTAGAGTGGGCTGTAATGGATATGAATACATACTAGCGCACTTATGACATGAGGATGGAGCACATATATCCTTATTTAAAGAATGGGAGGAATCATTAGGATGGAAACGCTTTGGGTTATCATCAATGTCCTTGTTCTGATTCTGCTGGTCGGTATTCTGTACTGGATGCAGAGAAAGCATATCTCGTTTACCAAACGCGTGTTTGCCGGACTCGGACTGGGTGTGTTGTTCGGAGTGGCACTGCAGCTCATCTACACTTCGACCTCCGATGTGGTGGTGAAATCCACCGATTGGTTTAATTTGATAGGATACGGCTACGTCAGGCTGCTGCAAATGATGGTCATTCCGCTGATCATGGTGTCAATCATATCGGCTATCATGAAGCTGAAGGGCGGAAAGAATCTGGGCAAAATGAGCGGACTTATCATCACGGTGCTGCTTCTGACGACAGCCGTAGCCGCTGCAGTCGGGATTACAACCGCGCTGGCGTTCGATTTGTCCGCCGTCAATATCCAAGGCGGTGCTGCGGAGGAGCAGCAGGGTGCACTGCTGCAAGAACGGCTCGGGGATGTTGAGGGCCGTACGCTCCCGCAGCAGATCCTGGATTTCATTCCGAGCAATCCGTTTGCCGACATGACGGGGGCACGAAGAACTTCGACGATTGCGGTCGTTATTTTCTCGGCATTCATCGGGATCGCGGTTCTCGGGTTAGACCGAAAAAACAAGGAGCAGGCGGAAACGTTCCGCAATATGATCTCTGCGGTGTATGGCGTGGTCATGCGCATCGTGACGCTGGTGCTTCGTCTGACCCCTTACGGGATTCTGGCGCTTATGGCCAAAACGATTGCCACGACCGACCTTGCGGTCATCATGAATTTGATCGATTTCGTCCTTGCTTCGTACGTGGCCTTGATCGCCATGTTCATTATCCATCTGGTACTGCTGGCGATATTCGGGTTCAACCCGCTTAAATATGTGAAAAAGGTATTCCCGACGCTGACCTTCGCCTTTACGTCGCGTTCCAGCGCGGCTACGATTCCGCTTAACGTGCAGACCCAGAACAAAAAGCTGGGTGTCTCGGAAGGCATCGCGAATCTCTCGGCATCGTTTGGCGCCACGATTGGGCAGAACGGCTGCGCGGGCATTTATCCTGCCATGCTGGCCGTCATGATTGCGCCGACAGCCGGCGTGGACCCGACCTCATGGTCGTTCATCCTTACCCTGATTGTGGTCGTTATGATCAGTTCCTTCGGCGTGGCGGGTGTCGGAGGCGGGGCTACCTTCGCCTCGCTCATCGTGCTCTCTACGATGAACCTGCCGGTTGCCTTGGCGGGCCTGTTGATTTCCGTCGAGCCGCTGATCGATATGGGACGGACGGCACTGAACGTGAATGACTCCATGACAGCGGGCGTGATTACCGGGAAAGTCATGAATGAAGTGGATAAAGACGTGTATAACGACGACAACATTGAACTGGATATGGTTCAGGCATAAGAACGTAACCATGGGAGCCATCTTGGAGGCATTGTTTCTGCCGGAGGATGGCTCTTCTGGTACATAGAGAAAGCCCGAATACCGTAAATAAAACGATATCCGGGCTTTTTTTATCATACTGAAAATGGAATTATCCGATGCGAGTCAGTTCTTTCGGGAAGGAGGTCAGCACCTCGACGCCATCCTCGGTTACGATCACATCGTCCTCGATCCGCACGCCGCCTACGCCTTGCAGATAAATGCCGGGCTCGATCGTGAATACCGCCCCGGGCTGTAAAATGTCCTGGTTCAAACCGTGGATGGACGGATATTCATGAACATCCATGCCAAGCCCGTGCCCCAAGCGATGTACAAAAGCATGGCCGTACCCTGCGTCGTCAATCACTTTGCGAGCGGCTTGGTCAATCGAGCCATAGGTTACGCCGGGTTTTACGGCCTGAATGCCGGCCAGGTTCGCTGCGAGAACCGTCTCATAGATGTTGACGGCTTCAGGCTTCAGCTCGCCTACGGCAAAGGTACGGGTAATATCCGACGCATAACCACCCGCATAAACTCCCATATCGAACATGAGCAAATCGCCTGCTTCGATCCGGCGCGTACCGGGAACACCGTGAGGCAAGGCGGTATTAGGGCCGGATAATACCATTGTGGCGAAGGACGGAGCATCGGCACCCATTTTTTTCATTAAGTATTCCAGCTCTGCCACAACCTCAATCTCGCTGACGCCGATTTTGATCTGGGCCAGGCCTTGCGTCAGAACATCCTCAATTAGTCTTACTGCATGTTTGATGATCTTCACTTCATCGGCCGACTTTCGAATGCGGAGCTCCCGGAGCACAGCGCCAACATCCTCGACCCGGCTCGCGTTCAGATGCTGCTGCAGCTGCTCATAACGGGAGACCGTAAGCTGATCCTTCTCTAGCGCCAGCGTACCGACTGCACCTTGAAACTGCTGCTTGAGCAAGAGATACGGATTATCGGTATCCTGGTGCGTGACAATATGCTTAACCGTTGAAGCGGCCGCTGCCGCGTCGGCATCCAATGCGGGGACAATCAGCACCGGATCATTCGCAGAGGAGAGGAGCAGGCCCAGGAAACGCTCATGGGGATCACTCGCAAATCCGGTCAAATAGTAAACATGCTTGGGGTCTGTCACAAGGACATGATCCCAGCCCTGTGTATTCATGGATTGTAGCAAACTTTGCAATCGTTCGTTCATTCTGTTCATTCCTTTCATCATCAGAAGACGGTTCTCACGCTATTAATGTTAGGTTATCGCGTTCAATCACGTAAGTAAAGTGTTCCTTTATTATGAGCTTGATCTTCCTATATAATGTTTTATAGTTAAAAAATTACATGCGAAACACCTTCGTGAATTAATGCTGCTCGAAAAAATAGAAGCGTTTTTCCTCTGCCTCTTGTACAATAGATCTCGTAATAAAGACTACACATCTATTCGGAGGTAGGACATCGTGACGCAACAATACCGTATCGATTATGCCGTCAAAGAGGATTTGCCGGCCATTGTGGACATTTACAATTCGACGATCTCAGGCAGAAAAGTAACCGCCGATCTGGAGCCGGTCACGGTGGAGAGCCGTATACGCTGGTTCGAAGAGCACAGCAACGATTTTCGTCCGCTGTGGGTCATGCGGTCCGATGACGGAATGGTTGCATGGATGAGCTTTCAATCCTTTTATGGCCGTCCGGCCTATAACGGCACAGCTGAGATCAGCATATACGTAAACGAGAAATATCGCGGCATCGGTGCCGGAAGCATATTAATTCAGAAGGCCATTGAGGAGTGCCCGCGCCTTCGCGTCAGAAATCTGGTCGGATTTGTATTCGGCCATAATGAACCGAGCCTTAAGCTGTTGATGAAGTTTGGCTTTGATCAATGGGGGCTTCTCCCCGGGGTTGCGGAGCTTGACGGCATTAAGCGGGATTTGGTCATTGTAGGCCGTGCAGTTTAATCCGGAAATCATGATACCATCCTGGATGCTTGAAGATGAAGCTGCGTGCAAACCATTCGTGGTTTTCTACATTCCAAACCCTGATCGACTTCTAGTACACTTGGGGGAACATCGGATGTAAAGGAAGTGCGTGACTTGAAAGCAGAGATTCATATATATCAAGCGGAACAGAAGGATCTGGGCAAGGCAGCCGCTCTGTTTAATGAGTATCGGCAATTCTATAGGCGGGAAGATGATTTGAACGGGGCCGAGGAATATATCAGGGAGAGGCTGACCCTGGGCGATTCCGTTATGTATTTAGCGGATTGCAATAGAGGAGAAAACCTGGTTACGGCTGGCTTTCTGCAGTTATATCCATCCTTCTCATCGCTCTCGATGTCCAGGTTGTGGATCTTGAATGATCTATTCGTGGACTCCGAATATCGCGGGCTTGGTATCGGAAGGAAACTACTGCATCAAGCCCATGCGCACGCCCTTCAGACCGGAGCCAAAGGGCTGACTCTGTCCACGCAGCTTCATAACGTGACAGCTCGGCATTTGTATGAATCGGCAGGGTATGCGCAGGATGAAGAATTTGCCTATTATTATTTGGACTTATCATAACGAAGGGGCACAATAGCAAACAAAGACGATACTCCAGAAGGAGTTATCGTCTTTGTTTGCTATTGATATATCGAGCGTATTTTGCGGAAAACCTCAACCCGGGCAATTTTAAGTTCCCACATCTGGTCCAGCAGCTTCCGCTGCATATCTTTATCATCCGTTGCTTTCAGTTCATTGTAAAGGGCAAACATCCGGTCATTGATTTGGTTCACGCATTGCCATAGTTCTTGTTCCGTGCATTCCTCCGACTTCGCTTGCTTCTTGTCCTGCGGTTCCAACATGTGCCGAAGTGTACGAACAATGTCTGCTTGCCACTTCCGATCTTCCAAGCGAATAGCCAAACTGAGAAGATCCAGATAATCATCGAGGGTCAGAGATGTCGGTTCTTTATCGCATTGATCCAAGTTGAAAGCCCCCTTAGCAAACTCCTAATCACTTTATACCAAGTATTATACTTGGAATTATGAGTTTTTCAAGAGGAAAAATAACGAGTATATTGTTATAAACATTGCTTTCGCTTGTTGCAACAATGCGAAGGAATCAATATAGTTAAATGTGACCGTATTTTTCCAATCCAAGGAGTAATATGAATGAAGGTAATTCTCGTAGATGACGAACCGTTGGCCTTGAAGTATTTAGAACGTCAGCTGTTAAAACTGGATACCATGTCTATAGATGTAATCGGTACATATACGAATCCCTTTGAAGGACGAAAAGAAATTCTCGCAAGGGACGTCGATATCGTATTTTTGGATATCAGCTTGCCGGAATTAAACGGCATTGAGCTGGCAGAGCAGCTGCTTGAGCAGAAGCCTCATCTTTGTATTGTATTTGTGACGGGGTATCACGAATATGCAGTCACTGCCTTTGAATTGAATGCCGTAGACTATATTGTTAAACCTGTCCAGATTGATCGAGTCGCCAAAACGATGGAGCGTTTGCGAAGCCGCATTGCGTCCAGGCCGGAAGAGGTCATGGATTCCAATCGCAACCTTCGAATGACAATGTTCCGCCAGGTTATGATCGAGCAGCCGAATGAGCAGGGGCAATTCGCTCTGCTTCATTGGCGGACAACCCGGGCTCAGGAGATCTTCATTTATTTGCTTCAGCATAGAGGACAGCTTGTACGAAAGTCGGCATTGATCGATATGTTATGGCCGGAGTTTGATATGGATAAAGCCTATCCCCAGCTGTACACGGCCATTTATCATATCCGAAAAACATTGGAGCCTTATGATACCCGATTCCAAATCACCAACACGACGGAAGGCTATGTGCTGAATATGGAAGGCGTGCAGCTGGACATTGAGGAGTGGGAGAATTGGTTCATGTCAAACACCTTCGTATCGGCTGAATCGATTGAGCGTCATATTGAAATGATGAAGTTGTACACCGGGGACTACCTGCAGGAATATGACTACTGGTGGGCAGAAGGAGAGCGTCAAAGGCTGAAGGAGCTGTGGCTTAGCGTTTCTTTGTCTATGGCGGAATGGTATGTGGATCAAGAACGCATCGATGAAGCCATATTATGCTACTTCTCGATCCAGAGGCAGCATCCCCTGGAGGAGAAGGCCTATTTTTCATTGATGAAAATATATGCTGTGCAGGATAATCCGGCCCAGGTGCACCGTCTATTCAGTCTTCTGTGTCAGGTGTTAGAAGATGAGATGGGCGAGGAGCCAAGCCCTTACATTGTGAAATGGTACGACGAATGGAGCAATGGAATCCAAGCCGCCAATATGAAATAGATGAGATAGCCAAAGACGCATTCGAGATGAAATCACCGGTTGTTCGACCGGTGATTTTTTTTGTATATTCTTGCCTGATTTTATGGTTCTGCCGGTGTTGTTCAGAAATTGTAGAGGACGGTCTCCTATACTGTGGAGTGAACCATAACAATCGGGAGGTACATGATTCGGTTATGAAATTCATTCGGAAATTTAAGGAATCTTCGCTGCATAAGGCCATGGGATTGGAGCTTGGAACGTTCCGGGAGTTCGAGCTTGATGCGGAGAAGGACCTCCAGCATTGCAGAGGCTTCTATGCTCACTTCAACGGCAAGCGGATTGGCATCGTTGCTACGGATGAGGGTCCGGTATTTCTGTGTGGTCAGGAAAAGTACTTGCTGGATGAGCGTACCGTTCATTTTTTATTGCAAAAAAATGCCGAGGTTAACACATTTATCTTTATGTGGGACGGAGGAGTGAAACTCCAAATTCCTTATTTGCGGTCGTTGATCGAGTACAACGGAAAATGGGTGGATGATTCGATTTTTGACTTTTTTTCGTGGATCTATGAAGCATCCGGGAGAAAAAGATTCTACTCTTACTATACGGTGAAGTATGTATCCGCTGCGGAATTATGTCCGTACCAGCCGCTGCAGCGTCCAGGCAAGACATTATCGTTTGTATAGCGGCCTGACCCGGCCCGCTTATTTATTGGACTGTATGGAAAAGGAACAGATAACAGCTCCGTAACGATGTAAAATCATGGACAGTTGTGTAGGGGTATTGATTTTTTACAATATGTTAAAAGGACTGTTATTATTGTCGACCTATTCCAACTCGAACTCGAACTCAAACTCGAAATCGATCTCCGGCAGAAGGCTGCTGGGGATTACTTTTCTGTTTATTGTCATTTTACTTTCCGTGCGGTTGGCTTATTTTAAAATCATCATGATCCCTGAGGAAGTTCCGTTTCAGCAAGGAGTGCTGGATCTTCGGGATTGGCGGGCGGATGACCGCAATACGGTCGCGCTGAACGGGGAGTGGGCCTTTTATCCGAATCAATGGATGGGCCCGGATAGATGGTCTCAAGGGGAGCAGCAGCCTGCCGCCGATCCGCGCTGGATACAGGTTCCCGGGCCATGGGGAGGCGTAAACGAGAACGGGAACCAAATGGGCTTCGGTACTTATCGTCTCAAGCTGCTCGTACCGGAACGTAACGTAACTTACGGCCTCTGGATCACCGATATCCGTACAGCCTATCGTTTGTATGTCAATGGCGAGTTATTGTACGAATCCGGACATCCCTCCGATACGCCAAAGACCCATGTGGCAAGAATCGTTCCCCATATCGAACTCATCCCCCCGGCTGCCGAAGACGAGCTGGATATCATTCTGGAAGTGAGCAATTACCAATATGCCGATTCAGGCGGGATTAGGCTGCCAATCAAATTCGGGACTGCAGAAGCGGTGATGAAAGGAAAAGCGTTCTCGGAGAACATGCAGCTGCTGGTCTGCATAGTGCTATTTCTTCATGTCATGTATGTCTTAATTTTGTATCTGATCGGCTATCGGAGCAAAGGCCTCTTATATTTTGCGGCCCTTATACTGTTTACGCTGCTGGCTACGCTGGTTGACGACGATAAGCTCCTGCTCGTTTGGCAGCCTGCTATCCGTTTCGAATGGTCAGTGAAGCTTAAGGTTGTTGCTTATGTGGCTATATCCTTATGTTTGATTCTGTGCACCAAGCATTTACTCCGACCGAGAATCAAAGATGGATTTTACCGGGCCTATACAATCTTTGTGGTTTCGTATGCCGTCGCTTATTTGCTGCTTCCGTTTCATCTGATGGTGCATCTCTCTACTTATTTATCATTGGTATTAATAAGCTCCGTGCTGTTCCTGCCTTCGATTGCCAGGAAGGCGGTCAGCGAGCGGACGGAAGCGGCCCTATTTATCTTGCTGTCGGCGGTTGCGGTTTCCTGCAACATTATCGTAAGCGGAATTTTAAGGTTTCGGTATTTTAAGGAACTGCCTTATTACCCGATTGACCTGATCGTTGCGTTTCTCGGATTTGCTTCCTTCTGGTTTATCCGGTTTGCCCGAAACACTGTGGTGCTGAGGGAACAGGCAGAGGAGCTGCAGCGGGCAGACAAGAAGAAGGATGAATTTCTGGCAAATACGTCCCATGAGCTGCGAAATCCGCTGCATGGCATGATTAATATGGCGCAAACGCTGCTGGAACGCAAAGGGAGTACACTTCAGCAAGAGGATCGCAATCACCTGGAGCTGATTACCGGCATTGGTAAGCGGATGTCGCTGCTGTTGGATGACTTGCTGGATGTTTCGTTATTGAAGGACAAGCGGATCCGGCTGGATGTGCAGAGCATCCATCTCGGTTCGGCTGTTCAAGGCGTGCTGGATATGCTCCGTCCGATGGCGGAGGGCAAGCGAATCGAGCTCGTATGCGAGATCGAGGATGACTTTCCCAAGGTATGGGCAGATGAAAGCCGGTTGGTTCAGATTATATTCAATCTGATTCACAATGCAATCAAATATACGGAGTCAGGCCTAATCGCGGTGACTGCCGATGTTGTTAATGGAAGTGCCTGCGTCCATGTTCTTGATACGGGGATGGGGATGGACGAAGAGACAGTAAGGCGGATATTCCTCCCCTACGAGCAGGGAGACTCCAGCTTTGCCTCGGCGGGAGGCGGCTTGGGGCTTGGACTCAGCATTTGCAAGCAGCTGGTTGAGCTGCATGGCGGGGAACTCTCCGTGTCATCCGCTCCGGGGCAGGGAAGTTCCTTTACGTTTACGCTGAAAGTGGACGATATGATGAGGCAGGAGAATACGGATAAACAGGAGTTTATTGCCGGCTCCTTGGCTTCAAATTCAGAGAAAGAGAAGGAGAGGCTATCTAACATGTCAGATAAGCACGAACAGGATGATGCCGAATCCGAGGCTAAGAAGCGTTCTCGTCAAACCGATGGCAGGCTGCTCATCGTAGATGACGATCCGGTTAACCTAAACGTTATCCGTCATTTGCTTGAAAACGAAGGGTATCAGATCGTGACCGTTACCCGGGCTGAGGAAGCCCTTCAATTATTGGAGCAGGGAGAATGGGATCTCATCATATCTGATGTGATGATGCCCCAGATGTCAGGATATGAATTGTCCAGGACGATTCGGCAGAGATATATGATATCGGAGCTTCCAATTCTGCTGCTGACTGCAAGAAATCGCCCTGAAGATATTCATATGGGCTTTATTTCCGGAGCTAACGATTATTTGATAAAACCGGTGGATCATCTGGAATTAAAAACAAGGGTACGCGCGCTGCTGGAGCTGAAGCGCTCCATTAAGGAAAGGCTGCATATGGAGGCGGCTTGGCTCCAGGCTCAAATTCAGCCGCATTTTCTGCACAATACTTTAAATTCGATTGCGTCTCTTAGTGAGATTGACCCTTCCCGGATGGTTGCGCTGATTGGAGAATTCAGCCACTATCTGAGAGCCAGCTATGATATCAGCAACTTGGAGCGTTTTATCCCGCTGGAGCAGGAGCTTGGCTTGGTTCGCTCATATCTGTATATCGAAGGGGAGCGGTTTGGGGAACGCCTGCGTGTCCGTTGGCATATTTCCGAGGAAGTCGCTGTTCAGCAGTGGAAGCTTCCCCCTTTGACCATGCAGACGATTGTGGAGAATGCTGTCGTTCACGGGGTATTGGCTCGAACCCAGGGAGGGACCGTAACGATTCGCATCGTAAGTGAAGCTGAATCCGCCAAAGTCATTATTGCGGATGATGGTGCCGGGATGGATCCCGAGAAGCTCCGCTTGATGCTGGGGAGCGGGCAGCGTACCGGCAAGGGAGTCGGCCTTATGAACACGGATCGGCGTTTGAAGCAAGTCTATGGACAAGGACTCATGATTGACAGCACAAGGGGCAGAGGAACCACCGTGTCGTTTATTATAAGGAAGATGGCATAATGAGAGCCTAAGCCTATTAAACCTATAGTCTTTGAATCTTGGACGAATGCTTGAGGTATGGGTTAGGATGTAGAGAGAATGATCCAGGTACATTATTTTTAGGGAAGATACGGAGACGAAGTTAGTTGATGGAAACAATAATGCTTAACGTAACCGAATTCCCGGTCTTGAATCCGGATCACCGCCGCTCTTTGTTACCCATAAATCTCGCCATTTTCCCGAAAGAGGGGGAAATGACAGTACCGATTCAATAATATAAACGTCGGACAATCGATGGGCGATATGCGCGGATGATGTGCGATATGTGCTGATGATGTGCAATATGCGCTGATGATGTGCAATATGCGCGGACGAAGTGCAATATGCACGGATGATGTGCAATATGCACGGATGATGTGCAACACGCGCGGATGATGGGCAATATGCGCTGATGATGTGCAATACGCGCGGATAATGTGCAATATGCGCGGATGATGTGCGATATGTGCTGATGATGTGCGATACGCGCTGTGATGTGCGATACGCGCTGTGATGTGCGATATGCGCTGATGATGTGCGATATGCACGGATAATGTGCGATATGCGCTGATAATGTGCAATATGCACTGATGATGTGCGATATGCACTGACGATGTGCAATATGCACTGACGATGTGCAATATGCGCTGATGATGTGCAATATGCACGGAGAGATGCGGACAGGAGGTCCGCTATTTGCCAACAACAGTGCCAAATTTAAGGCTTTGCGGACACAGAATCCGTTATTCTCGGCTTTTTCCTGTTTTTTGCTGTGATATGCCGGCAATAGCGGAACGAGTGTCCGCTTAAGCTTGATTTTAGTACCATTGTTTGCAAATAGCGGAATCACGGTCCGCACGGAGCAGGTCTTATGACTACTGTACACCGTTCGCGGCGTCCCCGCACCTAGCGCGGCGCTCCCTGTGCGTACGCACCGAGCGCGCTGTCCTCTGTGCACACGTACCGAGCGCGCTGTCCCCTGTGCGCACGCACCGAGCGCGCTGTCCCCTGTGCGCACGCACCGAGCGCGCTGTCCCCTGTGCACACGTACCGAGCGCGCTGTCCCCTGTGCACACGTACCGAGCGCGCTGTCCTCTGTGCGCACGCACCGAGCGCGCTGTCCTCTCACCGAGCACGCTGTCCCCTGTGCGCACGGTGCGTGGTCCGGAGCAAACTTGGATGGCTGTCGTCGACCTATACAAAGAAGCCATCTCTCGAAGCAACGCAAAGATCAACGGCAAGTGGGTGGATCATCAGGTTCTGGCGATTATTAATCCGTCATAGGATAGCCAGTTTTCCAAAGTGCAGTAATCGATGATTTATGGCTCAATCAACGGGATACGTTAGTTGAAAAGACAACAGCGGCGGACCAAGAATTTTTACTTTGCATAAAGGTGGACCTCATGATCTCTTCTCTCTTAGCTACGATTTATGGCGTATTCCTACCCATATCGCTGCCCGTCATCGGCGGAGCACTGCTCAAGCGATTCAAGGGCATTGAAACCAAGGGCCTGTCGGCCCTGTCTTTATATGTGCTGAGCCCGGCTCTGATCTTCGAAACGCTGGAGAAGGCATCGATTACCTCGAATGAGGTCACGGTAACGGTTGCGTTTTGTTTGTTGAATGTGATCGCGCTATGGGCGCTGAGTGCCTTGGCCGGTAAAATGCTGGGCTTGTCCCAGACAGAGAAATCGGGGCTCGCCTTGACCACTATTTTTACCAACAGCGTGAATTACGGGCTTCCCCTCGTTCTGCTTGCCTTCGGGCAAGCGGGGCTGGATAAAGCTTCTGTTTATGTCATTGTGCAGATTATCATTATGAATACATTAGGGGTGTATCTGGCAGCGAGATCTCATTTTTCCGCCGCAAAGGCGATCAAATCGGTGTTTACGCTCCCCTCGGTTTACGCGGCGGGACTCGCCGTACTCTTCCGGTTGACGGACTTTCAGCTTCCGGAAGGGTTGAATACCGGCGTTTCCATGCTGTCCGCGGCTTATGCGCCGCTCGCTCTTGTCATCTTGGGAGCCCAGATGGTCGGGGTTCGGGATGGCGGAGCTTCTGCCGTCTCCAAGCGCGGATTCTGGTCGGGCATGGCGATGCGAATGCTGGCGGGCCCATTGGTGGCTTGGGGATTGCTCGCGATTTTATCCATTGAGGGAACCTTGTTTGCGGTCATCCTGATTTTGTCGGCGATGCCAGCAGCCGTGAACGCGGTAATCCTTGCTGAACAATACGATGCCGCGCCCAAGCTGGTATCCAGGTGCATACTGTGGACCACGCTGGCTTCCTTTATCGTTCTGCCTGCCATGATCGGCTTTCTCTAGGCTTGCCATCTCCTGACCTGAAGCTTGGTTCAATCTCCAGACGTGTGTGTAAAGAGTAGTAAGCGTCAAGAGATAACCAACATCTGCAACTAAAGAATCGGATGGAGGTGGAGACTATGAGCAGGCAGCGTGACCGAGACGTGGAGATCGAGACCCGCAATATCGAGGAGCGGAATGACTCCAGCAGGGTAGCATCTACGTTAATTAAGTATGTGGCTTATCTGATTATCTTCTTTGGATTTTTGTATTTCCTTATCAAATACGTATTTCCGATGTTCTAGAAGGAGCAGATGGTATTCGTTAAAAAGCCTCCCTTTCGTGGTACGCGAAAGAGAGGTTTTTTATCATGGATCGGCTTTTTTCAAAACAAGCTGTACCCTAGTCAGGCGATTCACCCAACCTCGAACGATCAGCTTTATTTTGCAGCTGGGATCATCAAATCTTCCAGCTTGGTCTCTTCATCAGACCAGTTGGCAAGCAGTTCTTGAATATACCGGATGTCCGAATCGTCCGGATCATAGAAGTAATCACCGCGGATCACTAGATCTTTTCCCTTTAGCATGTAATTCTCAAATGTCGGTGGGGAGTAATTAAAAAATAGGTTTTCGGCCAGCTTGAGAATGAAATCGGAGTTTAAGTCCATCGTGAGATTGCTGCCTCCGATACGTATCAGCTCCGGGATTTTGGTTATATTTTTCAATTCAAATACCCGATCCATTAAGGAACTGAGGAATATGCGCTGGCGCATGGTGCGGTTGAAATCCGAGTCTTCCCGGTACCTGACATAATTTAATGCATCTGTGCCATCGTAAATCGGCTTGTTCGGCTCGATCCGCAATTTGATATGACGGGCGCTCTTGTTCTCGATGACTTTATCGATGGGGAGTTTAATCCCATCCAATGCATTGACGATATCCGTTAATCCGTGGAAATTGATCGCTGCATAATAATCGACAGGGTGCTGAAACAAATGCTCAACCGTATCCATGGCCATTTTCGCGCCGCCGTGGGCGTAAGCCGAGTTGATTCGGGAGGTGACTCCCCTGCCGATGACTTCGGTGTAGGTATCCCTGGGAATGGAGACGAGCAATATTTTATTAAGGTCAGGTCGGATGACAGAGTAGATGATGGTGTCGGAACGGGCAGGCTCGTCCTCGCGTTGATCAACGCCCAGAAGCAAAACCGAGAATGGTTTCGTTGCCTCCGAAGCAGGCTCGGGCGAATCAGAAGGACCAACAGGTTTGTAGGACTTGTCCAGTGTATGTTTGATATCTTTCGCGAAAAAAACATGAAACGCCATCCAGGATAATTCTTTTCTGAAAATATAGCCTAGTCCGCCTAAGAGAATTAGTATCGATAAGGATATTCCTATCCATTTCTTGAGCTTGATACGGCTTTTAGGTTTTCGAGGACGTCTGATAGTATACGTTTCATTTCGATGTTGGCTGGGATCCATGGATTTCCTCCTTGAATGTTTCGGATCATGCAGGGATGCCTGGATTATGTTTGAATAGGTTGATTTTACCAATACGTGTTGTGATAATTATAGTGAAAAGCTCGGGAAAATCAACATAAAATTACATTATATCCCATAAAAATTTGAAATTTGTATATCAAGTTCCTGATTTTGGATTAAGGGGCAGCGGCTTCACCGTTGACTTTAAGGGTTAATGTAACTATGATGGTTACATGATATGATAGTCATCTGAAGATTTGGTCCGTCAGGAGGGGTCACATGAACATAAGCAGCCGATTTGCAGTGGCCATTCATATTCTCTCCGTGCTGGAGATGAATAAGGCTGGCGTCAGCACCTCAGATTATATCGCGGAGAGTGTGAACACGAATCCTGTGGTTATCCGGCGTATCGTAGGCATGCTGAGCAAAGCGGGCCTGGTGGAGGTTAAACCTGGCGTAGCGGGAGCGAAGCTGGCAAAGCAACCGTCCGAGATTACGCTTCTGGATATTTATCATGCCGTTCATGTCGTGCAGGAGGATTCCTTGTTTGGCATTCATGAGAATTCGGACACAAAATGTCCTGTTGGCAAACATATTCAAACGGCAATTGTCCCGGTTTTTTCAGCGGCCCAGAAGGCCATGGAGAACACGCTGCATGAGGTGAATCTGGAAGAGATTGTCCGGAAAATTGATGCCTCTGCGAATGGAACATCAAGTGAATAAGCCAAAATCATACGCTCAATCCTTATGTAGGATGGGCGTTTTCTTTTGGTTAACTGTTGGCGACTCTTCGATGTACTTGTAAATTACTGGGTTTGACAACAAGGATGTCCTGTAACTATAATGATTACAAGCAAGATGTAACTGATTTGATTACAAGTTGAACCTGACGTTGACCTGAATATATGGAACGAACTAACCACAACATTCAAGGAGTGAGAATATGACAGCCATTATACATCCATCCACAAAGCTTGGCCCCGTCTCTCTGCGGATCAGTAATCTGGCACAATCTGTTCGCTTTTATACAGAAGTCGTCGGGTTAAAAATGCTTCGCCAGCATGGCCGGGTTGCCGAATTGACGGCAGACGGCAAACAGCCGCTGCTGATTATAGAGGAAATTCAAGATCTGGTGAGACCGCAGACCCGGACGGCAGGTCTGTACCATTTTGCAATTCTGGTTCCGAATCGGGAATCGCTCGGGCTTGTGCTTGCCAATCTGATTGCGCATAACATTCCTGTCGGTCAAGGCGATCATTTGGTCAGCGAAGCATTGTACATTAATGATCCGGACGGAAACGGCATCGAGATTTATGCCGACCGACCAAGGGATACCTGGAAGCGTGATGCCAATGGGGAATATGTGATGACTACCGACCCTGTCGATGTAGAAGGACTGCTGGCTCTCTCCAAGGACAAGGAATGGTATGGACTCCCTGAAGAGACGGTTATCGGGCATGTGCATTTCCACGTGTCCAACCTGCATGATGCCCGCGTATTTTATTGCGATGTTCTTGGGTTTGAGCTGACAGCCCATTACGGCGGCGCTGCGTTGTTTATATCTGCGGGAGGATACCATCACCATATCGGGCTCAATGTTTGGGCAGGAATCGGTGTACCGAACACACCACGGAGCGCTGCGGGGATGGAAGATTATACGATTGAGCTTCCGAGCAATGAAGAGCTTGAAGCGGTAACCGGCCGCATCCGTGAGGCGGGACTGCGCCTGGAGCAGCGCGATGGCGTCTGGGCCGTTCAAGATCCTTCGGATATCTGGATTCGGTTGGTTGTTGCTTAATATAATATAAGTTAAAAAGCCTGTCCGCGATGATCGTGGGCAGGCTTTTTTTATGCGAAATCTCGGTTATCTTTAAGTTATATCTGGTCTAATTCTCCCAGCGTACGAAGCATGAACTCCAAGATATTCGGGATATCTCCCATCTGTTCTTCGTTGATTCTACGGGGAAAGCGAAGCTCGATCGTGTTGTGAAGCGGTACCGGATCATCGCTGTAGGTGTACCGTATCGTTTGCAGCGGAGGCAGCTCCGGATTCCATATCTCCTTTATGATCTGGGCAATAGCCGGACACGCTATGGAAGCATCAGCGATATGTTTATAAAAGCGGAGTTTCAGCTCGCAGGCTGGCTGACCTTCCGGAATTTCCAAGATCTCGGCCGCCAAATCCCGGAGCCCGGTCTCGATGCAAATTTCGGCTGAAGTTGTGGATGACGCAGCCAGCTCGAACCGGAGGCTAAAACTTTTGGATAACGTGGCCATATCCAGGAGATCCTTCCGATCGGTAACACGAATGATTTCATCGAGGTTATCGAGATCATAGACCGCGTTTTCGATGCCAACCTTTAAATTTTCGAATATCGTCGGGTCAAACATGAGGCACATCCTTTAAACGTCATAATGTCGTACATACGATTGTGGATAATATATCACAATTCAGCTGCTTAAGGGGGGTATGCTAAATGCATAAGACGGGATCTCTGCGTGATTTCCTTCGTTTTATAATAGTATTGCCAAAGGGTATCATCGTTGACTCGCAATCGGCTCCAATCTGGTATAACGGAAAAATCGTAGGGGCAGCAAGATTGACCTGCGGGTAAAGATCATGATAGGATGAAACACAAAAGACGGTAAAATAAATTTTACCGGTAAAATGTATGGAGGTGTTAAAATTAAAATGACTGGTGTTTATAGAATTAAAACTCATGAACAGCTCAAAGCGATTGCCGATCCCCTGCGCACCAAGATCCTGATGAATCTCGTGAAAGATGCCTACACCGGACAGCAGCTAGCCGAGGTACTGGACATTACGCGGAACAATATTTACTTTCATCTGAAGGAGCTGGAGAAGCACGGCATCATTCACGTGGTCCGAAAGGAAGAGAAGAACGGTATCGTGCAGAAATACTATCGCGCCGTTGCAAGCCGTTTCATTCCGGAGGATCATTTGCTGCCGAGCCTGGATTTGGTGGAAACGTCCAGACAGGTATTTATGGAGACACTCGATGTTACCCGGACGAAAATCGAAAGCGCGCCGGCTTCTTCTTTTGCCTTGGACATCACAAGCGAACACTATCGAAAAAACATGGCAGGGACCTACCGTTTTCATGCAACAAAGGAGAGCTTCCATGCTTTTGTGGACGAGTTCAAGCAGCTCATGAATAAACACTTTACGATGGAGACGGCCGAAACAGGCCATACGCCTGTGTCCACGGAAGAGAAAAATTACTATATGTCGTTGATCGCATTTCAAGATGATCAGGAGGATATCACCATTCGATAATTCTTGATGGGGGAGTTGTTACATATGGAAAAAAATCAATATAACGTCGTTATCGATGATGCATGGTTTACCGTATCGCAGCTGGATGAGACCACGTTCGCGATCAGTGAATACGGACATTGGGAGAAGGTGCATTCGTTTCTGTTGATCGGAAGCGAGCGTGCCGCATTGATTGATACGGGACTTGGCATCGACAACATGAGGCGGATGACCGATCAGCTGACGGATTTACCTGTTGTGGTGCTAACCACGCATGTTCACGCGGATCATATCGGCAGTCATGGGCAGTACGGAGAGATTTATGTGCATGAGGCTGAGGAGGACTGGCTCGTCAGCGGGATTAAGAAGCTGTCCATTGAACAAATCCGTAAGGACATTTCACGCGATATCACGAGGCCGGTACCAGCTTCCTTTGATCCGGCAACCTATACCCCCTATCAGGGGCAGCCGACCGGTATTCTAAGGGATCGAGATGTCATCGAGCTTGGCGGGCGGAGTCTGGTTATTTACCATACGCCGGGCCATTCGCCTGGACATATCGCGGTATTTGATATACACCGGGGTTACTTGTTCACCGGGGATTTATTGTATGATGAGACGCCGGTATATGCTTTTTATCCGACGACAAGTCCGGAGGATCTCGTAAACTCGCTGGAGCGGATCGCGAATCTCGATGGTGTAAAGCGCATCTATGGTTCTCACAATACACTTGGACTGGATCCGGCATGGCTGGTCGTGGTCAAAGAGGCGGTTCAAGAGCTGCGGGAAAAAGACCTTGTCCGATTTGGAACGGGCATTCACCGGTTCAACGGATTTTCGGTTCAATTTTAGCACCGTTATCCGGTTACTTCTCCGGCAAGCAAGTGCCATGGGAAGAAATGAAAAGCCTTGCACGAAGGGTGCAGGGCTTTTTCGATGCCTAATTTATTTCGAGGCTAGCGGAGGGTGTAGAAGTTAATAGCCTTATCCAGCAGAGCACAGGCCTCTTGACGAAGCGGCAGCTGTTTGGAACGGAAATGGACGGAGCCGTCTTTTTGGATACGGGTGTCCGGATCAACGAATCCACTTCCGATAAGCGCTTCAACCTTGTATGCCAAGCTGGGCGTCCGCAACCGGGACGAAGCGATAGAAATTGCAAATCAGGCCGGGCTCCTATGAGCCCGGCCTGATTTCTGATTTTTGCATATTCCTGCATCAAATCCGTTTGATGGCAGCGTATCGGAGTGCATACCATCAGTAACTGCGGTCCATGTTTTTACCGTAATAAATTTCGTCCATCTCCAGTTTGATGCGCTCGGTGATTTCCTGCTGCTCGGCTTCGGATAGCTTATCCTTCGTGTAACCGAACAGATAGTTGTCCAGATCAAACTGCTTCAGCTTACACTTGGTGTGGAAGATGTTCTCCTTGTATACGTTAACGTCAATCATATCGAACAGCTCCTTGGCCTCGTCCGGAATGTAGTTTTGAATGGAGCTGATCTCATGGTCGATAAACAGCTTGTGCCCGTGAATATCCCGCGTGAAGCCTCGAATTTTATAGTCGATCGTCATAATATCCGTATCAAAGGAGTGGATCAGGTAATTTAGGGCTTTCAGGGGTGAAATCTCCCCGCAGGTTGACACGTCGATATCGGCCCGGAAGGTGCTGATTCCCTCATCGGGATGGAATTCCGGATACGTATGGACGGTAATATGGCTCTTGTCGAGCTGAAGGTTTACATTCTCCGGCAGCGGCCCCGGCGATTCGTCATAGGATTCCTCCGGAACCTCTACGACAGGGCCCTCGGATACAAGCACCGTTACGCTGGCGCCTTGCGGGATATAATCCTGCTTGGCAATGTTCAGGACATGCGCTCCGATGATTTCGGCCACATGGCTTAATATTTTTGTTAGCCGATCCGCGTTATACTGCTCATCAATATATTCAAGGTACGCCTCTCGTTCTTCCCGGGTTTTCGTATAGCAGACATCGTACATATTAAAGCTGAGCGATTTCGTTAGGTTATTGAACCCGTGCAGGGTAACGCGTTGTTCTGGTGTCATATCCATATGAATTTCCCCTTGTGTCGTTAATATATCAGTTCGAGTACCTATTATTTCCGAAACCGGCGATTCCTAATCTGCCCATGCCTCACCTTCGGAATTAATATTAATATGTTCTTACCCGGAACGGGTTTAACATTAACAGAGGGTCAAGGATGATAGAGACAAGTATCGGCTGCTCCAAACTCAAAACTCAAAACTCAAAACTCAAAACTCAAAAAAGGCCAACCGGTAATCCCCGGCTGACCTCAAGACGAGAAGGACACCTGCTACATGCAGCATATCCTTCGAGCGTGTATATGGACTTCACTTCGTATTGCCGATACCATGGTCCTTCTCAAACGGCATGATTACTCCGTAAATTCCAGCAGTTCAATTACATTGCCAAAAGGGTCCCGGATTGCGCTGTATAGACCGGGAGGGCACGGCTGCGGTGTATCAAAGATGACCTCTACACCCTGCGATTTGTAGTTCGCAATCGCCGCGCTTACATCAGCCGTCTCAAGTCCGATAATAACCTGAGCTTCATGCGGGTAATCGGTTTTCGTACGACGGTCGCATTTTTGCAGAACAAGGGAAACGTCTTCATGTTTCAAACTGATGATCTGATCATCATACACCTTGGAAATTTCGAATCCCAGAATATCACAATAAAATCGCGTCGCTTGATCCATATCACTTACATTAATCGATAGAACACAAAGATTGGGCATAGTTCCTCTTCTCCTCTAATCCATGGGTTGTCTTACTGGCAGCATAGAATGCCTTCACCGGATTCGATGCTGGATTTTAAGCTGGCGAGCATGCCCTTCCATGCATCCACATGCCATTCCCGGGCTTGCAGTGACGCTTCGGTATCCTTCCAGCCCGTATGCTCTAAGGTAATTCTCGTGCCGCCGTCCTGTTCAGATCTAAAAGACACCTTGACCTCAGTTAATTCCCCCTGATTCATCGTTTCCGCAAAGGGATCGGGTCCTTTCCACTCAAACACGAGGGTATGCGGCTCATCATATTGCAAAATGGTACAGCCCGCGGTGCACATCGATTCACGATTAGCGGGGTTAAAATAAAGCTCGAATTTCCCGCCCGCCTTCGGTTCAATTTCCGCAGCCGGCGCAAACCATTCGGTTATCCTCGCAGACTCCGTCCATGCTCGCCAGAGGAGCTGCACGTCGGCCTGAATTATGGTTTCTTGAATAATGGTCATGTCTATTCCTCCAAACATATCGTGCTCATCGTTCCGTAATAACGCTTCCAGCAATTCCATTATAAAGGGATATGCGATTCAAAAATTCTTCTACCTTGCGCTGTTATTTCCGATCCTTCTCGAACAAGAGCAGAGGTAGATTAACAACAATCGGCGGGTCGTAGGGCAGTGGCTCGCGCAAGGTGATGTTTACGGCGAGATCGGTTTCTTCATCGATATGGACAGGCTCCTCCCGCTTGCCTCGCAAGGATTTGCTCAGCAGAAAATAATCCCGGGGATTGAGGCTCCAGGGGATGCCCGCTGCCAGCACATAATACGTTCCGGTTGGTATGCCGGTTAAAGTACAGGTCCGGTTCTTGAGGTTGACCGCCGTACCGGACACGGGCTTCTGATCAGGCACGGGTCTTGGGAACAGACCAACGTAAATCATGCCGCGGAACGCCTCGGGAGCTTCGATTCGGCAATGAATCCGGGGCAGAGCATGTCTTTCTTCTTCTGCCCAGGTTAATGGCTTGTGTTCATATTGATTCACGTAACGATGCAGAGACTCCGTGGTGGTGCGGAACTTTTTTGGAGACAGGCCGACAAATTGCTTAAAGCGGGTATTGAAGGTGCCGGGACTTGCCAAACCGATGCTCATTCCGATTTTTACGAGCAGGGAAGGACTTTGAAGGAGCTCGATTTTGCCGGATTCAACCCGGAGCGCGGACAGGTATTGCCTGAGCGATATGCCGGTTACTCGCTTGAATACTCTGGAGAAATGGTAGGGACTGTATCCCGCAAGATCGGCGAGCTGCTCGGTCGTCATGGGCTCGTCCAGATGCTCCTTCATATATTGAATGGTTTGATTTACGGCTTCCGTATGTGCGTCATTCATTAGGATCACCAACTTCAATTTTTGGGCTCTACATGATAGCATGCCTTTTTCCACATTTATGAAGTTCTCTTCGTCGAATGCAATTTCCTTCTACGATTCGGTTGCCCATTCATGGAAAGGCCGTTAAACTTAGAGGATACAGGCTTTTCGAAACGGAAAACCAAGGAGAATTAAGGAGTTTTTATCCATGAATGTGGAAACAAATGATAGAGAATCGATGAATATGGATACAGCGCGGGATTATCTGCAGAAATATTACGGCTATCCTGATTTTCGGGAGGGCCAGAAAAAAATCGTCGGCAGTCTACTGGCGGGTCAGGATACGCTCGGGATTATGCCGACGGGCGGAGGCAAATCGATCTGTTATCAGATCCCGGCGCTCCTGTGTCCGGGTCTTACGTTGGTTGTATCGCCTTTGATTTCCTTGATGAAGGATCAGGTGGATGCCCTTACGACAGCGGGTGTGGCCGCTGCCTATATCAACAGCACGCTAAGCGGTAAGGAAGTGAACGAGCGCATACGTGCGGCCAAGCGCGGAGAATTGAAGCTGTTATATGTCGCCCCGGAACGGCTTGAACTGGATTGGTTCCGGGAGGAGATGGCAGGTCTTGACATTTCGATTGTGGCTGTCGATGAAGCTCACTGCGTATCCCAGTGGGGGCATGATTTCCGGACCAGCTATCTCTCGGTGGCTCCTTTTGTTAAAGGGCTCCCGAACCGTCCAATTGTGGCGGCCTTTACGGCCACGGCCACGCCAGAAGTTATGGAAGACATGCAGCGCCTGCTTCGACTGGAACAGCCGCAGGTGTTCGTGACGGGCCTTGGACGCGACAATCTCGAGATGTCGGTGCTTCGTGGTGAGAACAAGCGGGAGTTCGTTCTGGACTATGCGGCATCGCATACCCACCAGCCAGGAATCATCTATGCCGCCACACGCAAAGAGGTGGATGATTTATGCCAGCGCCTTCAAGCTAAGGGGCTTCTAGCCGGTCGATACCATGCCGGCATGAGTGACGCGGAGCGAGCGGAGAGCCAAGAGGCCTTCCTCTATGACGACATTCGCGTAATTGTAGCAACAAACGCATTTGGCATGGGGATCGATAAATCCAACGTCCGGTATGTCATTCATTACAATATGCCGAAAAATATGGAGTCCTACGTGCAGGAAGCGGGTCGCGCCGGACGGGATGGCGAGCCCAGCCAGTGCATACTGCTGTTTAGCGCCCAGGACATCATGACCCAGAAATTCCTGATTGAACAGAATCCCCAGGAGGGCGAGCGCAAGCAGAACGACTACCGGAAGCTGCAGCAGATGATCGATTACTGCTACACCACAAGGTGCCTGCGGAGCGCGATGCTGGATTATTTCGGGGAAGAACACGAAGATAAGCCCTGCGGTACGTGCAGCTCCTGTACGGATGACCGGGAGCTTGTCGATATCACGGTGGATGCGCAGAAAATTTTCTCATGCATCCACCGGATGCGCGAACGCTTTGGTGTGTCCACGGTCGCCTCCGTGCTGAAGGGCTCTCGGGCGAAAAAAGTGCTGGAGTACGGCTTTGACCGTCTTCCGACCTATGGCGTGATGTCGAATCGGACCGAGAAGGAGATATCCGAGACGATCAATGTGCTCATCTCGGAAGGGTTCCTGGCGCTGACGGAAGGCCAATACCCTGTCGTGAAACTGCAGAGCGAGGCCGCCGATGTGTTAAAAGGCCAGCGCGAAGTGATGCAGCGCGTTCCGCGTCCTTCCAAAGCATTAGGCAGCCAGCGAAGCGGCAGCCGCCGCGATTATTCGCCGTCAGCCGTCAACGAGACGGTGTTCGAGCAGCTGCGTTTGATTCGGCGTGAGCTGGCAAGCAAAGAGCATGTGCCGTCCTACATCATTTTTAATGACGCAACCTTGCGCGAAATGAGTGTGGTTTGCCCGCAGAGCGAGGATGAGATGCTGAATGTCAAAGGGGTCGGTGAGGTGAAATTCCGTAAATACGGCCGTCCGTTCCTGGAATTCTTCCTGAATGGTCAGAGTGCGTTGAATGACGGGGACGATCTGTTTGACTATGAAGAATAGGCTTGCATGACAGGCGGAAATCATGGCTTTTTCCCGTTCCATCACTCAGAATAAACCGTTCGGTTAATAAATTTACATTATGTAGAAAGAAAGTGGACCCTACCATGAAAGTCATACTATCAACCTTGAATGCCAAGTACATTCATACCTCCTTGGCCATTCGCTGCCTGAAGGCATACAGCGAGAAGGATTTCGATATCGAACTGACGGAGTACACGATCAAGGACCCTGTGATGAATATCGTCTCCGACCTGTTCCAGCGCAAGCCGGATGTGATCGGATTCTCCTGTTATATATGGAATATTGAAGAAACGATTAAAGTGATCGATATCGTGAAGAAGATTATGCCGGAGGTCACGATCATATTGGGCGGACCTGAAGTATCCTACGATACGGAGTATTGGATGAAACGGCTGCACAATGTCGACTTTATCGTCATGGGTGAAGGCGAGGAGACCTTCCACCATTTGCTGCAAACGATTGAAGGGGACCGGAAGTATCATTTCGTTTATGGCGTGGCTTACCGCAAACAGGACGAAGTCATTGTGAATCCCGGAAGACCGAAGAGCATTCTGGCGGAGCTGCCTTCCCCGCATCGTTTTCCGGAGGATATCCCGCATCTCGGGAAGCGGGTTGTCTATTTTGAGACCAGCCGGGGCTGTCCCTTCAGCTGCCAGTTCTGCCTGTCGAGCATTGAGGTGGGGGTTCGCTACTACGACATTGAACGGACTAAGGCGGATATTCTCTACCTGATCGAGAACGGAGCGAAATTGATCAAGTTCGTAGACCGCACCTTTAACATCAAGAGGGATTACGCGCTTGAAATGTTCGAGTTTCTGATTGAGAACCATGGCGGCTGCGTATTCCAGTTTGAGATCACGGCGGATATTATGCGTCCCGAGGTGCTGGATTATTTGGCGAAAAATGCGCCTCCCGGCATTTTCCGGTTTGAAATCGGGGTGCAGTCGACCAATGATCCGACAAACGAGCTGGTGAAGCGTCGCCAGAATTTCACCAAGCTGTCGCGCACGGTGACCATGATCAAGGACAGCCGCAAAATCGATCAGCATTTGGATTTGATCGCAGGCCTTCCGGAAGAGGATTACGATACATTCCGCAAAACGTTTAACGACGTATTTGCGCTTGGACCGGAAGAGCTGCAGTTAGGCTTCCTGAAGATGCTCCGCGGAACCGGGCTGCGGATCGATGCGGACAAGTATAATTACACCTACATGGATCATGCTCCGTATGAGATCCTCGGCAGCGACGTGCTTCCGTTCTCGGATATCGTCCGATTGAAGAGACTGGAGGATGTGCTGGAGAAGTATTGGAATGCGCACCGGATGGATCACACCCTGAATTATTTGATGAAGCATGAGTTTACTTCGCCGTTTGATTTCTTCCAAGAGTTTGGAGACTACTGGGAAGGACAGGGCTGGCAAAAAATCGGCCATCAGCTCGAGGACCTGTTTACGCGTTTAACGGCTTTCCTTGAAGATCGGAAGACCCCGCATATGGACGTTGTCTCCGGTCTCATGAAGTTCGATTATTTCCTGGGCCATAAGTATAAGCCTCGGAAAATATGGTGGGATCATACCCAGGATAAAGCGCAATGGACCGCCAATGTCCGCAAAATCGTAGAGGAGCCTGCGGCCCTGTCCGACGGTTTTGCCGATCTGGGGATCACGGAGCGCGATCTGCAGAAACATGCGATGATCGAGGTGCTGCCATTTAACCTCAGCGATGCCATCCAGGGTGGCACTGGACTCCCGGACAGCTCGGACCATGCAACGATGCTGTTGGTGTTGTATCAGCAGAACGAAACAGGACAGCCGCAGTACTACACGATGCCTGTGGAGTTAGCGAAGCAGGCAAAGTAGAGTTAGCGAAGGACAACTCCTTACCGGAACTTGATGTGAGCGGCTTGCCGTTTGGGTGAGATAACTTTCTTCTAAGGATCATGGATCGGTAGGGACTCATAGGGACTGATTGGATTGAAGCTGTGATCACGCCCCCTTTCGTATCATTAACGGACTGTATCCTGAGGCCTCCCGGAATAAAACACCCTGGGGATCGGTATTCTAATCGCATCAACCGATGAGGAGGGGATGTTTATGAACGGGAAACAGATGGGGCGGGAACAGCACCCGCAGGATGAGCCCACCATTGCGCCGGGTATGGAAACCAATGATGATCTGCGCGAAGAGGCTACGGAGGATGAAGTAGACCATGGCGAGTACACCGAGGTCACGCAGCTGATCATCGATCGCACGCCGAACGAGGAAGAGTAAGGGGCTGGGCTTTCTGTTAAGTAGGTTTACTTACTTGACGAATAGCTTGTCGAATTAAAAAGGGTTTACATTTACTAAGGATGGATATGCACAGCGTCACAACAGATAAGGGGGTGTCCCAAAAGGTTAATGGACCTTTTGGGACACCCCCTTATTAATTCGTCCTGCATCATTCTTTTACATACGCGTTTCGATTCTCGCGGCGTCTCTAGTCCCATGCGATTCCGAGGTGTGTCGTTCTAGCCAGTCGAGAACATGTGCCGCTACTTCATCCCGGTTGATTTCATGCAGCATTTCGTGGCGGCCGCCGGGATACAAACGGTATTCAAGATCTTGGATGCCATGTTTCCGGTACATTTCGATCAACCGCCGTACGCCTTTACCGCGGTGTCCGACCGGATCATCCTCGCCCGAGAAAATGTAGACCGGCTTATCCTTAAGAAGGCATTCCATCAATTGAGGTTTATGGATCTGGGATAGCAGCTTGAAGAAATCACGGAAGAAACGAGCGCTGCATACCTGACCGCAGTAGGGGTCGTTGATATACTTATCCACTTCCGTTTCATCCCGGGATAACCAATCGAATGGAGTGCGAATAGGGCCGAAACCTTTGTTGTAAGGGCCGAACACGATGGCGTTCAGCATCAGACTCCGGTGCGTGTTTCCTTGAAGGCGCATTTGTGCCGCTGCCAGATTCAAACCGAACGCCAGCAGTCCCTGTGGACCATTGGTGCCGGACAGAATGAATCCGTCGAATAATTCGCCGTTCGAACACATGATCTTTTGGGTCAAAAAAGACCCCATGCTGTGACCCATCAAGTAATGTGGAACACTAGCATGGCGCTTTTTAAGCTCGGAAGCAAGAAGCAGCAGGTCTTCAATCATCCCGTCGAATCCGTCTTCCCCGGCATCGCCGAGAAGTGTAAGGCCGGACGTTTGTCCATGACCCCGATGGTCGTTGCAGTACACAGCGTAACCGTGTGCTGTAAGCAACTCGGCAAGCTCCTCGTATCGTATGCCGGTTTCGCACATGCCATGCGCAATTTGCACGATGGCACGAACGGGTTGGTCCGGCTCCGGCAGCCATTGATATACAAAAACATGCATGCCCTGCGTATTCAGCATCGTAAACGTGTCGGTTTGCATTTCAGGCCTAACACCTCCACAAAAACGAATGGTTTATTTCAATACTTTATACCCTGTTTATGGAAGATATGAACGAAGAACCGTAGATTGCCCGTCCAGCGTATATGCACCCAGGTTAGCTGGCAGCAGGAAGCATTGTCCGGACGTATACTCAATGGAGCCGTTATCCCAGCTGAGGGTTCCTTGACCATCGCATATCACGACGATCGTGAAGCTTTCCGCGGAAGTGGACAAGGACCAGGCACCGTTAACAACGCCTTTCTCGACAACAAAATAGGGAGATTTGGCAAGCTCAAGCCATTCTCCAGGCGCGGTTCCTTCCGTGCTCATCGTGGTCGCGCCGGATCCTTCATAGGCCGTCACATTCAAGGAGTCCTCGATATGAAGCTCGCGCGGCTTACCGTCAAGGCCTGGTCGATTATAATCGAAAATCCGGTAGGTTGTATCCGAATTTTGCTGAATTTCCGCCACTACAACGCCAGCACACAGGGCGTGCACCGTACCGGCAGGTATGTAGAACGTGTCTCCGGCTTTTACGGACACTTCTTGCAGCTGGTCCATAACCGTGCCGTTTTCCATGGCTTCTTTCAACGTCTCACGGCTAACGCCTTCCTTCAGACCGTATATGATTTTGGCGTCCGGCTTCGCATCCAGCACATACCACATTTCTGTCTTGCCCAGCTCGCCTTTCGGAAGCCCCTCATAGTCATCGGTCGGATGCACCTGAACGGAGAGGTTGTCATTGCAGTCAAGCAGCTTGATCAGCAGGGGGAAACGTCCGTTAACCTCGGAGAATCCTTTGCTGCCAAACCACTCCCGTCCAAATTGCTCCCGAACCTGATCCAGGCCGCGACCGGCAAGTTCACCGTTCACAATGCTGGTCGTGCCGTTCGGGTGGTCGGCGATCATCCAGCCTTCTCCGATATGTCCTTCAGGAATATCCAGGCCGAATTGCTCCAGGGCACGGCCACCCCACACACGCTCTTTAAATTCGGGTTGGAACAATAATGGATATGGTTTTGTCATAGTAATCATCTACCTTTCATCATGTTTGGAATATTCTATGGATGTAAGTGCGGGACCTCTCCTAGAACTTATATCATATCGGCTTCTTCCGTTCCAGTGCAATGAGATATGGCGCTTCGGAACGCTGAAGACCACGATACAATATCGTTTGCACTTTGTGCTGGGGCAATTCCGCCGCCCAGGCCTGCACGGCGTCCGCTTCGGCATCGCCGCCCTTATGGCCCGGGTACAGCACGATGGTGATAATGCCGCCGGGACGGAGCAGCTCGATGGCTGCTTCCAGAGCCGTCAGTGTGCTGGCGGTTTCCGTCATGATCCGTTTATCTGATGAATCTGCCGGAAGGTAACCGAGATTGAACATGATCGCACCCATACGGCCATGCTCGCACTCAGGTACGCATTCTCCCATAAGGGCATGGCTCTGATGGTGAAGGGTAACCTCCGCAAGGGTGCCGGGCGGTTCCTTGTCCAGCCGATCACGAGTCAGCTGCAGCGCCTGTTCCTGAATATCAAAAGCGTACACCTTGCCCTTTGATCCTGTGCATTTGGCTAGATACAGCGTATCGGCCCCGGTTCCCGCCGTCGCATCCAGCGCAATGTCTCCAGGCCGCAGCCTTTCGGACACCAGCTTGTGAGCAAAACTCAAAACCGAGAGGAAGCCCATCAGGATCCCCCCCACAATTTACCCTGCCATGTATCCCGGCGCTTGAGCTCGGCGTCAATGCCGTTAAGCACTTCCCACTTCTTGAGACTCCACGTCGGCCCGATCAAGAGATCCCGTGGAGCGTCTCCCGTCAGACGGTGGACGATCATTTCGGGAGGTAAAAATTCCAGGCTATCTACGATAAGGCTGATATATTCGTCCTGTTCCAGGAACCGAAGCAGCCCCGCCTCATATTGCTTCACCATCGGCGTCTTGCGCATGAGGTGCAGCAGATGGATCTTGATTCCCTGCACATCCATCTTGGAGACCGCGCGGCCGGTGGCGAGCATCATCTCATGGTCCTCTTGCGGAAGACCATAAATGATGTGTGTGCAGACACGGATGTTATGCTTGCGCAGCTTTTCGACCGCTTCCAAATAACATTCGGTATCATGGGCCCGGTTGATCAGCTCGGAGGTGGAATCATGGATCGTTTGCAGGCCCATTTCTACCCAGAGATAGGTTCGCTCATTCAGCTCGGCCAGGTATTCCACGACGTCGTCAGGCAAGCAATCCGGGCGTGTAGCGATCGATAAACCGACAACGCCCGGCTGCTGCAGAATGACTTCATAGTACTCCCGAAGCTCCTCTACCGGAGCATACGTATTGGTATAGGCTTGGAAATAACCGATGTATTTGGCGCTCGGCCACTTCTGGTGCTGCCGGTCCCGGATGGTGTTGAACTGGGTAACAAGATCGTCCCGCCGTCGTCCGGCAAAATCACCGGAGCCGCGGGCGCTGCAGAAAGTGCACCCGCCCTTGGCAATCGTGCCGTCGCGGTTTGGGCACGTAAAGCCCGCATCCAGCATAACCTTGAATACTTTTTCCTGGAATTGGCTGCGCATCTCGTAATTCCATGTATGAAATCGTTTGTCGCCCCATAATGTTGGGGCGGGTCTAAGTGATGTACTCATGTGTGCTCCTTTATAGCCGCATAAGATGAATAGAGACAGGGATAGCCGTGCCTCAAAGTATACATGTGTTACTTAACTTTTACTTAAGCAGATATGTCCATTGTAACAAAAAATAAAACTTTGCGTTATATACAGGTCTTCATGCCTAATTAATATGTTGTTACTTGAATGAATTGCATATAATTGGTATATTTAAAGTAGAAAAATAAAAATATGATTCAAGCAATTTTGGCATGGGTATATATCGGATAGGATTCATATTTGTGTGACGTCATGGATACAATAATACCGTGAGGTGATTACGAATGAATTCATCGACAGTAAAGAATGACAGTAGAGATAAAATCGCTGTGGAGCTTACCCCGAACGAAGCTTTAGCCCTTACTGGCGTGGAGTTTAACTCCGATCAGGACGTGAAGGCTTCGGCACGTCGCAAGATTCGGGCCGCCTTTGAGAAGACGTTTGATTTTACGTCCAATGAAAGGTAGACTATTCACAGTTTGACCATCGCGGAACCCCAATTCCAAATATAAGAAAGAGGAACCTAAGCCTTTGCGTTAAGCAGAGTATAGGTTCCTTTTTCTATGGGGCCTTTACTTTTGGGATTAACTTCGTCACAATAAATGCAGTATCGGGATATCATTCTAAATTTACTTGGAAAGTTTCGGAGGTATGACATGCGTTTACGCGGAAGAAAAGGTATACGGGAAAATCTGGAGCAGCAGGAAGACCTGGTCGTTTTGGACCCCGGTCAATATAGAGGGAAATGGGCTTCATTATTTGGCAATGACCTTCCGATCCATGTCGAGTTCGGCATGGGCAAAGGCCAATTTATAAGCCAGATGAGTTACAAGCATCAGAATGTGAATTTTATCGGGGTGGACATGTACGACGAGCTGATTCGCCGCGCAAGCGAAAAGGGACGCAATGTCTGGGCTCAGGACGGTGTCGATACTCCGCCGAATTTGAAGCTGGCGCTGTTTAATATCGAGAATGTCGAGCAGGTTTTTGAATCCGGCGAGATCGAACGTTTATATTTAAACTTCAGCGATCCGTGGCCAAAAGCCAAGCATGCCCGCCGTCGTTTGACGCATCCGCGTTTTTTGGACAAGTATTCCCAGATCCTGAACGAGCGCGGGGAAATTCATTTCAAGACCGATTCGGTTACGCTTTTTGAGTTCTCCCTGAATGCATTTGCCGATTATGGTTTGCAAATGACGAATATTTCGCTGGATCTGCATCGGGACGGACTGAACGAAGAACACGTGATGACTGAGTACGAGACGAAATTCGTCGGTCAAGGTATGCAGATACATCGCTGCGAGGCCATCGTTGGCAAGGAAGCACTTGCTTCCTACCATAAGAATCGTCTTGAAAAATACGGTAAATAACGTCTATATAGTAGAGTTTCTCCGATGATAGCGCTTGCATCTATTATAATAGTAGGAAATCTATCAATTCGATGACGTGTTTGCGGAAACGGCGCAAAAAAAAGGTGTGCTCCCTCTTTAGGAGTACACCTTTTCGTTTTCCAGCATGTCGATGATGCTGCGGGCGCTTTGCATCGGATGGAATCGTTCGATGTCTCGCAAATTTTGCGCCCGTTGCTGTTGGATTACGTCGTATTGATGAAGCAGTTTGTTTATCCAGTTGGCAATAACCTCCAGCGAGTGGATAGGCTCGCCCAATCCTTGCGCGGTGAAATATTGGCAGTTCTCTTCTTCCTGTCCCGGAAGAGGCTGATGAAACAGCATCGGGATTCCTTTGGCCAAGCCTTCTGTGCATGTCATCCCGCCTGGCTTCGTAACGAGCAGGTCGGACACCTCCATCAGCTTGTCGATCTCGCGCGTAAAGCCCAAAATCCGGATGTTCGGATGCCGGAACCGGGGGTTGTTCTCCATCTCCTCGCGTCCCTCGTCGTTATTGCCGAGGCAAAATATGATCTGGACTTCGTCGCGCCATCGGGTCAGAAATTCATGCACCACTTCATCATTCATGATGCCCCAGCCTCCGCCCATTACAAGCACGGTAGGCATATCGGACAGATGAAATCGTTCCCTGATTTCCTTCTTGCTCGGATGCGTCCAGAAGTCGGGATGGATCGGAATGCCGGTAACCTGAATTTTGGCTTGGGACACCCCGCGATTGAGCAGCTTTCGCCTCACCTCCGGCGTGGACACGAAATATCGGTCGACCTCTGGACTGATCCATGTATCGTGAGCATCATAATCGGTAATAACGGTACACAGAGGCACATCGATGCCCAGTCGTTTCAAACGCGAGATGACCGCGCTTGGTATAAAATGGGTACACACAATGATGTCGGGTTTGAGCTGTCTAACCACGTTTTTGGTGCTTGTATAGAACATTCGGTGAAGTGCTAAAGCCGTAAAGCGATTAAAGGACTTTTGATGGCGATACATGTACCCGACCAATCTCGGGCGAGTTGTAATCGTCTTTCTGTAGGCCGATATGATCAGTGGAGCGATTTTAGGGTTCAAGAAGCTCCCGAGCTCGAGAACTTTGGTCTGTACGCTAGGAGATAACTGGCGCAGGCTGCTGGAGAGTGCATGAGCGGCCTGTGTATGGCCTGCACCGAACCCTTCAGATAACAGCAAGACTCTTTTTTTAGCCACTACTTTTCACCCGTTCTGCAGCGTTATTCTTTAACTTTAACATATCGACTTTGGGAAAAGAAATCAACCGTTCTCCACTTGTGTTTCAGGGACTTTGGTCCCGGAAACGGAAACTTTATTCGGCAAGCTTCTCGCTGGCGCCTTGCTACTTAAGGAGTTAGTCAGCTGCGCGCATTTTGTAGAAAATCAGGGTCCGTGGTCTTTTGACTTGAGTATGAGATGCCGCTACAATGATTCAAACGGACATCAAAAAGTTTATTAGAGAAAGAGCATTGAAAAACGGAAACTTTTTGGGTGTCTGTTGCGTTTATTTATTGGCGGACAAGTCGAAAAAGAAAAAATGGGCAGCCAAGAGAAATAAAAAGCAAGGAAACGGATGAAAATAAGAACTAAAGCCGTTTGAAACGAAGCTTGCTGGCAAACGACATTGCAAGCTGAGCTCTTTTACGAAGTTTTTCCGTAAATTAGAGCATTCCACGGTTTTGACAAAAGATTCAAAAGTGTGGAAAATCGTGTATGACGTGCGAAGTTGCCCCGCGGCACCGAGGCTACTAGAAGGACAGACACAAGTCACAGGGTCATAGCAACAACAAAAAAAAGCGAAAAACTTAGAGAGAAAAAAATAACAAACATTCTCGGGTTATAAAAAGGGGGTAACGGAGAATCATGACAGACGCCATCTTTATCGCGCTCCAACTATTTTTGGCCGCGGTGGGTGTGTACCAGTTCGTATTCTCTTTGTTTGGTCTGGTCAAAAGAAAAAAGAAACAACAGTTTGAACCCAATAAATCATTTGCAGTGTTAGTTGCTGCGCACAACGAAGAACAGGTTGTCGGTGCATTGATGGAGAACCTGAAACAGCTTGATTATCCGAAACATCTGTACGACGTATTTGTCATCTGCGACAACTGTACAGATCGTACTGCAGAGATCGTCCGTGCCCACGGGATGAACGCATGCGTGCGCACGAATCAAAATCTGCGAGGCAAAGGTTATGCCATCGAGTGGATGCTGAAAGAGCTCTGGGCAATGCCGCGCCAGTATGATGCGGTTGTTATGTTTGACGCGGATAATCTGGCCGCTCCGAATTTCTTGAACGAAATGAACAATGATCTCTGCTCTGGAGCAAGAGTTATCCAGGGATATATCGATACCAAGAATCCTGAGGATTCCTGGATCACTGCCTCTTACGGGGTGTCTTACTGGTATATCAACCGCTTGTGGCAGCTTTCCCGCAGCAATCTGAACATGGCGAACTTCCTCGGCGGTACAGGAATGTGCTTTGAGACCAATCTCTTGAAGGAGATCGGCTGGGGCGCAACCAGTCTGGTTGAGGACTTGGAGTTCACGATGCGCAGCGTTATGCGCGGCGTGTATCCGAAGTTCAACTATGACGCGAAGGTATTTGACGAAAAGCCGCTTACGTTTAAGGCTTCCGCCAGACAACGTCTGCGCTGGATGCAGGGTCACTTTACGGTTGCCCGCCGTTATTTCTTCCCGCTGCTGTGGCGTGCCATTAAAGAACGCAGCCTCGTGAAGCTGGACTTGGCATTGTACGGAGTCAACGTTTACATCGTACTGCTGACTTTCTTGTTGACGGCCATCATATGGGTTGACAGCTCATTCTTCGATGGTCCGAATATCGCGAACCTGTATGGATATTTACCGCTCTGGCTTAGCTTTACAGCGATCGCAGCGAATGTGTTCACGTTTATGATCGCGATGATTCTGGAGAAGGTGAAATACAAGAAAGTGTATATGTATCTGGTGCTGTTCCCGATTTACCTGCTGTCGTGGTATCCTATCACGGTGTATGCGTTCTTCACGCAGAACAACAAGCAGTGGAGTCATACGGAGCATACCCGGGTTGTACGCCTTGAAGAAGTTCAAAGCAAACAAGGCTAATCCAATATTTATATTGCATCTGTGTTGACAGAAGATAGGATGACCTGTTATACTATCGTAGTCTGTTAAACAGAATATCTGATTGCAAGCAGAAGCGCCGCTTCTCACCTGACCGACGTGTGTTGGCTGGTTTGATCACGAAATCAATGAATGGATTTAACTTCATTTGTGAGATGAGTATCAAATAGGGATGTCGGTGATTAACCCGTCATCCCTTTATTTTTTTTGCAAACAGGAACAACAAGTAATTTGGAGGTGGAGGACTATCAGTAAGGAACATATGATCAATGACGAGATTCGGGCCAAGGAAGTACGTTTGGTTGGTGCCGAAGGTGAGCAAATCGGGATCAAGCCGATTCGTGAAGCACTGCAAATGGCAATTGATCTCAATCTGGATCTGGTGAACGTGGCCCCTCAGGCGAAACCGCCGGTATGCCGCATCATGGACTACGGTAAATTCCGCTATGAGCAGCAGAAGAAAGAGAAGGAAGCACGTAAGAACCAGAAAATTGTGGATATCAAAGAAGTATGGTTCCGAGCCAACATTGAGGAGCATGATTATCAAACCAAGCTTCGCAATGTCGTTAAGTTTTTGAAAGACGGCGATAAAGTGAAATGCTCCGTGCGTTTCCGTGGTCGTGAAATCACCCATGCTAACATTGGTCAGAAGATTTTGGAGCGCGTGAAGGTGGAAGTGGCGGATCTCTGCGTCATTGAACGTCAACCGAAATTGGAAGGCCGCAGCATGATTATGATTTTGGCTCCAAAAGCCTAAGAGAAATTAGAGGAGGAAGTACTACAATGCCTAAAATGAAAACACATAGCAGCCTGAAAGGCCGCTTCAAGATTACTGGTACTGGTAAAGTTAAACGTTATAAAGCTTACAAAAACCACTTGCTTTCCCACAAATCCAAGCGTGCGAAGCGCGTATTGTCCAATAGCCCAGTTATGGCGCCTGGAGATGTTAAACGTTTGAAGCAAGGTCTGGCTAACTTGAAATAGTAAACAACAATTATTGGGAGGTCTTTTGATATGGCACGAGTTAAAGGCGGATTTGTCGTTCGTCGTCGACATAAAAAAGTATTGAAGCTTGCGAAAGGTTATTTCGGTTCCAAACACCGCATTTTTAAAACAGCGAACGAGCAGGTAATGAAATCCCTCGTTTATGCATACCGGGATCGTCGTACAACGAAACGTAATTTCCGTAAATTGTGGATCGTTCGTATCAACGCCGCTGCTCGTCAAAACGGTCTGTCTTACAGCAAATTGATGCATGGTCTGAAGCTTGCTGGCGTGGACATTAACCGTAAAATGCTGGCTGATCTGGCTGTTAATGATCTGAATGCGTTCAATTCCTTGGCTACTGTAGCTAAAGAAAAAGTGAACGCTTAATTATACGTGTATGAAGAAACCGCCGTAATATTACGGCGGTTTTTTTATTTTTCGCTCCTGTCCGTCATACATAAGGATCCTAAGTGCTGAATGCTGGGCAGGACGAGCTTTTTCACCTATCTTTAGCCATCGTAAGGGCCATGAAACAAGCAAGGGAACTCCTTCCGGAATAGATTGAAATGTATATTACCTGAGGAGGGATCTTATGCACAAGCCTGTCAGCAAGGCAAAAGTGAAATCATATGTGGGCAAACAGATCGTAGCGTATAAGAAGGACGGGACGATGGTGACAGGCAAGCTGGTACGCGTTTCCGGCAACCGCCTTTTTGTAGAACCGGCAACCAAGGGGAAAAAAGTGAGAACCAAGGCGATTCTTCCGCTCGCATTGTTTGACCTTCTTGCCATTGGGACGGCACCTTATGCGTTCGGTGGAGGCTATGGTGGCGGATTCGGTGGATATCCGGGAGGCTACCCAGGGGGATACGGCGGATTCGGACCGGGGTATGGCGCATTCGGGCCAGGCTTTGGGCCAGGTTTCTTCTGGTAATTAGAGGAACCAAATCTTCTCTAGCTCATAACAGCGGCTCGGTTCGATGATTCTTGTAACCGTGTAGCCGAGCTTTCGGTAAAAGTTAAGGCCGGTCTGGTTTCCAATATCGACCATGACCTTGGCGCGTTTGCATCCGCGGGATACAGCGAAACGTTCGGCATGCTCCATCAATCGGACGCCCCACCGTCTTCGCTGTGCGGTGGATGCGACGGCCAGCATATCGATATACAGCAGTTCGCCGTGCATCATAAAATGGATAAAGGCAATGATTTTATCGTTATCCTGAGGCGAAGCAACAAGGGTCACGCCGCGTCGTAATCGAGAGGGAATATCCTTGCGGATGATGTCCAGCTCTTTTTTTGTCATATGGGAAAGCGGGACGAGTTGGGACTCAATGAGTTGTAGAATCATCGGATCATCCTGCTCCGGTTTTCGATAGCGGATCATCGTGTTGTTTCCTCCCTTCACCGCTATTAAGGATAGCTCCATTTATCATATGTAGCAGGGTTTAAGAGCGTGTTTTGCATCAAGGAAGCGAAGGGATTGCTCCAATTGTGAATGAAAACCTTTCATCGGAAGTAAAATAAATGTGTTGACTTCTGGAATGAATGAATCATATAATGTTTCTAAACATTTTAACGAAAATATCCAATCGGCAATGATGAGGACGAAGTTTAAAGGGCTCTTTTGCTCAGAGAGTGGATGGATCAGCTGAAACCACCACCAAAACCCCTTTTATACGAGCTCACCTCGGAGCTGTTTCCCTGAAAGATGCTACGTTATGACTTTATCGCATTAAGTCGTAACAGCGTTTATTAGGGGGAATCGTCTTAGTCCACGTTACGGACTGCAGATATTGAAGAGCTGTGTTCATTGTGTTCTTCATACCTGCTGAGGCTTTACACTGCGAAGTGTAGGGCAAACATGGGTGGTACCACGGAAGCTAAACCTTTCGTCCCTCACACGGAGTTACTCCGGGTGTGGCGACGGAAGGTTTTTTTGTTGCTTGAATGAAGAGTGCCAATATTTGAGAGGAGGATGACTGATGAGCGCGCAAACTCCAGAAGTGCGGTCTACAGAACAATTACGAGAGAAATGGTTGAAGCCTGAAGTGATTACCGGATCGGAAATCTTGCTTCGGAGTCTTCTGCTCGAAGGTGTCGAATGCGTCTTTGGATATCCGGGCGGGGCGGTCCTGTACATCTACGATGCCATGTATGGTTTTGAGGACTTCAATCACGTCTTGACCCGTCATGAACAAGGCGCCATTCATGCAGCTGACGGTTACGCTCGCGCAAGCGGCAAAGTCGGTGTGTGCATAGCGACTTCAGGACCGGGGGCAACGAACCTTGTGACCGGTATCGCAACAGCTTATATGGATTCCGTTCCACTCGTTGTGATAACCGGTAACGTTGCAACTACCCTGATCGGTACGGACGCTTTCCAGGAAGCGGACATTACGGGCATCACGATGCCGATTACGAAACACAGCTATCTGGTAAGGGATGTAAAGGATCTGCCAAGGGTGATTCACGAAGCCTTCCATATCGCTTCAACCGGCCGCAAAGGTCCGGTACTGATCGATATTCCGAAGGATGTATCCGCCGCAACGACGCTGTTCCAGCCGGAAGAACGAATTCAACTGAGAGGATACAATCCTCGGACGGTACCTAACAAACTTCAGTTGGATAAATTAGCCCGCGCGATTGAGGAAGCCGAGCGTCCTATGATCCTTGCTGGCGGCGGCGTGATTTACTCTGGAGCTCATGAAGGGCTGTACGAATTCGTGAATAAATCCGGGATTCCGATCACGACAACGCTTCTCGGTCTGGGTGCCTTCCCAAGCGGCCATGAGCTGTGGACGGGAATGCCGGGTATGCACGGAACCTACACATCGAACCATGGTATTCAGCAGTCGGACCTGCTGATCAATATCGGGGCAAGATTCGATGACAGGGTTACAGGCAAGCTCGATGGTTTCGCGCCACATGCGAAGATCGTTCATATCGATATCGACCCGGCTGAGATCGGCAAGAACGTGCCAACCGATATCCCGATTGTCGGAGACGTGAAGACCGTGCTTGAGATGCTGAATCCGCTCGTTCCGTACGCAGCGAAAGCAGATGCGTGGAGAGACCAGATCAGAACATGGAAAGCCGAATACCCATTCCGTTACGTCGATTCAGATACCGTGCTGAAGCCGCAATGGGTTATCGAAATGCTGAACGATACGACAAAGGGTGAAGCGATTGTAACGACTGACGTTGGCCAGCACCAAATGTGGGCCGCTCAGTATTACAAGTTCAACCAGCCGCGTTCCTGGATCACCTCCGGCGGTCTCGGAACGATGGGCTTCGGATTCCCGTCCGCGATTGGTGCCCAGATGGCGCATCCGGATCGCCTGGTCATTTCGATCAACGGGGATGGCGGCATGCAGATGTGTTCGCAAGAACTTGCCATCTGTGCCATCAACAACATTCCGGTAAAAATCGTTGTCATCAACAACCAGGTACTAGGAATGGTTCGTCAATGGCAGGAGCTCATTTACGATAACCGTTACAGCCACATCGATCTGGCAGGCAGCCCTGATTTCGTCAAGCTGGCTGAAGCCTACGGTGTCAAAGGACTTCGTGCCACCACGAAAGAAGAAGCACAGCGTGCTTGGGCCGAAGCGATGGAAACACCGGGACCCGTCCTCGTTGAATTCGTTGTAGAGAAAGGCGAGAACGTGTATCCGATGGTGACGCAAGGGTCGACAATCGATCAAATGCTGATGGGGGATGCGTAAGATGAGTACAAAACATACCATTGCCGTACTAGTGAACGACCAGCCGGGTGTCCTGCAGCGCGTATCCGGGTTATTCGGACGCAGGGGCTTTAACATCGAGAGCATTACCGTGGGGCAGTCGGAGGAATCCGGCTTGTCCCGGATGGTTATCGTAACCACCGGTGATGAAACGACGCTGGAGCAGGTGGAGAAGCAGCTTTACAAGCTGATCGATGTTATTAAAGTCATTAACCTGAGCTCGAAACCGATGGTAGCCAGAGAGCTCGCCCTGATCAAAGTAAAAGCCGAGCCATCGGCAAGACCGGAAATTATGGGCGTTGTCGAGACATTCCGCGCATCCGTCGTGGATATCGGCACAGCCAACCTGATGGTTCAGGTGGTTGGCGATACCGTCAAAATCGATGCCATGATCGAGCTGCTTAAGCCGTATGGCATCCAGGAGCTTTCCCGTACCGGGGTTACCGCGATGATTCGCGGTAACGCGTAATGATTTTACGTTTTTCTTTTTATCCGGATGACAAAGTTATTGCAATATAAGCGTTAGACACCTGCATGGCATGAGCGGGTGTCTCAGCAGATCGGAAAAGGGATCGGTCTATTGAGATACCCGCTCATCATGAAGGGTCTTTAAAATCAAAGGAGGACTTATACAAATGGCAATTACTACTTATTATGAACAAGATGCAGAACTCAGCGTGTTAAAAGACAAAACAATCGCGGTTATCGGTTATGGAAGCCAAGGTCATGCTCAAGCGCAAAACCTGCGCGACAGCGGACTTCAGGTTGTCATTGGTCTTCGTGAAGGCAAGTCGTTCGACAAAGCGAAAAACGATGGTTTCGAAGTGCTTCCTGTAGCCGAAGCCGTTAGCCGTGCAGATGTAGTTCAAATCTTGATGCCGGACGAAACGCAAGCAGCGGTATACAAGAACGATATCGAGCCAAACCTGAAAAAAGGCGCGGCACTGATGTTCTCCCACGGTTTCAACGTTCATTTTGGTCAAATCGTAGCTCCTAAAGACAACGATGTCCTTCTGGTCGCTCCTAAATCCCCAGGTCACATGGTTCGCCGTACGTATGTTGAAGGCTTTGGCGTACCTGGATTGATTGCAATCGAGAAAGATGCAACTGGACAAGCCAAGGCGATCGGTCTTGCTTATGCAAAAGGTATCGGTTGTACTCGTGCAGGCGTTATCGAAACTTCCTTCCGCGAAGAAACCGAAACGGACTTGTTCGGTGAGCAAGCGGTATTGTGCGGCGGTGTATCCGCATTGGTTAAAGCTGGTTTCGAAACGTTGACTGAAGCTGGATATGCGCCGGAAATGGCATACTTCGAGTGCCTGCATGAACTGAAACTGATCGTAGACATGATCTATGAAGGTGGTCTTGCAAGCATGCGCGACTCCATCAGTAACACAGCGGAGTACGGCGACTATGTAACAGGCCCTCGTGTGGTAACCGAAGATACGAAGAAGGCAATGAAAGAAGTCCTCTCCGATATTCAACAAGGTAAATTCGCTCGCGACTTTATCCTTGAGAACCAATCGGGCCGTGCGTTCCTGACAGCTACCCGCCGCAACGAGTCCGAGCATCCGATCGAAGTGGTTGGTGCGGAACTTCGCGAAATGATGCATTGGATCAAAAAATAAGAATATATAGAATTCATAAGAATTCTTCCGGGTATGGAGCAGTCGAGCATGAGATGATAGTGCTGCTGCATGGGACCCGTTAGATTAAAGCAGCCGGCGGCAGGGGATTAAGTCAACCTGCCGCCGGATGTTTACGTCAAGCGATAAACTTCAAGGAGGTGCCGACATGCGAAAGATTTATATCTTTGATACAACGCTGAGAGATGGAGAGCAGTCTCCTGGCGTGAATTTGAACACTCGGGAAAAGGTGGAAATTGCCCTTCAACTCGAAAAGTTGAAAATCGACCGCATGGAAGCAGGCTTTCCAGCGGCGTCACCCGGTGACCTTGCTGCTGTGAACGCAGTGGCGCGCGCGGTTAAAGACGTCACGGTCATTGGATTGTCACGTTCCAGAGAGAGTGACATCGATGCGGTTCGCGAAGCGCTTCAGGGAGCACAGGATCCATGCATACACGTATTCCTGGCGACTTCCCCGATTCATCGCAAGTTCAAGCTGCGGATGGAGAAGCAGCAGGTGCTGGAAACGGCGCAGGCCTCGATCCGTTATGCCAAGAAATACTTTTCCAAAGTGGAGTTTTCCCTAGAGGATGCCGGCCGGACGGAGCTGGATTTCATGGCCGAGGTTGTAGGCATGGCTGTACGGGAAGGCGCCAATGTCGTTAACATTCCGGATACCGTGGGATATTTGAATCCTTCGGAGTACGGGGCTATATTCAAATACTTGAAGGAAAATGTTCCGGATATCGAGAAGGTGCAGCTGAGCGCGCATTGCCATAACGATCTGGGCATGGCGACGGCGAATACCCTTGCCGCCATTTTAAACGGGGCCGATCAGATCGAAGGAACGATCAACGGAATCGGCGAACGTGCAGGGAATACCGCCATTGAGGAAATTGCGATGGCGCTGGAGACGCGCTCCGAGTTTTTTGGAGCGAAGACGGGGCTGGCACTAACGGAAATCGCCCGCACGAGCCGCCTTGTGAGCAAGCTGACCGGTATGGTCGTGCCGGGCAACAAAGCGATTGTCGGCGCGAACGCGTTCGCTCATGAATCCGGTATTCATCAGGACGGCATGCTGAAAGAGAAGACGACTTACGAAATTATGACGCCTGAGTCTATCGGGCTCAAAGAAAGCAAGCTGGTGTTAGGCAAACACTCTGGCCGTCATGCTTTCCGGGAGAAGCTGCTGGATTTGGGCTATGAGCTGAGCGAAGAACAGGTGAATGACGCATTCGCCAAATTCAAGGTGCTCGCCGACAAGAAGAAGGAAGTATCCGATGAGGATCTGCTGGCTCTGCTGGAAGAGAAACTGATCGATACGCCGGAAGTGTTCAAGCTGGAAACGATATTTGTTGCTTACGGCAACGAATCCACACCGACGGCGCGGGTTCGTATTGCGACTGCGGAGCAGACGATTGAGGAAGAGGCCGAGGGCAACGGTTCCGTCGACGCGATCTATAACGCGATCGACAAGGTGACCGGCGAAGAGGTTACGCTTGCGGATTATTCCATCAAATCGGTAACGCACGGCAAGGATGCTCAAGGTGAAGTGCATGTCGTGCTGTCGCAAAACGACGTGGCTGCGCAAGGCCGCGGCTTGAGCACCGACATTCTGGAAGCAAGTGCAAGAGCTTACGTGGATGCGGTTAACGTCCTGATCGAGAAACGCAAAACGTTTAGCCGGCGTGAGCGCGCTACGCTGTAATCCATACTTAGAGTACATGGTAGCTCTGAATCGCATCGTTTTGCGCTGCAGGAGATATTCAAAAGAAAAAGAGGGGCCGCTGTGAAAGCGGCTCCTCTTTTTCTTTATTTTATGATGCTGTTGGCCGGCCGTGAATGCTGGTATCAGATACTCGCAGCGAGCCTTTAACTCTCATGGCAGCGTACCGATACAGCCTTGATGCAGCTGATCAACGGGATAAGACAGCGTTTCGTTCAAATGTTATCCTTATTTTACCAGGCGTAGGCCTGCGGAGCGGCTCCGCCCGGACCCGGGAAAATTTCATCCAGACGCTTCATTACGGATTCATCGAGTTCAATCTCAAGCGAGCGCAGGGAGCTTTCGAATTGCTCCAGCGTGCGCGGTCCGATAATCGGTCCCGTAACCGCCGGGTTCTTAAGCACCCAGGCAAGGGCGACGTTATCCTGTGGTTCGCCAAGCTCCTGGCAGAGTGCGGCGAACTGTTCCAGCTGCGAGCGGTGTTTCTCCACGCGCTCCGCATTGCCCCCACTGCGAGAGCCTTCGATTTTCTTAAGCGCATTGCGTCCCAGCAGTCCACCGTCTAGCGGACTCCATGGAATGACGCCGAGCCCAAGCTGCTGCGAAGCGGGAAGCACTTCGAGTTCCGGCAATCGGCAGGTCAGGCTGTATTTATGCTGTTCGGAAACGAGGCCGAGGAAATGACGGCTCTGGGCTGCGGCTTGCGCAACCGCAATTTGCCAGCCCGCAAAGTTGCTGGATCCGACATACCCGATTTTTCCTTGATGAACCGCAACCTCAAATGCGCCCCACAGCTCGTCCCAGGTGACGGAAGGATCGACGTGATGCATTTGGTACAGCTCGATATGGTCTGTTTGCAGACGCTTTAGCGACGCTTCGAGATGACGGCGAAGTTTATAGCTCGACAGCCCGGCTTCATTGTTGGGACCATCCAGAGGATCGCTCATGGAGCCATAGAATTTGGTAGCCAAAACGACTTTTTCGCGGCGGCCCCCGCCTTGGTTAAACCAGCGTCCGATAATGGTTTCGGTCAGCCCCGAGTTCTCGCCCCAGCCGTAGACATTGGCTGTATCGAAGAAGTTGACGCCGGCGTCAAGCGCAGCATCCATGATGCGGAAGGCTTCCTTTTCATCCGTAGCAGGACCAAAATTCATCGTCCCCAAACACAGACGACTTACTTTCATACCGGATTTACCTAGAGCTGTGTACTTCATAATCGATGATCACTCCTTGGTCGTTTAGGGTATAAGACAAATTCACCCCTATTGTAGCGTATTGGCAGAAAAATGTAACTAACGGCGTTCGGAGACGTTAATATGGTTGCACTGAAAGCCGATCTGCGAGTGATCTGTTTACTTCATTGGCCAAATTTAAAGAGCAAGAGCAGGAAGCAAGAAGCAAGAAGCACAAGCAGGACTAGGAGTAACCGAGAATCTCTTCAAGATGTTACTTTCAAGAGCCGCCCCATGATTATACATAGGGCGGCTCTTCTATCTCCCACCACCCTTGTGGTCAGGGAGATGTGCTCTTCTCCAGTGACCTGTCAATCGCCTTAGCTTCGAAGCAGCGAAGAGGACGAATCGATTCCGGAAAAGCGAAGCGGTCGCCTTTGGAGCCGAATTTCAACCGCTAACATACAATCCAGAAGTTCGGCGACAACAGCGATTGGAGGAACGATACGTATTCGGAGCCTCTCACATTAAGTCTTCGAAGTCTCGCATAAAGCTGCTCTCATTAAAGCCGCTCTCGCATAAGTTACCCACGTACAAAAGCACACACGATTAAGCTTTACCTCGAGCCTTTCTCAAAGTAAGCCTTACTCGCATTCAGTCGCTCTTGCGATATTAACTCTTCGAGCTTCTGCACAACTCTTTGAGCGTCTGCGCAACTCTTCGGCGCAGCCATCTCCCTGATCACTTTCCCCCTACTTATAGGCAAAACGAATTAAGTTCATAGTTTCTATATCTTGGTCAATCAAGGGGGAAGTATGTTACAACAGTAACTAGATGATTAAATACGACCAGTGTATATATAAATTAAGGAGTGACGAAGAATGGCAGAAACGAAGAAAATCGCGGTAATTGCCGGAGATGGCATCGGTCCTGAGGTAGTGGCTGAAGCGGAGAAGATCATTAAACGTACCGAAGAGGTGTTCGGATATTCATTTACGACGGAACATGCACTGTTTGGCGGCATCGCCATTGACGAGAAAGGGACGCCGCTGCCAGAAGAAACGTTGAATGTATGTAAGAGCGCCGATGCTGTATTGCTTGGTGCGGTAGGCGGACCGAAATGGGACAACAATTCGAAGGAGCTTCGCCCGGAAACCGGATTGCTTGGCATCCGTAAAGAGCTTGGCCTGTTCTCCAACCTGCGTCCGGCTGTCATTTTCGATTGCTTGAAGGATGCGTCCACATTGAAGCCTGAAGTCCTGGAAGGCACTGACTTGATGGTCGTTCGTGAGCTGACAGGAGGCATATACTTCGGCGAGAAATTCAGACGCGAAGGTGCTGGTGGCGAAGAAGCGGTAGATACTTGCGTATACAATACGGCGGAGGTAGAGCGAATCGTCCATCAAGCCTTCGAGATTGCACAGAAGCGCCGGAAGAAGCTGGCTTCCGTCGATAAAGCGAATGTGCTGGAAACGTCCCGCTTGTGGCGCGAAACGGTAAACCGCATCGCTCCTGAATATCCGGACGTGGAGCTGGAGCATGTGCTGGTAGACAATTGCGCGATGCAGCTTCTGCGCCGCCCGTCCAGCTTTGACGTGATCGTAACCGAGAACATGTTCGGCGACATCCTGAGCGATGAAGCAGCCATGCTGACAGGTTCCATCGGCATGCTGGCATCCGCATCCATGGGCGAGGGTGCTTTCGGCCTGTACGAGCCGGTACACGGTTCGGCACCTGATATTGCCGGTCAAGGCTTGGCAAACCCGATCGCAACGATTCTGTCCGTAGCGCTGATGTACCGCCTCACGTTCGGCTACGAGGATGCGGCAGACGCAATTGAACGCGCAGTTGCCGAGGTGCTTGATGCCGGACATCGTACAGCAGACATTGCTGTGGATAAGAGCAAAGCGCTCAGTACGACAGAAATGGGCGATTTGATCGCTGCGGCTATCCGTTAATAGAGGAAGCATTCGTTCAAAGAAAATCCTTATTTATAATAATTATAATAAAGTAACGTCTACAATCTTGACTTTGATTAGCCTCAATGATAACATTTCTATTAAATGTTCATAGGAACATAGCATGTAGGAAATACACGTATTTTCTTACATATGTTAAGGAGGAATTCAATCATGGCAGAACGTTTGGTTGGTAAAGCGGCTCCTGATTTTACAATGGAAACTGTATCAGGAGACGGTAAAGATTTTGGTAAAGTAAGCCTGTCCGACTACCGCGGCAAATGGCTCGTATTCTTCTTCTATCCGCTTGATTTCACTTTTGTATGCCCAACTGAAATCACGGCTCTCAGCGATGCTTATGATCAATTCAAAGCATTGGATACTGAAATTCTGGGTGTAAGTGTTGACTCTATCCACAGCCACAAAGCTTGGATCAACACTACTAAAGAAGCTAACGGTCTGGGAGCATTGAACTTCCCGCTGGCTTCCGACATCACCAAAAACGTAGCAAGAGACTACGGTGTTCTGATCGAAGAAGAAGGCGTTGCTCTGCGCGGCTTGTACATCATCGATCCGGAAGGCGAATTGAAATATCAAGTTGTTAACCATAACGACGTAGGCCGCAGTGTAGAAGAAACGCTTCGTGTTCTTCAAGCACTTCAATCCGGCGGATTGTGCGCTATGAACTGGAAACCAGGCGACAGCAACCTGTAATTCCATTTCGTTAAAGTTAAGGCAACCCTCATTATCTGACATTATGTGCAGGTAGTGGGGGTTTTTTCACCTCTGATTTTAATGGATGAAATAGGGGAAGACTCTTGTTTAGAGAACCGCTCTTGCGTTGATATATAATTTAAATTTAAATATATAGGCTTACGGACTTATGTTTAGGGAATCGTGCCTAAAATTTTAATCGAGGTTCTTTTCATGAAGGAATTAGCGGGAGTGAAAGCGAATACAATATTTTGAAACGGTTGAGAATCCACAAAAGGAGGGTGAACGATATGAGTTTTTGCTGTGGGGCTAGTATGATGGGTACAAAGGGTACACTGAAGCATTATCGCACTCAAGTACATAATGTTCCCCTGCTGTCTTGTCCGGTCTGCCATCGCGTGGAGGTACATCATCGGGTTGAGAATGAGTATGAAATATTAGCTGAATATGCCCATGGTGACGGAGCATCCCAGGTGGATTTTCAGGATTATGTGATGGAAGATGAGGATGCGATTTTTGAAAATGTTGTCAACCGGGAGTCGGAGGATCCGCTAACGGTGGTTCAGAGTCAGATTGATATGTCGTTAGATCTCCTGGTGGTTGCCAAATGGATGGAGGATGAGAAGTGGCAGGGCGAACTGAAAAGACGGCTTGCCGTGATGAGTCAGCGCAGGCTCCGGCTCCAGAAGCAGCCTTAATCCAGGAATTAATAAAGCCTCGTGAGTACCCGGGGCTTTTTTAATGTTTCAAATCATACAAAAGGGGGTAATGTTTATATTAGTTGTTTGTTGTTTGGAATTAGGTGTTAGATACACTACATAAGCAGAAATACATAAGCACGATGTATGGTATTTTTATGCAATTTCCCATTTTTCGACAGGATTTCTGATTGACGTTTCTTTGTCTCGATGACTATCATGGAAGGAAGCAGATTCGGGCTGCTTCTGATTCAAAGGCGGACAAGCTGATGTTTGCAAGGTTTTTTGTCGGTTTGGTGAGTTCAACTTTTCATGAAAAGGGGGAGCCATCTTGTTGAGTCAAATCCGTGAATCTGAGCTGCAGGCAATTCGTTCTTTTCATTCCAGCCAGCTTATTAGGAACAAGTATGAGAACATACTGGAGAATCTCGACAGCGGGATCATCCTCTTTGATAGTGACGGTGTGTTAGCATTTGTTAATGTACAGATGGCAAAATTGTTAGGTGTATCCCGTAAATCGCTGACTGGCTGTACGCTGACCCAACTATTGCGACATCCCCAGCTCTCCAGATTTAAGAAGAGAAAAATACTTCGCATTTTTCGGGAAACGGTATTCCACCGCAAGAGATTTCATGAATTGGTTGATGAATATGGCCGATCGTGGCTGATCACGATGACTTATGGGGACCAGATGGAAGGCGATTTTCTGATCAGCGTGAAGGATGTCTCCGACTTCAAACGAATTGAGCAAACCGCTTATCAGAACGATAAGCTGGCCATGCTGGGAAAAATCTCGGCCTCCATTGCCCATGAGATACGCAACCCGCTCACCTCCATCCGTGGCTTCATCCAACTGCTTCGTCCGCATCTCGTAAGTTTAGGTAAGGACGAGTATGCCAGAATTATACTTACGGAGATCGATCGTGCGAATGATATTATATATGAATTTCTAAATTCCTCCAAACCCTCGGCTCCAGAAACCAAGATTGTGTCCGTATCCTCTTTATTGAAGGAAGTTGTTCTGCTAACTGAAAGTGAAGCCTTAATGAAGGGATGCCAGATTAATCTGCATACCGATAAGACCCCGCCTGCGTTTATATCCGTGGATGTGAAGCAGATCAAACAGGTGATTCTGAATATTATTAAAAATGCCCTGGATGCGATTAATGAGCATCACGATGAGAACATCACCGGCGTGATTGATATTTCAGCCCGTGATACGGGGAAACATATCAACATCTGCATATCGGATAACGGCGGCGGCATGGATCAGAATACACTGAACCACCTGTTCAACCCGTTCTTCACAACGAAGGAGAGTGGAACGGGGCTCGGATTATCCGTAAGTTACAGTATCATCAGAAACCATGGCGGTTCGATTGCCGTGGATAGCCAGGTTGGTGCCGGAACGGAGTTTGTGATTACTTTTCCCAAGCTGGACGTTCCGGAAGTCTAAGTTTGTACAATACGTGCCTGAAATGAATACGAGAGCAGCTGTTCCGATGGAATGGCTTTTTCTTTTTTAGGAGGAGATAAAACGCATGAAGTGGACATTAAAGGGCAGTTTATCATCCGGGCAAGTGCATACCGATGCCATCATGGTTCCCGTTACGAAAAAACAAGCGGCGGAAGGCGGCATTTCCGAGTCCTGGGATCCACTGCTCAAACAGTTGGTCGAGAATCGGTTATTTGATGGCACTCCGAATCGGTCATTCGTATGGCCCGAGAGCATCGAAGGCGGAGCACGCTTGTTAATATGGCTGGGCCGTCCCGAAGGAATTCTGACATCCGAGCAGCTGCGGCTGCTTGCAGCACAGGCAGTTAAAGCAGCCGGGAGATCGGGTGTACGCAGTGCCGCCATTCAAATTCCAAATACGATGGTTAACTTTACCGCCGAACAGACTCCGCAAGATGCTGCTCAGGCTTTAACTGAAGGGTTTATCCTCGGAAGCTATCGGAAGCCGCATTATAAGCGTGATGCTTCCGAGCCAACGAATTTAGAAGAAATCCTCTATTATATAGAAGGCGATATGGATTCAGAATTTGAAGCAGGGTGGACGAAGGGAATGTCATTAGGCGCAGCGATTGGAGAAGCAACCTGCCTGGCACGAGACCTGACGAATCTGCCCGGCAATATGCTGCTGCCGGAAGACCTGGCCCAGAAGGCGCTTCAGTTGGCGAAACGGTATGGCTTCGAAGCCCAGGTACTGGACGAGGACGCCATAGACGAGAAGGGTATGGGCGGCCTCCTGGCTGTAGGCAAAGGCAGCATCCATCCACCGCGCATGATCGCGATCCGTTATCAGGGACGGGAGACGTGGGAGGATGTTGTCGGACTTGTTGGCAAGGGGGTTACATTTGATACCGGTGGCGTATCGCTGAAGAGGGCATCTGGAATGGAGGATATGATCAGTGATATGGGCGGGGCAGCTACCGTATTGGGCGTTATGGAAGCGTTAGGACGGATTCGCCCCAGAGTAAATGTAGTGATGGTGATTCCGACAGCGGAGAATGTGATGAGCGGTAGTGCCTTTAAACCCGGCGATATCGTCACGACACTGAGCGGCCGCACCATCGAAGTATTGAATACGGATGCCGAGGGCCGTATCGTACTTGCGGACGGAATTACCTATGCCAAGCAGCTTGGAGCTTCGCGTTTGATTGACGTAGCTACATTGACGGGGTCCGTCGTTTCGGCTCTTGGGGATATCGCCACTGGGGCCGTAACCAATGATGAGACTTTTTTGCAGGAGCTTATTGCCTCCTCCCGTAGGGCCGGCGAAAAAATATGGCCGCTGCCATCCTATCCGGAGTTCTGGGATAAATTGAAGAGTGAGGTGGCGGATTTGCGAAATCAAACGGGCCGAGAAGGCGGGACGATAACGGGCGGTCTTTTTGTGGGGACATTTGCAGATGGGCTGCCTTGGGTGCATTTTGACATAGCAGGTACGGCATACCTATCCAAGGAGAGGGGCGTGGATCCCAAAGGGGCAACCGGCGTGCTCGTCCGCACCATCACCGACTGGATACTCAAGCAGGCCCAGGTCGCCAATTGAAGCGTTTGTTATGAATTGAAGAGACAGCGGCCGTCCCGTACCCTTTGAATAACGTCCGTCCTTCGGACGTTTTTGCTTTACTTTTCAACCGGCATTCAAGTATGATGAAGAGAAAAATTGCCGAGAGGAGTTTAGCTTAGATGATTAAGAGTAGTCAGACAAAGATTGTAGACTGTACCATTCGCGATGGCGGACTGGTAAATAACTGGGATTTTAGTGTAGAATTCGTACAAAATTTATATGCGGGCCTAAATGAGGCTGGCGTGGACTATATGGAAATCGGCTATAAAAATTCGCCTAAACTGCTGAAAGGCGCTGATCAGGCGGGCCCTTGGCGTTTTCTGGATGATGAATTCCTCAGAGAAGTCATTCCTCATAAAGGTAAAACCAAACTGTCCGCGCTTGTAGATATCGGCCGTGTGGATGAAGACGATATTTTGCCGCGCGAGGAAAGCTTGCTGGATCTCATCCGTGTCGCTTGCTACATTAAAGACGTGGATAAGGCGCTTGCGCTGGTACAGACCTTCCATGATCGTGGTTACGAGACTACGCTCAACATTATGGCCCTCTCCAACGTAATGGAGAACGAACTGCTGGAAGCTTTTGAGCTGATCAGGGAGAGCGTCGTGGATGTTGTATATATCGTCGATTCTTACGGAAGCCTTGATCATAAAGATATGGAATACCTTGTGAATAAGTTCAAGACACATCTGCCGAACAAACGTCTGGGCGTTCATACCCATAACAACATGCAGCTGGCGTTCTCCAACACGCTGGTCGCTGCAGATCTTGGCGTTGAGCTTCTGGATGCATCCGTATACGGGATGGGACGTGCGGCCGGCAACTGTCCGACCGAGCTTCTGGTTACCCATCTGAAAGGCACCAAGTATGAGCTGCGTCCGGTACTGGATATTATCGAGCGCTACATGATTCCACTTCGTGAAAAAGAAGAGTGGGGTTATATCATGCCTTACATGATTACAGGCACCCTGGATGAACATCCACGCTCCGCCATGGCCCTCCGTGCTTCGGACGATAAAGACAAAATTGTGGATTTTTATGATAAATTGACGACACCGGAAGTGACTTTCGACAAAAAATAGGCAAGGTGCTTTTGTAGCCCTGCTCGTATCAGGTCAAGGTAATCAGCATCTTTCCTCCTTGGA